>JADHXI010000146.1 GCA_016783065.1 Desulfobacteraceae bacterium | reverse complement strand
CCCGTGTGACTTTTTCAGGGTTAACCTCTCCTTCGAACGGGCACCCGAAGACCACTGACATGGAGCAACGCAGGGCTATCCGGGCCTCTGATGCAATCTTGACCACGGTTTCAAAGCCGTTCAGTGAATTTTCAATGGTTTGGTTGACATTGCTCTTGTTGTGACTTTCCGATGCGGACACCAGGAGAACCATCTCATCCACTCCTGCCCGTGCAGCGTTTTCTGCCCCGCGGGCATTAGGCACAAGTGCCCCCACCGCAAGCCCCTTAAAGCGGTTGATCCCTGCCACCACGTCTGCAGCATCACATAATTGAGGAATAGCCTTGGCCGATACGAATGAAGTGACCTCAAACAAGCGAATTCCCGCACCGGCCAAACCGTTAACTATTTCGATTTTCGTTTCGGTGGGGATGAAATCGCGCTCCATCTGGAACCCGTCGCGCGGTCCAACCTCTCGGAGACTAACGGCTTTTGGAAAACCCATGTGGCTCCCTTTCAGAAATCCACAACTTTAATCTAATGAGCCGGAATAGTAAGCAAAAATTTGAATTGATTGATGTTAAAATAGATTCTCGAGACGCCTCTAATATCCCTACCATTTTTTCTAAAGTCAAGGCCTCATGTATTGTCGTACCGAGCGGGACATTGCAACAAAAGGGGGGAGCGGCAGATCAGGCTCTGCCTTCCAAGCCCCTGGTCATCAAGAGGTTTGACAAAGTCATGTGGATCATAATACTGTATTTTGGATCATTATTGGTAGAGGTTTTGGTCTGCAAACAGTGTATGTTCCCAATAATCTCGGGCACCGTGGGGTTAAGGTGTTCCTCGCCCCATGAAAAAAGTGCCAAGTTATCCATTGAGTCCTGGGAGTGTAGAGGTGGTCGTGGATGAGCAACGGGAAAATGGATGATTCTGCTCCCGGGGGAGAATTGAAAAAATTGTAAGGCTAAGGAGGGTATAATCGTCGTGTCTATAAAAGGTGTAGATCTTCTTATTAAATGTCTGGAAGCGCAGGGGGTCCGTTGCATCTTTGGAATGCCCGGGGTGCAGAACCTTCAAATTTACGATGCAATTTTTCGCCGCGGGACGGAGGGGATAGCTCATTATCTGGTGCGTCATGAGTATGCCGCTACCTTGATGGCAGATGGTTTCGCCCGCTCCACGGGTGACGTGGGTGTGGCACTCACGGTGCCCGGGCCGGGTGCCAGCAACGCGGCTACCGGGCTCCTGGAAGCCTTTACCGACTGTGTGCCTGTGCTCCTGATCACGGGGCAGAGTCATTCAAAGTATTATGAAAAGAATCCGGCGAAACTGTTCCACGGTTTGGATCAAATGTCATTTTTCAAACCGATTACAAAATATTGTGCCATTGCACGAAATGTGGGCGAGATTCCGGAAGTTGTGGCCGAGGCATTCCGTGCGCTTCGTTCAGGCCGCCCCGGGCCCGTGATGCTTGAGTTCCCGGACGACGTCTTGGTTGATTCCGGAAAGGAGAATATTCCATCCCCTGTTGGCCGGACACCGGGTCCAGCTCCTGAGCCCAGCGCCATACAGGCTGCCGTAGAGGCCCTCAATCAGGCCAGGATGCCAATGATTTTTGCGGGTTCGGCTGTCATTCATGCAGACGCCCGCGAGGAACTGCGATTGCTGGCCGAGAAGCTGAACGCTCCGGTGGCAGTGACGAGATGCGCCAAAGGTGCCCTCCGGGAAGACCACCCCCTGGCACTTTCACACTGTAACCGTTTCCTTGCCCGTAAGGCAATGGATCTCGCCGACTGCACCCTTGCCATCGGCCCTCGCTTTACGTCCATAGACACGCGGTATTGGGACTTGAAGCCACCCCATCCCCTCATCCAGATCGATGAAGATCCGCGGGAGATCGGTTCGGAATATCCAAGCGATTTCAGCGTTGTCGGAGACCTAAAAGGAATCCTGAGTGCGTTAATCGAGGAGATTGAACAAAGGGAGAACATTTGGGAACAGCCGCTTCAAGGCCTTCGAAAGGAATTCGCTGCCCAGCCCCCAATACCCCTGCTGTCCGAGATCCGGCAAGTCCTACCCGAAGAAGGAATTCTGTCTGTTGATGTCCACTCAATCGGATACGCAACCCTAGACGAATTTCCCGTGTCTGATCCATCCACTTTTCTGTACCCAAACATCAGCGTCTCATTGGGGTACGCTTTTCCTGCGGCCCTCGGTGCAAAGGCTGCTCACCCAGAAAAACCGGTTGTATGTTTTACGGGAGACGGTGGATTCATGATGGGCTCCCCTGAGCTATCGACGGCGGTGAAATACGATATGAACGTGGTTACCATTATTGTGAATGACCAGGCACTGAGTGGGATCAAGGGATCGCAACAGAAGTACTATGATGGACGAATTATAGATACGGATCTGCAAAACCCCGACTTTGTTGAAATGGCAAGATCCTTCGGTGCCTATGGAAGGCGTGTCGATAACCTTGCTGACTTTAAATCCATTTTTCAGGAAGCTCTTTCTGTCAACCGACCTTCTTTAATTGAGGTGCCCATGGCCCATCGCCAGCAAGAACTGATCGACGGTACCGACTGGCTCCGCACGGAGCTGTTGCGTGTGTGAATCAGTGGGCTTGGGGTTCACACTTACGAACCACCCGCCCTCAGTTTCTTCCCCTGTCATATAAGGAAAAATCGGTACCTGAAGCGAAAATGGATATGAACAAGTTTGATCTTGATACGCCATGCCTTGTGCTTGACCTGGAGATTCTGGAGGAAAATCTGGGAAAGATGCAGGCAAGTGCGAATGCTGCCGGCAAGAAATTGCGTCCCCACGCAAAAACCCACAAGTGCTCGATACTGGCGAAAAAGCAGTTGGAGAAGGGCGCCATCGGCGTGTGCGTTGCCAAAGTCTCTGAAGCCGAGGCGCTTGTCAACTCAGGCGTCCATGGTGTTCTGATTACGGGTGCTCTGGCGGTTGAGCGGAAGGTAAAACGCCTCGCCGCCTTCTTGCGGAGGTCCCCCTCTTTGATGACCGTCATAGATCATCCAAAGAACATTGACCTTCTGGAAAAACATCTCGCAGATCATGACCTGAGAATTGATGTGCTCGTGGATATTGACATAGGGCTGGGCAGGACAGGTGTGTCTCCCGATAGAGGTCTCGAGTTGGCCGATTTCGTTATGGCAAGTGATCATCTCAGACTCAGGGGGATTCAAGCATATGCAGGACATGTGCAACACATACAGAGCTATGAAGATCGCAGAAAGGCCTCCAAAGAGAGCCTCGGGCGGGCTTCCGCCCTCTTCCGACGGCTCCAGGCCAAGGGGACGGGTTGCACGATCTTTAGTGGTTCGGGTACCGGCACCTCCGACATCGATCTGTCTATCCCGGAACTGACAGAGTTGCAGGTTGGCTCCTATGCGGTGATGGACGCGGAATACATGTCAATCGAGACCGCCGGGTCAACGGCGCTTTCCGATTCTTTCCGTCCCGCACTCACCCTTCTGACGAGCGTTGTCAACGTTTCTCACGAGACCCATGTCACTGTGGACGCTGGGCTCAAGTCATTATATAGAGATGGTGCCAGCCCGCGTGTTGTAACCAGGGAGTACTCGGGGCTTCGGTACGATTGGTTTGGCGATGAATACGGGATGCTGAGCCCAGCGGAAGGATCTCATTCACTGCCGAAACTGGGTGCCACTCTGGAGCTAGTCGTTTCCCATTGCGATCCCACGGTGAACCAGTTTGATTGTTTCCACATCGTCCGGGGAGATGAGGTGGTGGATGTATGGCCGATCGACCTTCGTGGTAAGAGCCAATAAAAAATATCTGCACCAAAGGCTACTACGGAAATCCGATCATCTCTCACGGAGGTTAGTTCTTAATAAGTTCGGACACCGTGGGGTTCAGCTGTTTCCTCCAGGCGCTCTCTAAACCTGTCGTTGTAGCGTGGCTGATATTTGGGGTTTTGCCGGAAGCACGGAGAAGCCAATAAGGGTTCAGAAGGAGAAAACCTCTCCGAGCTGGAGGCCCTCCGAGCCGGAAGCCCAAATATCAACCACTGCGAAAGTGAGGAGTAAATCCACTTTGAGAGAGCGCCTGAAAGAAACACCCGAACCCCACTCCAGAAATCCTATTATTTTTCCCGGGGTTGTTGAGAAATTGGGAAACATACAGTAAATGAGATGGGGAATAGGCAAAAGATAAGGGAGGTGTCATATGAAAAAATTATTCTTGCTCTTCAATTTTTTCGTCCTCATGTTTGTGGCAGTTGCGGCTGCTCAAACAGCGTTTGAAAAGGATGTAATAGAAACAGACTCTGGGAACCTGGAGATTACATTCCTCGGCCACGGCACACTCATGTTTACTTTTGGGGATAAGGTTATCTATGTTGATCCATGGAGCAGATTGACCGATTATTCAAAGATGCCCAAGGCGGATATTATCCTGTTGACCCACCATCACGGCGATCATCTGGATCTTAAAGCAATTGAGCAGATCCGAACGGACAAGACCCAGGTGGTGTTGACCGAAAAGTGTGCAGACAGGGTGAAAGGTGGTCTCCTACTGAGAAATGGAGATGTGAAGGGCGTTGGGGATTTGAAAATAGAGGCTGTTCCAGCCTACAATATGGTCCACATGCGCAGCAAGGGGGTCCCCTTCCATCCAAAGGGCATCGGCAATGGCTATGTGATCACGTTTGGAGACAAGAGGGTTTATGTGGCCGGTGACACCGAAAACACTCCGGAAATGAAAAAGCTAAGGAATATCGACATCGCGTTCTTACCGATGAACCTGCCCTACACCATGACGCCGGAGATGGTCGCTGATGCAGCAAAGGCGTTTAAGCCAAAGATCCTTTACCCCTATCACTATGGCGGGACAGATACATCGGAAATTGTAGAATTGCTGAAGGATGCGCGGGGGACCGAGGTGCGTATTCGGAAAATGAAATAGGTGTCTAAAGAGGATTTGAAGGAGGGAGAAAACCATTATGAGTGATGCCAATATCGTTTTTGACCACGTCCACGTCATCAGTGAGGACCCGGAAACCGCTGCGGACTGGTATGCAGAGAAACTGGGTGGCAAGATTATTATCAGCCAGGAGGCTCTTGGCGCGCCTCAAGTTGTGGTTGCCTTTGGCAAGACCAGCATCATCGTCCGCGGCCAGAGACCCGGTGAGCAACCGATTACCAAGAAGGGCCTGCAATGGGGCACCGATCACTTTGGCTTCCATGTGCAGGGAGATTTCGATGGCTTTTGCGACGAACTCAGAGACAGGGGAGTCACGTTTACGCTTGACCCGGTGGACTTTACGCCGAGCATTCGCATCGCATTCATTGTGGCTCCCGATGGCGTTAGCGTAGAGCTTCTGCAAAGGAAAGAGTAGCTGCCTGGAACAATGGTGCCCCGGACGCGTTTGCGGCAAAGGTGGCGCAACTCGAAGCGAAGGACTTTCCTTTTATTGGGGGTGTTACCAGGCACTCACTGGCGGGCTTGATTCCAGGCGATATTTCGTTGTATGAAGAGGGGCAGAACAGGGCTTATCACACCCTACAGAAAAACCTTTTGCTATGAAGAAAAAAAAGATATTTCTGTTCTTGTTGCTGTCAACTTTTCCGATTTTTTCGGGCCACGTTTGGGGGGCAGTTTTGGGAGGGGAAACCGGACCGCTTCACGTGGTGGACGGGACACTATGTCTCAATATTTCGGGACTTAAATGCATCCATCCCAACATGCGGTTCTCTTCCGATGTGGGCAAACTGTACTGTTTTACGAGAATTGTCGGGGCAGCAAACCCCACTTGGATAACCCATGTCTGGCGTTTTGGCGGCCGGGAACGACTTCGGATCAACCTTGATGTTAAATCACCCAATTGGAGGACATACAGTGCCAAGACCATTGTCCCCACGGAGATTGGAGACTGGAATGTAGAGATTTTGGGCCCCCGGGGGGAATTGTTGGCAGTTTATGAGTTTAAGATTGACCATGTACCGCCCGTCAGGGACACAGCCCTTTCTGGAACTTCGCAACGAGATGACCATACAGTCCAGAGGGCGGAAAAGGCCCTTTCCGGAGAGTCTTGGAAGCGTCTACCAGTTGAGGTTCCTTTGGGGCGCGGCAGCGTGACGCAGAAGATGGACAGGGACACGGGAACCCCGGAGACCCGGCTTGATGTGAAAACAAGCCCCTATCCGCCTGACCGTGAAGCCAGCCTCCCGGTTGAGGAAATCCGGGAGCAGGGTGTGGCCCCAGCCCCGAAAAGAGCGTTCATTGGAAAAAATATTGAGCTGCAAGTCGGCGACGAGGGCGCTGACAGGCTTTATGTTGATCTGAATCATTATGCCATCCCGATTGTCCTCGTTCTGGGGGGGGCGATCCCCAAGGTTGCCGTTCACATCATAAACGTTTCTTCCTGGGGTGGTCGCTCCGAAATTTCTGTTAATGGAACGGTAATCAAGAAGGTTAGATCAAGATTGAATCGCAATTCTGAAATGCTGCGTATCTTATTGGATCTGGATCCCGACCTTGATTACGATGTCAGGTACTACGCCGAGTCAGGAAACGTCTATTGCGTGTCGGTCAGCGAGAAGAGATGATACTTAACAAATAACAGCAAGCTTAACCTTGTCTATTATGTATACGCCACTACGGCAAGGATGGGGGGAGGGGTTGACAAATTTCACACAAATGAAGGGAGAATTGACATGAAAAGAAGCATTTTGGTCCTTACCTTGACAGCCGTACTGGCACTCACCCTGGGCACTGCCGCCGTGGCCGGACCCGCACTGGACACCATTCTGAAGAAGGGCGAACTCACCGTGGGACTCTCGGGTAACCAGCCGCCCCTGAACGCAAAGAACAAGGCCGGCAAGGTCATCGGTATGGATGTGGCGCTCGCTGAGCTGATCGCCATGAACATGGGGGTTAAGTTGAAGCTGGCCGTTATGCCGTTCGCCAAACTGCTCCCTGCGCTTCAGGCCGGGAAGGTGGATATGGTTATATCAGGCATGACCATGACTCCGAATCGCAACCTGAAGGTGGCTTTTGTGGGACCCTATTATACCTCCGGAAAAGGCGTTATCACCAAGAGGGCGCAGGTCGCCGCTCTTCAGGACGCCAAAGGACTCGATCAGCCGAAATTCAGAGTGGCTGCACTAAAAAATTCCACCAGTCAGGAAATGGTTGAAAAGGCCGCGCCAAAGGCCAAGTTGATCACGACCGGATCCTATGATGAAGCCCTTAAGATGCTGTTAAACGACAAGGTTGACGTTATTGTCGCAGATTTCCCGTTTTGCGCGCTGACGGCTTTTCGTTACAGTGACAAAGGGTTGACCGCAGGAGACGTGCGTCTCTCATTTGAACCGCTGGGAATCGCCATGACCGAAGACACGCTGCTGATCAACTGGATGCGAAATTTTATGATCATGATCGAAGGCTCCGGGGCCCTGGATGAACTCAGGAACTACTGGTTTAATGAAGATGTGTGGATGAAGGAGCTCCCTAAGAATTGAAACAGGCATTTACGGGTTCAAAGGTTCAGGGTTTAAGGTTCCATTCTCGTCCCCGGACTGAATTTGAGATTCGTATTTACCAGAAAAACGTCAGCTTCGTCTGGCCTAATCCAAAAATTGGAGCCAAATTGACAATTGTTTGGAAAAATAAGCGTTTTTAAAGAGGCATCCGGATCTCCAATGCCATCGTTTCCTTAACCCTGAACGTTGAACCCTGAACCTGTGAACTGTTACGAATTGAAAAAGGCCCATTTAGACGCTTCTGGCAGGCATTGCAAAACCCATAGAGGAGTCCCTGGATGCCGACAAAATTTTGTCCTCATTGCGGTAAACGGACCGGCTTTCAAGTGAAATTCAATATCGCCTGTCGAATTGGTGATGAGGAGGAAAAGGGTTATTTGCGTGTGTGCAAGGAATGTGGAGGGCGGTTTATCACCATACAAAAAGATGAAAGGATAAAGGAAACAAAAAGGGGTTCATAATATTGGAGGCAGGCTAGAGTACATTGACCACTTCAAGCCACCCCTTTCTTTCGGTGTTTGCAGATTCAATAGCGTCGGGGGAGCCGAGTACCTTTATCACCCCGTTTTCTCGCACCGCTTCGAGAATCCGGGAAAAAGACTTGAAGTCAGCAGGGGTGGTTCCCAGAATTTCATCCCGCATCTGCTGGCGCGCCGCTTCTGTATCCCCCGTAAGATAACGAAGCAAGGAAGCATATCCCCTTGCGTCGGGGAGCAAGTGGGCATCCAGGTCCCCGATTGCGCCGATGATGCCCTTGGTCAACTCTTCCTCACTCAGCACCAGGTCCCGGAGAAACTGGGCAGCCTGATCAAAGACCTCAACAGTACCGGCGAGGTTGGGATCGCGGTAAGATATAAAGGTCAATACTCCTGATAATCGATCAAAGAGACAAAATGCCCCGTAGGCGCCGCCCTGGACCCTGATGCGGTCCCACAACCAGGTGTTCCGAAGGTAACGGGTTATGACCTTGGCCGAGCCGTGATATTGGTAACCCAGCTGGTAGAGATCTGCACCTTTGCCCACATAATTTACCTGTGAAGGGGTGGTCATGCCCTCAAAAATGGCCGGATCCCGTGAGGGCCACTCAGTTTCTCCGTCCTGACCTTCGGGAAGTTCTTCCAGGAGACTATCCAATTGGGGATTGAACCGGGCCCAACTGGTCTCGTCAAGGGTGGTATTAAGGACCATGGCCTTTCGGTATACCAGGGTGCCCCGAACATCCTCCAGGGCGGAGAGGACCTTGGGCCAGTCCTCATCAACATCCCTTGCCAGGTCTCTCAAAAAAAAGAGATAGCTGATCCCCCCCATTTGTTCTGCAGCCCAGTGTGCCTCGTCAAAGTGTGCGCGGAGGCGCAGATTCACGAACTGATGTCCGGCTGGAATCAACGCCTGCTCCTGACGCGCCTTTTCTTCCATGACCATCTGACGAAACCGTTCCTGGTTGTCGAGTCGAACCTTGAGGAGGATATCACGCAGGATATGGATCAACTCCTCGCTCTGGGCGAGCATGGCCTTGCTTCGCAGGAACAGCCAGGCTGTGCTCTGATCGGCGTTTACCATGGAGGAGGTGAATGGAACCGGGCTGATTCCCCCGGTCTTTCTGCTGATACGTTGCGTGAGGGAGACGAAATCCTCTTCCTCAGTGCCCATCTCCACAAGCGCCCTCCCAAACAGGGGAATATAGGGGAGATATCTTGCGGGCAAGGTATGGAGGTTAAACCCGAGATCAAAATAGACGATGTTGTTGGTGAATAGATCGTGAAACAGATTGCGGGTCTGTTTTATTTGAGAAAACGACGCGGGGATGATTTTGTTCTTCTTGTTCAGGTCTTTGAGCCTCAAGACAGGAATCGCCTTCAGCGTTTCCGGGGGGTCCGGGGCTTCCTGCAATTGCTTGAGGGTATGGGTGTTTTTTATGACACCGTCTATTTCGATCGGTGTCATCTTGGCGCGAGCCTCTTTTAACCGGTTCCTTTCTTCGGCCTCCTCCCGATGTCGGAGTTCGGAATCCGGGTAAAGGGTGAGAGTGGTACGGTGGGGATTTTCTAAAAAGTATCGCTCAATTGTATGTTCAAAAAATGAACTATCGTCTCGGACGGATGATTTTATGTTTTTCAGGGGCGACTCAAAGGCCAGGAGTGCCAGTGGGTCGCCGTCATAAAGCCAGGTGGTCAGGGAGCGCAGCATAAGCAGGAGACCCCTTGGAAAGCTCCCGGTGTTGTTTTCCCGCAATCGGAATTCGATGGTGTTGAGCGCCGCTTCAACGGTCAAGGGGTCCACGCCATTCCGGATCAATTTGCGCAGCGTCGCCATTACAAGGGCTTCAACCTTTTCCACATCTTCCGTGGCGACACCCTTGAGACCGGTTGAAAAATAGATTTGCCTCAGTTCTGTGCCGAGACCTTCCCCCGCAAGATCCTCCCCCAGACCCGAGTCAATGAGGGCCTTGCGAAGGGGTGAGGCGGGCATCCCCAGCAGGATGTATTCGAGCATATGCAGGGCAAAGTTTGTTTTGACATCTGTAGTTTCGGGGAGGAGCCAGTTGAGGGTGACCATTCCCTTTGGCTCGGTCCCTTCCTCCTGTCTTGCCATAAAGTATCGACGCAGGTGTTTTGGTTCAGGAAACGGGGGCTGCAGGCGGATGGTTGAATTGATCTCTATTGGATCGAACGCCTCGAGATATTCGCTTGTGATTTTCAACCGTTCATCAGGGTCATCGTCACCATAGAAATAGATGCGGGCGTTGGAGGGGTGATAGTATTTCGCGTGAAAGGCCTGGAACTGCTCGAATGTGAGATTTGGTATCTCTTTTGGATTG
>JADHXI010000145.1 GCA_016783065.1 Desulfobacteraceae bacterium | reverse complement strand
AAGAGGGAAAGGTAAAGACCGTTAAGCGGGGTATCTATGTCGGAGTGTAATACATAAGACCATCAAGAATCCATCGAATGCCTGCGGGGATAGTTCCTTAGCAGGCATTTTTTGGTTGGAAAATTGACTATATTTTATCTTCAATATGCTCCATGAGATTACCTTCGGAAAAAATAACCTCCCCCAACCAGGCATATGATTATCAGGAGGCTATTTTCGATTCTCAATCTCTTTTCAAATCACCACATTAATCCCCCTGGTTCATTGACTGGTTAAAGTGTGCTATCATCTTTTTGGCCAATTCGAGATCATTTTCTATCCTGTGACTCAGCTCCCAACACCCGTCACATTCCTTAGTGCCAGTGTTTATGGTCTCAGCTCCACACCATTTACAATCTGTCATTTCCATATCTTAGTCTGGAAAGGGGGACGTCCATCAATAAGTAATTAACTCATACAAATAGCTGATACTGAGCGGTTTTTTGTAACTTCGTTGTTGACTGTGTTGAATTATTCCCACATTTGAATCCCATATCTTACGCTATCTACTTACCCTGTGCACCGGAAAACAAAACCCGTTTTCCATCTATTCAGAGATACGGGGTTTTGGGTCGGTATGAACCATTTTGGGCTCCAATGCCGAAGTGGCGTTTGGCAATAGCCTCAGAGCATAAGGCACGATATTGGAATGTGGCAGATGACAGGTGACAGGTTGCGAACAGCATATGACGGCTCCTCTTTGAACCGTGGCCCGGTAGACAGGCGCAGGCAGATGATTTCGGCTACGTTGCCGAAATTATTGGATATTGAAGTTTTCCAGAATACCCACGGAATTGTAACCGTTCACAGGTTCAGGGTTCAACGTTCAAGGTTAAGGACAAAGAAGGGATTGAAGACCCGAACTCCGTACAACTCCGAAAAAAAACAAAAACCCCGCCTCTCGCTAAGAAGTAACGGGGTTTTGGGCGACCTTAGACCATTTCTGCACCTTGTTTAGGGTTAAGGGCTGTTAATTTTACGCAAATATGTTGGTAAAGTTCATAAACAATAATTTGATTAAAAAGTCAAGGAAAAGACCAGTGGTCAGTGGATAGTGATTAGTGGGCAGAGAGCAGAAGGCACCCCAGTTGAACACCCTTCAAGGGAACCCGGTTCAACGGGGCGGGGAGGGCAGAAGACAGAAGGCAGAGGGCAGTGGGCGGAGGTTTGGGGATTTGCGATTGAAGATATTGGTTATTGGATTGACGATTGAACAAACCCTTACCCGCACTGGATCCTTGTGCCTGGAGCCGCTGTTGCCTCCGCGTTTTCAGTTCCATTCTTATACCGCAATTATTCCTGCACAGACTTCAGTAAATGTTTCCCCGCATCGGTCAGACGGTACTTTTGTTTACTGCTTCGGGTCCTTGTGATGGGATCTGCCAGCAAATGAAACGGGCGCTCCTTGTTATCGGCAAAGGGATCGATGCCGAACAGGCTCATCAGCCACTGATTGAGAAGCAGCTTGTTGCTGAAGGCGTGTGGGCGCGGCCCTCTGGTCCTGCGCGGTCTAGGCATTCTTTTTCCCCTCTTTCTTTTTGACAGGGAGACTTTTGGCCGCTTCTTCCAATTGTGCGATGTATTCTTTTTCGGCTAATGTTTCCTTATATTCCCTGCGCCTGACCTCAAACTTTTCATATTCCACTTTCGCGTATCCGTCGGCGGATGTCTTGCTCACTTTGCCGGCATCAGGGAGCACACGGCGCTCATTGAAACGGAGAAATTCCTCCAGTTTCCGTTCCCAATCCTTCATGAACACCTGTTTCCGGCGTTTGGCCTGGTCCTCGGCAAAATCCAGCCACATGACTACAATCCGGTTCAATTCATCAATCTCCGCCTCTTCCAGGTAATTCTTGGCGATGATCACATCGGTCTTCCGCACTTCATCGCCTTTCCAACTGGTCAATCCCATATTGGGCCGAAGATAATCCGCCCGGGACCGGATCAGTTCGGCGGCCGTCATGCCGGTGGCGGCAAAATGAAGCCTGTTCTGTATGATGCTGAAGAATTTTGTGGTCTCTGACCATGACGGTTCATAGTCTGCGGCCATGGCGAAAATTTCCCTTACCCTGAGATACATGCGCCGTTCGCTGGCCCGAATGTCGCGGATCCGGGCTAACAATTCATCAAAATAATCGGGGATGGCCGAACCTTTGACCGGTGGATTCTTCAGACGCTCGTCGTCCATGACGAAGCCCTTGATGAGGTATTCCTTCAGCCTATGGGTGGCCCAGATGCGAAAGCGGGTGGCCACATGGCTTTTTACCCGGTAGCCCACAGATATTATGGCGTCCAGATTATAAAAATTCGTCTTGTATTTTTTCCCGTCCGCGGCAGTTGTAAAGAATTTCTTTACAACTGAATTTTCAAGCAACTCACCCTCTGAAAAGACATTTTTCAGATGCTGGCCGATATTCTGCTTGGTTGTCTGAAACAGTTCGGCCATGAGCTGTTGGGTCAGCCAAATCGTCTCATCCTCAAGGCGTACGTCGATTTTCACCTGCCCATCATCGGTTTGATATACTAGAAGCTCGCCTTTCGCGGAGTCCATTCTATACCCCCTCCACATCCCACATGCGCTTCATGAATTCTTTTTCCACGAGACGGACTTTCCAGTTTTCGCTATCCAGCCTCAGGTTCGGCAGGGATTCTCCGGGACGTTGTTGACTTTGTTGACTTATTCCCATTTTGAATACAATATCTTTTCCCATGTGTTTTAGCCGGGACCACAAAATACAAAACCCCGCCTCTCGCCAGAGAGTAACGGGGTTTTGGGCGACCTTAGACCATTTCTGCACCTTGTTTGAGGTTAAAGGCTGTTAATCTTACACAAGTATTTTGTTAGAGGTCATAGACAACAATGTGGTCAAAAAGTCAAGGGAAATACGGGTAAGGGACAGTGGGCAGTGATCAGTGATCAGTGGTCAGTGGTCAGTGATCAGAGGGGGGGGCGGTGAACTTCATCATTTATCATTGGTCATTCAATCTTCAATCTTCAATCCAAAGGGTTTCAAGTTTCACGCTTCACGCTTCACGTTTGTGTGCTCCTCGTTTTTCAATCGTCAATCTTCAATAGTCAATAGTCAATCCAAAGGGCAGAGGGTATGGGCAGGTAGTTTCCTCGTTGACTTGTAGGAACGGAAGCGGTATTTGAAACAGATACAATCGGTAGATGAACAAAGAATATAGGAGGCGCGATATGACGACCCTCACAATGGAACTACCCGAAACCGTGTTTTCTGCGCTCCATGCGGACCCCAAAGAGTTCACCCGTCAGATGCGCATTGCCGCTGCCATAAAATGGTACGAACTAGGCAAGCTCTCGCAGAATAAGAGTGCGGAGATCGCGGGCCTTTCCCGGGCCGAATTTATAGACGCCCTCTCCGAGGCTAAGGTTTCGCCTTTACAGATCACCCCTCAACAACTCCGCGACGAACTGGCCGATGCGAATTGAAAAGGTTGTGGTGAATAGCTCTCCACTGATTGTGTTATTCCGAAGCGGACAGGCCGATCTCCTGCCGCAGCTATTCACGGACATTGTCGTGCCCGAACTGGTTTATCAGGAGGTGCTGGCGGGCAGGATGGATGATGCGGCGAAAATGGCGCTTCCCCAGATACCCTGGATCAATCGGAAAAAGGTGGAGATCACCCTACCTGTTGCGGCATGGAATCTGGGGAACGGAGAATCGGCGGTATTTTCCTTTGCCATGAAGGAATCCGGCTACAGAGCGGTTGTGGATGATCTGGCAGCGCGCCGCTGTGCCCAAGCCTTCGAGATTTAAACCCTTGGCACCTGCGGTCTGCTGGTACTTGCAAAGCGTCGAGGTTTGATTGATTCGGTGACGGATCGGGTGCAACGGATCAGGGATGCCGGACTGTGGTTGTCCGATGCCGTTGTTCAGCTGCTCATCACTGAAGCTGGTGAGTGAGGACGGAGAACTGAGGGTAGGGGGCATCTCCGATAACCAGACCATAAATAATTCCTTTGGCCCTGTTAAGATTTTCTGCCATGGTTCCCTTGGAGTATTTACCCTGATGTTTTGATAAAGCCTATTCTTTCCAGTTCCCGGAGAAACCCCTCAAAATCGCCTTCTTTGAACGCTATCTCTTCACCGTAGACAAGGCTTAGCCGCTTTGGAACGTCCCGCATATATTCCATTATATCATTAACAACAAAGTCCTGGTTGCTCATTTTCTGAACGATCTCCCAGGGGGTTCCCTCCAGTATCAGTTTGCGACCTACCACTGTTTCAATTCTCATGTTTATCTCCTTTCAATATATCTCTCGCCCCAGTACCATCTTCCGGAGCT
Organism: Desulfobacteraceae bacterium; assembly: GCA_016783065.1. GTDB lineage: Bacteria > Desulfobacterota > DSM-4660 > Desulfatiglandales > Desulfatiglandaceae > JABMQV01. The sequence goes on along the minus strand of JADHXI010000145.1, from coordinate 5,983 downwards.
ACCCCGGTTAAATGGCCCTACGGAATTTCACAGGGCAGGCGGGGCGGGCAGAGCACGCAGGGATCGCAGAGAGAGAAATGGCATTCTGATAAAACCTCAGCGCCTCAGTGTTTTCTGCCCTTCCATTGTGGATTTCATGTTTTCAGGGCTATGATAACAGAGGGGTTTGACAGATAAGGTCAATTTGATTGCAGACTCGGTATTTGCGATTTGCGAATGCCGATTTGCGATTGATCACAGTGGGCAGGAAGCGGAAGGCAGGGGATTGTTGCCCCAGTGAAATAGAAAAGAAAAACATTTCACGGGGTAAAATTGATGATTGTTGGTTGATGATTGAAGCGTGAAATGATAAGGGATCTGAAAATCAAAAGAAACATTGAAGCGTTGAAATTTGAATTAAACAAGGGTCAAGATTAGACCCCTTCATACTAAGCAGAATCAACAATGAGGCGTTCATGAGCTTCGAAACAAACATATATGCTTTCGCTGATGAAATTCGGGGTTTTGACTATTCTCTTGCCTACAGAGATCATCTGTGGAACATCATCTTTCCGGACAATCTCGGCAAGTGGCAGCACCTTTGTATTGCCCAGTATGAGCGAACCTTTTACATCAACCATATTGACGGCCGCACGGGAGGGCTGGAAGTTCAGCCGGGGAAAAGCGTAAAACCGACCGCTCAATTTGGCATATCTTCTTCTCCCCTTCACCATGAGGTCGAAGCCCAATTGTGGGAAACATTGACGACTTATGCAAGAAAATGGCTGAAAACCGTGAAAAAGAACTGGATCAAGGCCAATAGAGAGATGTTGGAAAACTACCCTCTCAATCGCCGCTATGGTATTGTTCCCAACTCGCTCATACGCGCGTCGCTTCCCGACATCTACCGGCTGGACAGTGAACTGGGCAAAACCAGAACAAAAAAGCTGGTACGCCTGGTGGAAACTGGTTATTTTTCGAAAGAAGAAAACACCGTGGTTTCTTCCATGAGAGCCTCGGATTACTTTTCCTACTGCAGGATCGCCTATATTGCCGGAAGGCGAAAAAACGAAACAGTCGACGAAACATTGTCTGGCCGTGAAATGTATGCGCGATATGCAGACGGAAGGCATGAGGGCCTGCTTGACATCGATGAAAATTCAGAACAGGAATTTGCAGACTGGATCGAAGGCATTCATCCCAAAAAGGGCCTTGGTGGACACCCCTGGGAAATCAAACGTGGAGGAAACACAACACACATAGACCTTTATGTCACACGTCCATCAATAAACCGCAAAAATGGCTTCAAGGTCGAATTAAGGGGTGCATCTATCAGCCGGATGGTTGAGACCATGAAAATGTTTCTGGCCATTCAAAAGGCTTCACTGCCCATCTCAATTGATGACCCCGAGGGAGTTCGAAAGCGGTTGCTTGCTCAGGATAATATTGGGATTGTCCCCTGTTACGATTCTCTGCACAGGGCCTGCCAGCACTTCAGAAAAGATGAGGATGTCTATGATGTCCTGTATTACGATGACCTGGGAAGGTTCAAACGCAGAATCAGCCCTTTCATTACATGGAAACCGCTGCCGCTTCTGAAGCCGAGGAATAAATAGCATTTATGACATGAGGGATCTCCGGGACGTTCTTTGCAAAGTATACTTATTCTCCTACGCCTAATGGAACGGGTGATGTTCATAAATATGTTGACTTATTCCCACTTTGAATACCATATCTTTTCCCCTGTGCTTTACCCGGGACCACAAAATCCAAAAGGCCGGTCTCCATCTGTCTGGGTAACGGGGGTTTTGGATCGTTATGAACCATTTTGGGCTCCAATGCTGAAGTAGCGTTGGGATTTAGGCGCAAGAAAGAAGTGTGCCGGAAAAGGCAAGGCAGATGACAGCAGATGGCGGACAGCATATGACGGCTCCTCTTTGAACCGTGGCCCGGCAGACAGGCGCCCCGATGAAATAGAAAAAAAGCATTTCATTGGGCAGGCAGGCAGATGATTCCGGCTACGTTGCCGAAATTATTGGATATTGAAGTTTTCTCAGCGGCTTGTTCGTTTTCGCCTCCGCTGAGAATCTCTGATACACCTTCGCCACAGCAGAATAGCTGAGTCCTCCAAATAGATGTCCGATTTGTTTGTTGCTCATACCGGTCAGTTTCTTCATCAAGTAAATCGCAATCTTTCTGTTTTCCCCACCTTTTCGCAGAAGATCCTCCCGGGAGACCTTCAGATGAGAACAAATGGCGGCGATTATGTCCTCTGATCCGTGTGCGGCCTGAAGCTGTTTCCTGTGTGCAATCTCCCCTTTGTGAAGGATTCCATCCTTTAGTCTCCCCAGAGATTCTATTTCCTCAATCCGGGCCTGTACAAATCCTTCACTTTGTTCTATATTGACACTCAAAGCGTCCTTTTGTTTCCTTCTGCCAAGATTATTCCTAGAAATTTTTCAAAAGGAATCTCTGCGATGAAAACCCCGTTTCAAAACCCATCTCATCTCACCAACTCAACAGTGGACGCTGAGGTTTTGGATTGGTACGAGATGTCACAGGCAGAACGTTTTGCTGAATCTCAGAAATTATGGGAAGTCTTCGTGCTTTTTGGAGGAAATTATGACCCTGAGCCCGATACCCAAAGTCCTTTCCACATTCTTGAAATATAAGGTAAAAGCGGTCTTGATCGGCGGGCAGGCCTGCATCCTTTATGGGGCAGCGGAATTCAGTCGTGACATAGACGTGGCTATCATGGTTTCTCCTGAAAACCTTAAAGACCTGAGAAAAGCCTTGCAGGAACTTGAAGCTGAAAGGGTCTTTTATCCTGACCTTTCTGAAGAAGTTTTGTTAAGGGGGCATGCATGCCATTTCCGTTGCCACAGGAAGGACGTAAAGGGTTTTAGGGTTGATGTCATTGGAGTAATGCGCGGGGTGGACTCTTTTTCTGAATTATGGAAGCGCCGAGAAGAGATCGAACTCTCTGGAATAGGAAAGGTTCCGGTGATTGGCTTAGCCGATCTCGTCAAGACCAAAAAGACGCAGAGGGATAAAGACTGGCCCATGATCAGAAGGTTGATTGAGGCAGATATCTATAATGCACCCGAAGCCCCCCCGGAGGATAAGATTTGCTTCTGGTTCGCTGAGTGTAGGACACCGAAACTGCTCGTTTTCTTAGCTTCAAAATATCCGGAAATCGCTTCCCGGATGTCCATAAAGAGACCACTTTTATCTTCTGCGATACAAGGCAATCAGGAGGAGGTGCGAACTCTTTTAAGAGACGAAGAGGATAAGGAAATGGAAGCGGATCGACAGTACTGGGCGCCATTAAGAAAGGAGCTTGAGAATTGGCGGTTAAAGAGGGATGTTTGATTAAGAAGGCGACCAATAAAGGGAAGTGGTGTCACAACTTGATTGGGACATTAACTTGACGCTGAAGTCTCCATCTGATAGTGTTATATCTATCCCGTATTCCGGGAACCAAATTAGTAACATCCTGAAATGGCAGGGTATTCCATTTTTCTTCGAAATTGTAGCCCAGAAAAATCCATAAATCAATCATAGTTATTTCAGCTATTTAGGAGGCGAGAATAGTGTTTCCCGGAATACGGAATCTTAGTCAAGACCATGGTGAATCGAATTTCAGAGAGCGCTATATCACGTTCTTTCAAAAGGGAACGTCAGTGTCTTTCTTGTTTTTCAACCGACGATCATGGGTCATCAATCATCAATCCAGAGGGTCATTAGTCATTGGATGTGGGTTGCAGGTTTCAGGTTTCAAGTTTCAAGTTTCAAGTTTCACGTTTCAAGTTTCACGTTTCGCGTTTCAAGTTTGCCATTGGTCATAAGTCATTAATCACTGGTTCTTAGATCCAAACATGGCGGTGATGAAGATCGAGGATTCCGGTCCTGCAATATTCAATATTCAATTGTCAATATTCAATCCTAAATGCTGATCACTGGATTTTGGTTGCGGCCAAAGGCCTGTATAGGGAGAGCTTATGATGCAATATAAGGCACTCGTAATATCGCTGGGTGGGTCAATCATCGTCCCTGCGGGGATAGACTCGGACTTCCTGAAGAGGTTTCGGGAAATCATTCTTGGTTTGGAACAGGCGCGATTTGTAATCATTTGCGGTGGCGGAAAAATTTGCAGAAATTATCAGAATGCCGCAAAAGAGATGGCAGAAATATCAAAGGAGGATCTCGACTGGATCGGGATCCAGGCTACCCGGCTCAACGCGGAGTTGGTCCGGTCAATTTTCGGAGAAACGGCCTACAAGAAAGTCATCCATGATCCCCATGAGGAAATCGATAACAGCAAGCGGATTGTCATTGGTGCGGGGTTTGAACCCGGAAGTTCCACTGATTTACGTGCCGTCCAAGTGGCCAAACGCTTTGGCGCAGGCAAGGTCGTCAACATGTCCAACATCGACTACGTATACGACGATGACCCCAAAAAAAATCCCCATGCAAAAAAACTCACAAGCATAACCTGGACGGATTTCAGGAAACTCGTTGGGAATGAATGGGATCCGGGGCTAAACATGCCATTTGACCCCATCGCCTCGAAAGAGGCAGAGAAGTTGGGGTTGGAGGTTGTAATTATCGGTAATGAGATCAGTAATCTTAAGAGAGTCTTGAAAGGTGAGAGCTACAACGGGACCACCATTTCTTGACAGTTTCTCCCGTTGCTCCAACCCCCCTCACAAAGCCTTTTTCTTAAGAACCCATTTTTCGAGGACCTCGAAAACGATCTCTCTCTTAATCGGTTTTGTGATGTAGTCATCCATGCCCGCCTCAAGACACGTCTCCCGGTCACCCTTCATGGCGCCGGCGGTCATGGCGATAATGGGAAAGTGATGCGTGATGAGGTGTGAGTTGTGGCGAATTTCCTGGCCTTTTTGCCTCCCGATTTCCTCAGCCATGCCGTAAAGTGAAAGACGATGCCTTTGCCAACCTCGCTCGCTGCTCCTGTCACCGGCCTTTCTGTGCGCCCTCACGCGTTCAGGCAGGTCCCGTACAATGGCGGTCGGACAGGGAATGAAGCGTTTCGGAACCGGTCCCGGTTGCGGGGAGTGGCCTTTTTACCCGTTTGCGTATTGCGCGATCTCGTCCAGCCTTGTTTTCATCGCCTGAACGGATTCGACCACGCCTTCAAGGGCGCCACCGCGGGCTTCCGCTTCGATCTTCCCGGCCGTTTCGTGGAGATCCATCAGTCCAAGATTTCCTGCAGCGCCCTTTATGGAATGGGCTGCATTGGCGGCTTTTTCAGGGTCTTTTTCTTCAACAGCAGAGAGAAGTGCGTCCAGATCGGACACCCCGGTTTCAACGAAAAGTTCAATAAGCTCAAGATATTCCTCCTCTTCCAAACCCAGATTCTCTGCCAACTCCTTGAAATCCATATCGTCTCCTTTCTGGCAGTCCGCCCGTTGCTAATCGCCAAAACGAACTCCCCTTGGATCGGCTCTTTGGAGATTGCTCCTCAACACCCTCCACCCCTTCGATTACCACAGGCATGCCAACAAATTCAAGTATTGTGTCGTGATCCGAGAACATTGGCATTGACCGGTTTGGACTTCCAAAAAGGTCAGGTTATTAGGCCCAGCCAAAGATATTTGATATTTCCCCCATATCCCTTGACATGCAAAGAACTTTTCCCTATCCTGCAATAGGTGTAGTTTAACTTAGCTGATCCATGAAGGTCCAGGGTTTGTCATTTATGTCCTTTGTGTGTTTATTACCGCGTGCCTTCCCCAGGGAGGTATCCAACGGAAAGGAGGTATGTATGAATAAAATCCGGAAACATTCTATTGTCTTTTTGTTGATTGCAGGCCTGCTCTTTATCCCTTGTGGGACCTCTGCCCTGGCACAAGATCTGTACGGGGGTTTGGATGACGGAGTGGAGAAAATGATCGCTGATTTCATCCTGGTAAGGCCCTTGGGGATTGTTGCCACAGCAGTTGGGACCGTCATGTTCGGTTTGTCCTGGCCCTTTTCTGCC
>JADHXI010000144.1 GCA_016783065.1 Desulfobacteraceae bacterium | reverse complement strand
TAAATCCTCCCCACCCGGAAGGGAAGGGGTTTACCAGGGAAGGCCGGTGTACCCAGGAGGCCGGCGCGTGGGCCACCCAGTGGCCCCCGGTGTCTCTGGCAACCACGGCTGCGTTTTTAGAAAGGGACGGCCATACACTGAAGGTCTTTGACTGTCCGGCGGTGGGGATGGGTCGTGCCCGCTTAAGGGCCTTGACAAAGGCCTTTCAACCCGATTTTGTATTCTGGTCCACAGCGACTCCCACCCTGAGCTACGATCTGAACCTCTCCGGATTGATCAAAGAAGCCGTCCCTGAGGCTGTCACCGGGGTGTTTGGCACCCATGTTACAGCGCTGCCAGGGATTGCGCTGGAAAACCCGGGCATTGATGCGGTGATTCGGCGGGAACCGGAGCAGACCATCAGAGAGATCTGCCTTCATGGACCCGGCGGGTGGCAAGACATTGCCGGTCTCTCTTACAGGGATCGAGAGAAGGGAGAAGCCTGTCACAACGCAGATAGAGACCTGCTTGACCCTGAAGAGATCCCCGCACCTGCCTGGCGACACCTTAACATCACACCCTATCGTCTTCCGCTAAAAGGGCTCCCTTTCCTTATCGTTGCGCCCATACGTGGCTGTCCCTATTCGTGCAGTTTCTGTACGGCCCCCCTCTACTACGGTAAGAAACTGCGAAAGCGACCTGTCCCGAACGTTGTGGATGAGATAGAGCATAACATGGGGATGTTCAAGGTGAAGAATTTCTTTGTCTGGGCCGATACCTTTACGGCTGACAAAGGCTACGTCAAAGCGTTTTCGCGGGAAATCGTCAAACGAGGGCTCAGCATATCCTGGACATGCAACAGCCGCGTTGATACGGTGGACATAGAAATGCTATCCTTGATGAAAGCGGCAGGCCTCTGGATGATCAGCTTTGGCCTCGAATCAGGAAGCGATGTGGTATTGAGACTGACGGGCAAGAACATCAGGGTAGAACAGTCCAGGCGCGCTGTATCACTGGCACATCAATTGGGGATAAAGACATCCGGGCATTTCATTTTAGGGCTTCCGGGTGAGACAGAGGCGAGTATGGGCGGGACCCTGGCACTGGCCCTCAGCCTTCCATTAGATATCGCCCAGTTTTACGCGGCAGCCCCCTTTCCGGGCACAGAACTTTACAAGGAAGCGCTGAAGAGGGGGTGGCTGCAACCGGATTCCCTCCTTTCACAGGACCACGCAGCCATGGACCTGCCGGGACTTCCCGGCTACAGGGTGGAGGCGTTTCGGCGTTATGCGTACAGAAGATTCTATGGAAGGCCGAAGGCCATTGGGAATATGCTGACAATGATCGACCAAAAGGCCGTGGGGCATGTGCTTCGGAACCTGGGAACGTTTCTGAAATGGGCGAAGGATTGAGGAATTGAGGAATTGAGGGATTTCAGATTTTAGATTGCGGATTGCGGAGTGAAAGAAAAAGAAAATATTGAACCGCAAAGGCGCTAAGGTCCCTAAGGGGCCAAGCCCTGACGGGCGGGAGATGGATTGGAGATTTTAGATTGCGGATTTTGGATTGGTTGAACCGCAAAGGCGCGAAGTACGCAAAGGATTTGTCGCAACTGGGAAAAAATAGGCGTTGAGATTTGTGTGATACGGATAACAGCATGTATGTCTTAGGTATCTGGGATGGTCATGACGCCGGTGCAGCCCTTTTGAAGGGTGACGAGATCGTTTTTGCCATCAATGAGGAGCGCCTGAGCCGTAGGAAACTGGAAGTGGGATTTCCCTCTCTTTCCATAAAAGCCTGTCTTGACTATGGGGGCATCCAGGCATCAACCGTCAAAGAGATCGCCCTTTCCACCAGTGACCCGGCCAAGACCCTCACCCGGCTGGCGCCCGGTTTAAAGGAGGAATACTACCTTATCCGGCGGAGGAAAAAGAGGCCCAGACGGTCGGACCCGTTCAAAAAGGGATTTAAGTACCGGTTTACTGAGTTGGCCCCGAATATCCTCACCCGACAGCTCACCCGCTTATATGCCGATAAACAGCTCAGGGCCGGAGGGTTTACCGATTTCTACCTCTTCCTGTTGGACCACCACCTGTGCCATGCCGAGGCAGCGGCCCGCCTAAGCGGATTTGAGAGGTGTCTGGTCCTTACCCTTGACGGGGTCGGGGACGGTCTATCGGGTTCAATGTGGCAGTTCAAAGGGGATCGAGTAAATCTCCTCAAGCAGATCTCGTCTACTGTCTCTTTAGGGATCTTTTTTGAGCACGTGACAAATCTGATGAACATGCGGGAGTTGGAGGACGAGGGGAAGGTCATGGCCCTGGCCAACTACGCCTATCCCATAGACGACCATGATAACCCGTTGATGAAGCTGATCGCTGTCTGCGGGCTGGAACTGGTCTCTCCCTATAATTCTACAAGGATGTACCGGGAACTGAAAAAAATACTGTGGCAGTACCCGTCTGAGCAGTTCGCCTACATGGCCCAGAGGGTCCTGGAAAAAAGGGCCCTGACCCTGACGCGAAACGCCCTCGCGTTGACGGGCGACCGGAACATTGCCCTTGCCGGCGGTGTGTTCTCCAATATCAAACTGAATATGAAGATCGCACAACTGCCTGAAACAGACCACGTCTTCGTGTTCCCGCACATGGGAGACGGGGGCCTCGCGATAGGGGCCGCCATGCGGGTCAATCACGAGAGATTCGGAATCGACCGGTACCCCTTGAAGGATCTCTCCCTCGGCCCCCGGTTTTCAGATGCCCACATAGCGGCCTCCTTGAAACGATGGAGGTTCTCTTACGCCGGCCTGATAGATGCCAGCGCCCGCGCGGCCGAGCTTGTATTGGACGGCGAGATCATCCTCTGGTTCCAGGGGCGGATGGAAATCGGTCCGAGGGCATTGGGAAACCGGAGCATACTGGCCAGACCTGACAGGAAGGAGATCAAAGACCGCCTCAATCTGGTCCTGAAAAAGAGGGTCTGGTACCAGCCTTTTTGCCCAAGTATTCTCATTGGCGATGCTGACGCGCTCCTTTACTTAGACGGGCAGGATATCCGAGACAACCGTTTCATGACAATGGCATTCAGGGTCCGTGAAGGATATCAGAAGTTGATGGAGGGGGTTACAAATATTGATGGGACGTGCCGTCCTCATTTTGTAGGCGATGAAAACCCTCTTTACAGAGATCTGCTTCTGAACGTCAAAAAGGAACTTGGCAGGGGTGTTATTTTGAACACCAGTTTTAATATCCATGGAGAACCCGTGGCCTGCACCCCTGATGATGCTCTGGATATGTTCAGCAGGACTCGAGTGAAATATCTCTTTTTGGGGAATTTTTTGGTGAAGAAGGATTGAGGGGTTTGAGATTGCGGATTGCGGATTGCGGATTTTGGGTTCGAGATTTGAGGTTGGGTGATGGGTGGATGGCTGGATGGAATGTTTGAAAATTCACAGAGAGCGCATTCCCTGCTGCTTGCGGCGGGGTTCTTCAATAATCTGCGGTAATCTGCGTAATCTGCGGATGCGGGTGAAAAAATGATACTGAAAAAGATGTATGATCACCGTTTTTATCCCTTGATCCTGGTTTTCGGGTCCCTTTGCCTCTTAGGGATCGACGTTTACCTGCTGGACCACTTTTCAAGGGGCGAAATCACCAATGTCCTGAAGAAATGGATTCCGTGGGGCCTCAGGGTCAATTTTTTCCTTCTGATCATTTCCATTGCCATCTGCTACAGGGATCTCTGGAATTTAGCCAGGCAGTTCCTGAACAGAAAGGGCGTCCTGCTGGTCCTTCTATTTGTACTTGCCTTTTCCATGACCTCCTTTGTGGTCCCCCGCACCCATCGCATTTATTATGACGAGGATATCTATGCCAATGTGGGCCAGAATATCGCTCTGACAAACCAGACCGGCTATTGCAACTACGGCACCTTTGAATACGGCGAATATTTCCCCCACTGGATTTCCTATAACAAGGAACCCAGCGGGTGGCCGTTTCTCATCAGCCTGATGTTCCAGATGTTCGGGACCAATGAGTTGTATGCGTTTCTGCTCAACAATCTTTTTTTTGCCATCGGGGCACTGGTGGCCTTTTTTATCACCTGGCATCTGACCGAGAGCTATTTCACCTCCTACTTGGCCGGACTTGCCTTCAGCCTTATCCCGCATAACCTCATATGGTCCAACACGGCAGCGGCAGAACCTTCTGCAGCCCTTTTTGCCGGGCTGACAGTTCTTCCCCTGATTGTCTTTCTCAAGACCCGCCAGGGCAGGTACCTTTTCTTCGCATCGCTGATGATACCGTTTGCCTGTCAGATGCGGCCCGAATCCCTGTTTGTGGTTCCATTGGCCCTGGCGGTCCTGCTGGTCATCTCTCCCGGAACATTTGCTGACAGAAAATTGTGGACATTCACCCTCCTGACTACTCTCTTCCTACTCCCTCACGTCCTCCACTTTTATGCGGTCAGTGGTCACTCGTGGGGCGCACAGGGGAGCAAGTTCTCCTTAGAATTTTTAGGGAACAATCTCTCAACCAATGGGATGTACTATCTCAACAACCGGCATTTTCCTATCCTGCTGACAATATTGGCTGCCCTGGGCCTTTTCTGCTCCCGAAACCTCATCAAATGGAGGCTCCTCCTCCTCTGTTGGTTTCTCCTTTTCTGGGGAATTTTCATTTTTTTCTACGCAGGGAGTTACCAATACGGGGCTGATGTGCGTTTCGCCGTTGTTTCATTCATGCCGCTTTCCATTTTAGCAGGGATGGGGGGCGGATGGATAAGGGACAGGCTGGTTGCTGGTTGCTGGATACTGGATGCTGGAAATTCGGAGAAGACCAGCCGGAGGGCCCTCGCGTCGGCTCTGGTGGTGCTGCTGATGGTATTCGCCGTTTTGAAATTCATACCCCTTGTCAGCAGGGTTGGCCAGGAGGCCTGGGGATCACGGTATGACCACAAATACGCAAAAGAATTCATTGGGAAAATCCCAAAACGGTCTATGATCCTGACGCAGAACCCCACCATGCTGCTCTTGTGGAATCAGAATGCTATCCAGACCTATGCCGGGATAGATAACGCCGACCTCATTAAGGATTTGATGAAAAAGTACCAGGGGCATGTCTACTTTCATTACAATTACTGGTGCAACACCAAAAACAAGCGGAACCGCAGGCTCTGCCAGGAAATGAGGGACAAATATCATTGGGAGGAGGTGGCAAGGGCAAAAGAGCAGGATTATGAGTATGGGCTGTATAAGTTGAGAGTTAAGGAGTAGGAGTTTGGAGTTGGGAGTTGGGAGTTAAAGGTTAGAATATAGGAAATAGAAATTAGGAATTAGAAATTAGGAATTAGAAATTAGGAAAGAGAAAAGAGAAAAGAGAAAAGAGGAATTAGGAAAGAGAAAATAGAAAAGAGGAAAGAGGAATTGGGAAAGAGAAAATAGGAAAGAGAAGTTAGAAGTTGGGAGTTAGCGGTTGGTTTCTACGGATGAACAAGGCCGCAAAGAGGATCACCAAAAGGATGGCTCCCAAAATTAGGTACCGGTTGAAATACACCGGTTGTTCTTCTACTTGGATCTTTCCTTTGAGAAGATGCGAGTAGTGGGTGTTATCCAGGGCATACCACACAACCAGGTGGTAGAGACCCTGATCCTTTCCATCCGGTTCCAGGCGTAACGGAATCTCTTCAATCTCCTCCTCTCCGGGAAGTAACCGGCACGACCGGTTGGGTTCAGGGGAGGTAAAGCCTTCAGGGAGAAACAGCCAGACATTCGGACGGATCTCCTCCTTACCATTATTTTTCATTGACAGCCTGATAACACCCTTCTTCTCCCAAAATGCCTTCTTGTTGAAACACGGGGCGGCTGTTTTCATAGAAAGGGGCAATCTTGAGGAACGTATCCTGTCCATGCGATAGGGGATGTCGAAGAAGTGATATGCCTGGTGCGGTTTCCCGTTCTGTTCTTCAAAGTCCACTCTGAAAATGGCCACATATTTTCCGGGGTTCAGGTCCAGATTGACAAGCCTGTCCTTCAGATCAATTTTTCCGCCTGGAGGGTTATCGCCCAAATGATCATAGCCCTTGACAAGATCAGAAAGAATGAGTGTGGCCACGACATTGTGGGCGGTGATATTCCCTCTGTTTTGTATTTCGACTTCCAATGCGATAGCGCCTGAGCGTTCAACCGTTTGGCGACAGGTGATGGCTGTGCTGATGGTGCCGCCATTTGCGGACAAGGGGAGAAACAGGCTCAGGAGGATTGCAACTAAGATTAAGACAGGTTTCTTGGCTGGAACTGTTCTCATGGATTCGAGTTGCGGGTTGCGGGTTTGATGCTTGATACTGGTTTCTGGATACCGGATGCTTGATACTGGATGTTGAATGTTGGGTACGGGTTGCGAGTTTAATTCCTTGCGCATTTTATTGGTCATTTGTCATTGGTCAATGGTCACTGCGGCACAATGGTGACAGTTAGCCCCCCTCGGTTGTCGTGACGATAGAAGGGATAATCATTGATGACCAAAAAAAGCTCCCCCTCCGACGGGGCTACAATCTCTTTTCGATCGCCAATGGGAAAAACAACGTTGGAAACCTTGCCTAACAGGGTGCCAAACGGCGTACCGGGGAGTTCTTTCTTCAGGTCTCCTGACCTGTGGACCTTTTCACCGGGATGTCTGCCATGCCCCTCAGGTCCCGTATCCGGCCACCTCCGGCTTTCGTTCGAAGGGGCCACCGCCCACGTTCCATGGCATTCAAGGCGTACCTTTTGCCCTTTTTTGACCCACAAGGCGGTGCCCTGCCAGTCTGATTTGGCGTCGAGGTAAATGGTTTGCTCTGACCTTTGCGGCCCCCTGACACCTTGTTTGCATGCGAACGACCAGAAAGAAACAATCAGTAAAGAACCAAATGAGACAGACATGAGGTTTCTTTGTGTCAAAAGCAACCATATCGGTCTTGTCACGATCGATCGTTTGCGGTTTCTGGTCACGCTCACTTTCTTTTGACCGCTATGCAGTAAACTCCTTCAGCCTTGTAAAAAAGGGGTTCAACAACGTAATCCATGGATGGGCTGAGATCCAGAACAATCCTCAATTTATTATGTGCCCGGTGCAAATGGCTTCGCACCTGCCTGATCAATAGAGCGTTAACAGGTATCATGGATTTTCCTTTCCATGATGACACATTTTTGATATCAATAACAATTTTCGGGTTATTTCCCTCAATAGAAAAAACTTTAGGACTGCAAAACCGATTCAGTCCAAAACAGACCTTTTCAGTTCCGTTTTTTTCAATCTCATACTGGATGTCACCGACAACGATAATATCGGTCTGGGAATGTCCGATCTTCTTAGTGGGGCGGGCGTCATTTGGGCTTGAATCCGCCTTATCCATCTCCTTTTCGTTATTTCCGGAGGGTCGCGACGGCTGAAAAGCCATGACAGCCAGGCCCAGCAACATCACACTCAGAATTGAAATTACATTCGGCATTTTCGCTGACAGACTCCTTAATCTACTGAAATCTACTGACAACCGTGCGAAAGGGTAGGAGACCTTCATGAGCGTCTGAGGAAGCAATTATAAAAGAAAGGTTTCTGAATGTCAAAATTGAAACAGGGGAGCAAAAAATCGTTCGGAGAATTCATCTTGACACGCTCCGACCATTTTTCTACTATCCCACACGAGGATGGTCGAGAATGACTATTTTCTGCAATCTCTCATTCTCGGACTACCTCCACAGCAAGCGCTCGACCAAGGTCTAAGAACAAAGCGTTGTGGGGCTAACATTGCAAGGAGGGGTTTCATGATCACTTTACGTCAGTTTGAGCCGGGTGAAGTCATCATAAAAGAGAATGACATGGGGGAGACGGCCTATGTCATAGAACGTGGGCGGGTTGAGGTCACCAAGCAATCTGGTGGAGAAGCGGTCCATATCGACTACGTTACGGCTGGTGAAACATTTGGGGAAATGAGCATGATCGACGATAAACCCCGTAGCGCCACTGTTACCGCTCTTGAGGAAACCATTGCCCGCGAAATCCATAGAGATACGTTCTTTGAAAACCTTCAGTCCGACCCGGAGATAGCGATCAGTATATTGAAGGTTTTGTTCGAACGCCTCAGAGAGTCACATGTCAAAATCTTACAACTCCAACAGGATACCCCAGAGGCCTTTAATCACCCTCCCAAGGCATTGCATGACGCGCCGGGGCAACCGGAGTTAACTGTTTCCATGGAAGGGTTAACCCCGTTAGCTTCTCAATCGCTCCCGGAAAACCCTTTTCATATTAAAGAATTTCCATTCCTAATCGGCAGAAAGAGCAGAGATCCGCTATCATATAATGACCTGAAAATTCCCGACTCTGTTCCGCTTCAGATTTCAAGGCATCACATCGAATTTATTAGAAACGAAGGCCGTATAGGTGTCTCCGACAGGGGGAGTTATTTAGGATCCATGGTAGACGGCCGGTTGCTGGGCGGTGAGGACGGAACTCCAGGCCCCCTCTTTTTTGAGAGGTCAGGGGGAACCCTCATCTTAGGGAACGATAAATCCCCATTCCGATACAAGATCAGAATTGCCTGAACTTGATGCTGCAGTAGCATTCAGCCAAGCCGCTGAAACAGGCTGATATGCAGAGACCGACTACCATATCCGATGAATCACCTTCGAGCGTCAATGTGCCCGACATCGTCGTGACCTTGTTTCGTTCAGTGTTGGGCTGGATATTTGCCATCCTGATTGGCGTTGTGGGCGTATTCGTTACCCGTTTTATGGGGTTTTCCAGCATGGTGGCTGCCCAAATCACCATAGGGGTATTCGGTGTTGGCGGCGGATTGTCGCACGCGCTTCTCATCAGGTCAGCAGGTGCAAACGTATCCTGGAGGCATGTCCTGTTGCTTACGGTTATCTGGGCCTTAAGTTTCATCGGAGGTGTCACCCCGCTCTTTTTTGTAATGGGAACAGGGTTGAAGATGGGGATGCTCACCTTTTACAGCTTTGCTGTATTTGGAGCGCTTGGAGGGGTTGCGACCGCTTTTGTGATGCGGCCCCTTTTTTCCGACGCTTACGCGCGCGAGGTGATGCCGTGCGCCCTCATATGGTCCTTCAGCTTGGGCCTTGCTGGCATAGCGAGCGACACCCTTGGTGAGGGCTTACAAATGTTCCTCCCAGGGGTAATTGCTTGGATTATTTCTTCCGGGGTTCTGGCGCTGATCATAGGATGTGGCGGAGGGTTTTCAATTGTACGTTTTTTGCAAACAGCGGCGCACCATAAGGAGAACGCCTCTGTAAAATCCCGGATCGATCACCAACTATTATATACTAAAGGAGGAAACGGGCTTTATGTCTTGACCCTGATCCTTCTCTGTCTTCCGTTCTACCTGAACGATTTTTCGAACATTTATGTCACGGACTGGCGTCTGTGGATCTTTATAGACTACACCAGCGTAAAGCTTTTCCCTTTCCTTGTTGTTTTTTGGTTGATCAGCACCAGACGGATGCGCCCATCTGAATTCGGATTGATCTCACAGCCAGTCATTCCATTTTTAACCGTATTTTTGATCGGGACACTCGCGGTGACGTTCATCGTGCAAAACGGATATCTGATCCTCAACTGGTTTCCCGGCTATCCACACTTAGGGGAAATGCCGGAAATCAAGAGTCCTCTCTGGCGCTGGATAGATCTCACCATCGGGCTTTTGATGGTAGGGATATTTGAAGAGCTTGTTTTCCGCGGCTATCTCTACACCTTTATCACGCGATACACGCGGCGCCCCTGGATTATCATTGGAATATCTGCAATCGTCTTTGGGTTCATACACTGGAGCGAGGGTTTAGACAGTGTAATACTGACTGCGGCTGCGGGCGCTGTTTTCATGCTGCTCTACCTGCAAACCCTTTCTCTCCCCGCCATTATGCTCGCCCATTTTATGGTTGATTTCATTGAGTTTGCAAACATCATCCCCAAATCCATCTTCAGGCTCTTCTGATTAGACGTCCAAGTCTTTCAACCTTTCGGGGTCAGATATCTTGGGATTCTATTTTCAGCACCTAATTGTTGAGCATGGCTCCGTCTCGATCAAGGGATCGGACCACTCAGTTAGGCTTAGGCAGGACAGACGCCTCAAAGGCCTGTGCGAGGCCCAAAAACCGAAAAATGAGCAAAAAGTAATCCTTTGTGGACAGGTTAAGTAGCCAGTTTTATTGATTTTTCTGGTCGGGGCGAGAGGATTTGAACCTCCGACACCCTGCTCCCAAAGCAGGTGCGCTACCAGGCTGCGCCACGCCCCGTTATTTTGCATTTAATCCTATATTTTAGTCATTTGATCCTGCGAAATCAAGTCAAAATTTGGTCTTTAAGTTCTTGACCTGCAGACGGCTTGTTCCTATAATAGGTACTCAATGAGGGGTTTTGCATCCTTTCGGATTGATATATCTGATTGCCCCTACGGTAT
>JADHXI010000143.1 GCA_016783065.1 Desulfobacteraceae bacterium | reverse complement strand
CCACCGTGGCCCCGTCACTCATGAAATTGGTCATGATGCCTGTTAACAAACTGACCCCGATCACAAGGCCATCGCCGTGAGATATACTCTCCGGCAGCAAAGACACAAAGCTGTTGGCCAACCAGAGGGCGCCGCCGGTAAATTTGAGGCCCACGCCCATGGCACAGGCAGCCGCGTACAAACCTACCACATCAAAGGCCACCCCATCCTGGATATCGTCCCAGCTCACAATACGGCAGAGAAACATCGCGACCACTGCATAAAGGGTGGGACCCCCCAGACCGGAATGTTCCCCCAGGATGATCCACGCAGCGACCAGGCAGACAAGGATAACGGCCATGATTGCCTCTCTTCCTCCGAACTTGGGCATTTTGGCCACTTCCGCTTTTACAACTTCGCTCGGATTCACATCCTTTACCATAAATCTGGATTTGAGTCGGATATACATATAGGCCCCGATGATGACGGCCATCACCGGGACAAAGGGCATACCGTATTTCATCCACTCAAGGAACGACATAGGGTCGCCATACTCCATGAAATAGCCCATCATGATGGCATTCCGTCCCCCTGCGGCAGGTGATCCGGGTCCCCCGTGGTTGGCGGCAAAACAGATGCCGAGCAGGAGGAAGACCGCCAATGCCCTGTCCTTTTCTACCCCGTACATTTTGCAGGTGACTTTATAAACACCCATCAGGACGGGGATGAGGAGGGCCACCAGGGCGTGCTCGGACAAAAAGCTTGCAGACATTGCCAGGAGAGGAAGAAATATAAAGGCAAAGGCCTTGGCGCTCCTTATTCGGCTCAGGAGGATCAGCCCGATCCGCTTGTCAAGTCCGGTTTTCGCAACTCCCACGGCCACTGCCAATATGCCAAAGATAAAGAAGACGGCGTCCTGCATATATGCCTTGGATATCTCATTCATAGGGAGTATGGCAAAAAGATAGAGCATCACGGCCACGAGGAGATCGGTGGCGCCTAATGGCAGGGCCTCGGTTCCCCAGAACAAAACGGCCAAAAAGAATATGGCGAGCATCGTCTTGGCCAATTGTGCCACCTGCCTGTCCGTAAAAAGGGGTTCGGTCTCGGACTGTGTCTGCTTGCCTTGCGCATTTGCCCCCTTAAAGGCGTCGGGACGGAGCTTTTTGTTGACAGTATCCGTAATCGTATTGCATCCCCTGCCCAATTCGTAACCGGGAGGGTTTACCTTACCCACCAGATCGACAATGCCCTGTGGGGGAGGGGCAATCACAAGCCCTGCAAATACAAGCGATGCAATCAACAAAAGAAGGGGCTTATACCCCGGTTTGTTTGCCCAGAATCCCGATTTACTGTTGATGTCAACTGCCATGTGATGAGCCATATTTCCCTCCTTAAAATGCCTATTTTCTTCAACATGTTCCCATTGTGACGAACAAATGTGATGAACAAAACATTTTCCCCAATACTCACCAAACCCTTGTTTCGGGACCCAGGCGACATCCGCATTTTACACATCCGGACGGAACGCGCGTTGCCCGACCCGTCCATCCCCTGTCAACGGCCTCGGAATGAGAGCAGACAAAAACGACACCGCAATCAAATGTAGGGGGTAAGGTCAGGGCAGAGGGTCGCACACCAAGGAAACAGGGAGCATTTTCCTTGGTGAACCGTACCGTGTAGACGCAAGCTTTGTGCCAAAAAGCACATTGTCCAAGGCGTCATATAAATAGTTCAAATAATTGGTATTATTGGTGTATAGGAGATGATGGGCGATTCAGGGGGCGAAGATGGATGTCGATATTTTTTACAGATTGTAAAGGGTGGGGATAAACAAAGATCTCACCATCCGGAGAGTCATCTTCAAGACCTGTGGGATCGCAGATTAACCCACTCCTCGGACCTCCATGGCTTGGGCGGTTCCGGGGTCCCGTCGTTTCTCTGAGCAGAAACGAATACAGGGCCCCTAAGGGGTAAAACTGACAGGGGGCAGGAAGCCACGCCTACCAATATCGGAGCGACTCCTTGATTTTGGCGCTTCGGATCTTCTGATCGTGCGCATCCTTCTTTTCAAAGGCCTGGGCCAGCTTTGGGAAAAGCTCTTCTAACTTTATCGGTTTAAGGACATAATCAAAGGCGCCAATCTTCATCCCCTCTATGCTGGTCTCCACGGACGCATGCCCCGTAAGGAGGACAACTTCCGCAAGCGGCTGGACTTTTTTCATTTCCCTGAGCGCTTCGATCCCATCCATCCCACCGGGCATCTTGATATCTAGGATGACCACATCAAACTCTCTTTTCCCCATCAATTCCAGGGCCCTTTCGCCGCTTGAGACACCCACTGCATCTATAGTTCTCTTCTTTAAACGGTTGACTAAGGTCTCAACAAAATCTTCCTCGTCATCCACAACTAACACGCTGAAAAGTTCCATGACACCTCCTTTATAAACGACCTATGTTTGTTGTTGTGAGGGGTCCATCGACTATTCCTTTTGAGGGAGAACAATGGGAATCTGCACGGTAAAGGTAGTCCCCTCCCCCTCCGCGCTCTCAACGGTAATGGTTCCCCCCATTTTTTTGATGATATCATAACTGACCCAAAGGCCGAGTCCCGTTCCCTTTTCTGTATCTTTTGTTGTAAAGAAAGGCTCAAAGACCTTGCCCTGACGATCTCTGGGAATCCCCGGTCCGTCATCCGATACGGTGACAGCTATATGGGTATCGATTTTTCTGCTTTTTATCTCGATTAATCCGTCTTTGTTTATGGCGTCGATCGCATTTGATATGAGATTCAAGAATACCTGTTGGAGCTGAGCCTGGTCGTTGGCAATGATCGGAACCCCAGGCGCCAGATCCGTCTGAATATCGATATTATTGATGCGGGCATAATTTTCCAGCAGGTCTATGGTCTGATTCAGGGTCTCGTTGACGTCAACATTTTCCAGGCGAGGTTCCATTTTGCGGGCATACCCCAACATATTATGGACAACCTTTCGGATCCTTTCTAAATGATAGTCTATTTTGTTGATGGTCTTCCTGTATTCCTCCAAGTTCTTGCTCTTCTGGGGATCCTCCTCGTCTAAGAGGTCTTCCATCCATCCGATCTTCTGCATAACAACCACCAGGGGATTGTTTATCTCGTGGGCGACGCTTGCACCCATCTTGCCCAAGGCTGCCAGCTTGTCCAAATGCATCAGCTGGGCATTCATTTCGTTCATCTTTGCGTCTGACTCTCTTAACCGCTTGACAAAGAGGCGGGTAGTCAGAACAATGGTCAGTATAATGGCCAAAAGGCCAAACACGATGATGGCGATTTCCATGTTTCGGGTCGCCAACAGCCCTTCCATTTCCTCAGCCACCTCCTGGCTGATGACCAGAAGCCATCTGGGAGTTTTCAGCCAGGAACCGGCATACAGGAGTTCCTTGTCCTCGCCGCTTTTTTGTTCGATAATTGTGGTCCCTCCCCCAAACAGGGAGGTATTCAAACCGGAGTTTGACAGTATCTTTCCGCCGAAGCGGGGTCGGGTCTGGTACACCCCGGCCTTGTTTATGATATAGGCATCGCCGGTTTTTCCCACCTGGGCGGACCTAACCATTGCACCAAAGAGATCCGGATCGATGGTGGCCCTCATGATCCAGACAGGTTGACGTTCCTGTCTCAGGACCGCAATGATGAAATGAGGTAGCTGCCGGTAGCCGAAATATACATCACTTATGTATACTCCCTTGCTCATCACCTCGCCAAACCAGGGCTGCTCATAGTAGCTCAGCCCCAAAAGATCATAGGGGCCCACATAGGCTACCTGCTGGCCGTTGTTAGTAATGACACCCAGGTCAACAAAAGCCCCTCCCTTTGAATTCATGATTGATAATATGCGGGAGAGTTCCCTTTCATTGGTAATGTCGCTGAAAGAATGGGTATGGGCCGCAGTGCTTAGAAGGGCGATCCGTTCCTTGAGAAACATATCCACGGCCTCAGCTTGAGCCCTGGCACGGTATTTTATCTGCTCTTCGATCTTATTCTTATACATCCGGGCGAACTGGTAATAAATGGTTCCGCCCAGGAGAATAAGTGGGGCAAAGGAAACAAGCAGAACAATAAATATTATCTTCCTTTGAAGGTTTATGTACAGAGAAGTTTTCATGGTAAGTTACTGCACTAAATATCTCCGCTTTTCCTCAGCAGGAACGAGGCCTCCGCCTTCCTGATCCGTTCCTCGTGCTCATCCTTTCTCTTTCTGGCAGCCTCCAACTTGGCATCTAAGTCTTCAAAATCAGCGGGTTTCAAGAGATAATCAAAGGCCCCTAACTTCATCCCTTCGACAGCCGTCTCGGTGCTACCATGACCGGTCAGCATAATGACTTCGATAAGAGGGTATCTCTTCCTTATCTCCCTCAGGGTTTCGATCCCGTCCATCCCCGGCATTTTGATATCCAGAATGACCACATCAATACGGGTCTTCTCCAAGGTCTCGAGACATTCTCTTCCGCTGTACGCAGCGGAAACCTTTTCTCCTGCCTCCTGGAGCCTCAGGGAAAGCATTTCCACGAAATCCTTTTCGTCATCGACCAGGAGTACTTTGGTAGGTATCTTGATCATGGCTCTTTTCTCCTTACGCTACTCTAAATGGTTTACCAATGGAATTATACCAGAAATCGTGTGAGATGTTAAGCTCAATTTATCTCAAATACCCTCTTCAGGTTGTCCACATGATCATTTTGAGCCGGCTTCTCGTCTATTTTCTGATACCGCGGGAGTTGCACGCGAAAGATGGTGCCTTTACCCAGCTGACTCTCCACTTCAATTTTCCCGCCTAATTTCTCAACAATGCTGCGGGTAACGAACAGGCCGAGACCTGTACCTTCACCAGGAGGTTTAGTGCTGAAAAAAGGCTCGAAGATCTTGTTCAGGTTTTCCTTGGGGATACCCTGACCCGTATCCCGTACTATAAAAGCCACCCTCTCATCAACCGGTTCAATCATTATAGTGATCCTGCCTCCTGATCCGGTTGCGTGAACGGCATTTGTCAGGAGATTGATCAAGACCTGCCTAAGCTTATAAGGATCGGTCCAGATAGAACCGACGGCAGGATCAATTTGATGGCTGATCTCAATATTCTTGTTTCCGGCCTCCTTGTGAATCAGGTCCGCTGTCTCACCCAATAGCTCCTCTAAATTGACCTCAGAGCATACCGAATCGGTTTGCTTGACAGACCCCAAGAGCTGGTGCGTGATCCTCTTGGCCCTTTCCACGCCCTTTTCTATCTTGCCCAAGGCCATTTCAAAATCGCCCTTGCGCGGTATGTCTGCCATCTCTTCCTTGTTGAGAATCAGCTTCATCCAGCCGGCAGATTCCTTGATAATTGCCAGTGGATTATTGATCTCATGGGCCACCCCGGCCGCTAACGTTCCCAGAGAAGCCAGCCTTTCGGTAGCTATCATCTGTTGCTCCATCTTGGCCCTGAATTCTGCCTCTCTGCGCTTTTCTTCTTCCCGGACTCTTTTTTCATGGGCCTGCTTGATCTTGCCTAAAAGATGTTCCAACTCTATCGGCTTGCTGAGATAATCAAAGGCCCCCGCCTTGATGCCTCCAACCCCGTCCTGGGTCGATGCATGACCGGTGAGGAGTATGACTTCTGTTTTCGGATATCTTTCCTTGACATGACGGAGGACCTCGATCCCGTTCATACCGGGCATCTTAACGTCCAGTACCACCACATCCATGGGTTTCTCTTCAAGGATCGACAGGCATTCTTCACCGCTTCCGGCTTCTTCAATGGATATCCCCCTTTTCTGCAGACGCTTGACTATGGTCCGGCGAAAAGTCTCTTCGTCATCAACAATAAGGAGGCGGATGTTTTTGTCTAAACCAGACCTAAGATCTTCCACCATGTGGCAGCCACCAATATGAGAAGTCCCAACAGGATGGGCGTCGCAAAAACCCCCGCCCTGGTGAGGTCAGTTGATTTGAAATACTTGTAACTGTAGGCGATAGCATTGGGTGGACAACCGATCACCAGAAGCATGGCGAAAGAGGTCGCCGTGCCAAGACAAAGGGCCAGGACCGTGGGATCCACCCCTTCTAACTGGGCCATAGGGATCACAATGGGGAGGATCAGGGCCGCGGCCGCCACATTGGCCATGGCGTTTGTCACAAGGGCCCCGAAAAGCCCGACCCCTGCAAACAGTAACAGCCAGCCGCCCCCCTGAACCAACGGGAAAAATAGATAGGCAAAATATTTTGCCGCCCCTGAATAACCCATTGCAAGGCCCAGGGAAATCCCGCCCCCAAAAATGAACAGGGCCGTTCCCCACTCAAGATGTTCATGAATGTCCGCCCATTTCAGGACTCCAAAAAGGACCAATGCGCCTACACCCAACATCCCCGTTATAGAGTAATCTATACCATGGAGCCCTTTTGTTAGCCACATGATGAGGGTAAGGCCGATGATGATCAGGGCCTTTTTTTCCAGGGGAGTCCAGGGACCGATGGAATCATCGAATTCCGGAAGTCTGAATTTGGGATCGGGCCGGAATATAAAATAGAGGATCAGAACGGCTGCGGGTACGGTAATTAAGGCAGCCGGCATGCAATACTTTATCCAGTCGAAGAAGGTGATTTCTATGCCGGTAAATTCTTTAAGGAATGCAGCAGCAACCATACAACGGCCCCCGCCAATAAGGCTTCCCATACCGCCGCAGGAGCAGGCAAAGGGTAAGGAAAGCATCATAAACTTTGCGGTATTGGTATGGGGTTCGATACCAACGGCCCTCATGAGGGGGAGCATGGTCACGATTCCTATGGCACAGGCTGCCGCGTCATGCATGAACGCAGAGCATATGCCAAGCCCAATGGATATAATAAAGGTGAACTTGACAACGCTGCTCCCGGCTTTCTTTATGATAAAATATCCTAACCGCTTTGTAATTCCCGCCTTTTCCAGAGATATGGCAAAGATAAGACAGCACATGATAAAGACGACCACCGGGTGCATGTAGGGAGCCCAGGCCGCTTTGGCGTCACTGATCCCCATTATCACAAGGAAGACCCCGATACAGATGGCCGTGATCTCGAGGGGGATGGGTTCCACC
This sequence comes from Desulfobacteraceae bacterium, assembly GCA_016783065.1. Classification (GTDB taxonomy): domain Bacteria; phylum Desulfobacterota; class DSM-4660; order Desulfatiglandales; family Desulfatiglandaceae; genus JABMQV01. Next base: position 3,422 of record JADHXI010000143.1, on the reverse strand, counting down.
ACAAAGAGAAAGACCAGCACCACTAAGACGGCTAAGAATCTCATTGCTTTTGGAGAAAGACCGTTCTCATAGACAACTTGAACCCCCTTCATATCTGATTGCGCAGCTTTCTCCATAAGAAATTCCGCTGTAGCTTCCTTGCTGCCAGGATGCTTTGCCTCCAGCATGTATCCTGACTCAGGGTCTTTTTCAGGAGAGACCAGCTTAAAATACGGGTCTACCTGTTGAAAAAGCTTTTGGTCTTTATCTCCAACAATAGAAAATTTCGTGCCTTCCGGTCTGGGTAAGAACAGAACAACCATACCGAGTGCAAATGCCAAACAGAGCTGGAACCCTTTCGTCTTCAAGAACATTTTTCCTCCTATCCCATTTTCCGCAAGGAGGGTCTCCGATCTTTGCGGAATTCCGGGGCGACAGTTGATAAAATTTGGAGCTATGAGAGCTGCAAATTTGTTCGACCTTGCCTTCTTAAAACCGGCAGGAAATTTCGATGACAACTTACATGCAGTGTCTTGTGAAGTCAAGCGTTTTGGAGGGCGATCAAACCCTGCGGTTGACAGGTTGACAGTTGGCAAAATAAACTATTGACACAGAAAAGCGGATGTCTTATATGTCAGTAAAACACAAACAGGAAACGTGTGGCGGACAAGAGGAGGATAGCCTCGTGTAGCAACGAGGAGATCAGCCCAATGTAGGCCAACAGTCTAAGTAAGCACTGTTGGCCTTTTTTTGTGCCTCTCCATGGGGCCTGCCTGCACGTGGCGCATTTCCACGAGACCAAGCGCGTGGCTTCGGCATCTGTCCTGGCTGCACTTCAGGCCGGTATTACCCGCTATGAGGCAACCTTCGGCGGTCTGGGCGGACAGCCATCCAACTTCCTTGATGATTGTCCGGTCAGGGGAACCGGCGAGTATTATTATAAAGATCCCCGCTATGTGGGTCTGATCTGTATAGAGGATACCCTGGTTATGATTGAGGAGTTAGGGATTGAGCATGGATATGATGTGGATCGCGTTTTATGGCTTGGACAGAGGATGGAAAAATCCGCCGGTCGAAGGCTGCGATCCGAGGCTGTTATCAACGGTCGTACCCTGAAAGAGGGCCATATGCAATTTGCCCGACCGGGACTTTCGAAAAGAAAGCAAAAATTAGGCGAGCAGCCCGGACAAAAGTTCCCTGAAGAATGGGGAACAAAAGCCGTACTGCCTGAAAAATACCGCGCAGGATGATTTGGGGATATAAAGAGATCGATAAACGTTCACAGGTTCCGGGTTCAGAGATCGTAACTGCTCAGGTATGCTTTAGGCAGAAATACAGGATAAATATGAGGAGTTGCCCGTATGAAAGTGTTGTTTGTAACGGACTTGCATGGAAGCAGGTGGAAGTATGAGCGCCTGTTCGAAGCAGCAAAAGGCTTTCGGGCAGATGTGGCCATAAATGGTGGTGATATGCTGCCCTGGGATAATGACCCTTTCAGACAGGGCAGATTCATTACCAACTACCTTGACAATCACTTTGCACAATTCAACTCCGCCGGGATCTATTATCTCTGCTGCCCGGGAAACGATGACCTCATGATATTTGATCCACTCTTTGAGGAAACCTGTGATAAGTATCCCTTTGTGGTCTGCCTGGCACAGCGGAAATTTGAAGTGGGAGGTTACGAATTCATAGGAATGAACTGGGTAGTTGATTATCCGTTCCGGCTCAAAGACAGATGCAGAATGGACAGGGATAACTATGTTTTCGGGGCCCAGTTCGGAAAAGGACTCTTGTCTGCACCAGAAGGGTGGCAAGAAATAGATGACTGGTTCGCCTATGCAAAAACGCTCCCAACCATAGAGGAAGAGCTTAATCGACTGGTACGTCCCAAGGATATGTCAAAGAGCGTATATGTAATCCACACGCCCCCATACGGGATAGGATTGGATCGATATTCTCATGGTGCTCTGAGGGCAGGATCAAAGGCGGTTTACAACTTTTTAAAGAAATATCAGCCAAAGCTCTCCCTTCATGGTCATATCCATGAGTCCCCTGAGGTCTCAGGCCGGTGGTATGCAAAGCTCGGAAGAACAACATGTATTCAACCCGGTCAACTTAATGAGTTCACCTATGTCACGATGGATCTGTCCACAATGAAGTTTGATAGGATTAAAGAACAATACGTCGCATAACATGCTGGGGCTTTGTTTGGTCAGATACTTTCTGATGATTTGTGAGCAAGCAAACCACCATACAAAATAGTTGTAATTTGAAAGTGTATTGAAAGGGAGGAAATTGAATTCCAGATCAAGTGGAAGAGTAACCGAGAATCTTCAAAGAACCTTAAGAAATATGGAGTAAACCATGAAGTGCCCTGTGTGTGCCATTGAACTAAACATGCAAACACGCGCTGCTTGAGCGGGCCCCTGCCACTGGATGGAATGGAAGGCCGCGTAGAGATTCTGTGTCAAGAGTTCAATAATTCCCGAGCTGGTGCTGAAAACTGAAAGCCTCCCTCTTTGTGAATTCTTAGCGGTTGCAAAGTTGGAGGCTTTCGCATATGGTACATGGATCAAAATAAATTTGGCTACAATTTTTGAAGATACACCTGCATAAGTATTGGAATATTGTTATTCCCCTTGGAGGATTGAGTAAACCCGGTAAAGAATCGAAGAGGAGACACATCCCGTAAGCTTTAATTCAATTGTGCGTGTTGCAAGTCCTGAAAACGCATCAATGGGCACCTCCTGACAGCCTGGGAACAGGTACTCCAAATTGAGTATAGATTTTTTGGAGGAAAATATAGCCATGGGAAAAAAGAAGATAAGCCCTCTTCAGGCCATGACAAAGGGCCAGATGGAAGCTGAGATCAGCAATGCCCTCATTTCATTTGAAAAAGAGCACATGGGCCGGGGGCCGGTAGAAGCCAGAACACATATTATTCAGGACATCGTGATGATCCGGCTGAAGGGCGTATTGACCCCGGCAGAGACTTATCTGGCAAAAGACGATGAAGGTATTCATCTTATTAAACAGATTCGAGCAAAACTCTTAGAGACATCCCGAGGGCTCTTAGAGGGTATGATTACTGAAATAACGGGATGCCTCACAAGAAGCTTTCATACGGACATTAGCACCAAAACAGGTGAAAGGTTTATTATCATCACATTGACGGAGGATCTGGAAAGCAAATTCTCTTGAAAAAATATGTGCCATTGAGATCCTTTATTTAGGGCATAAGACAACCTTGCGCTTTTTGCGACTCTTGCGGCTAAATCGAAAAAGAGGAGGTAAGACCGAGATGAAGGCCATGGTATTGAAGGGGATCTCCAGTTTTAAGGAGAACAGAGAGCCTCTTCAAATGTTAGACCTGCCGGTCCCGATACCGGGGAACAGGGAGGTACTGATAAAGGTATCGACCTGTGGGGTGTGTCATACCG
>JADHXI010000142.1 GCA_016783065.1 Desulfobacteraceae bacterium | reverse complement strand
TGGAAAGGTGTTATTGTGTTGATGACATTAACAGGGCATCGAGGGGACCACATGACAGAAATATCCATGGAAAAAGACCTGTCATCCGCAAATGGCGACGTCACTGACCAAGAACTCCAGCCTGCCAAAGATCTGATCGCCTTTTTTCTCATTGCCATGAAGAACTATGCCCTTTATCCCGAGGACAATGAGACCGTGCAGCAGTCCGTGACGAACGTGGCCACCCGTCTCAACGAGTTCTTTAAGGTCCATGGCAACTTCAGGTTCCATGTAAGGAGGGATCGGTTGCTCCTCCGGGATGAGGTCCTCCATCAAGGGGCTCCTCACGTGGGGAACATGGCTTTCGTCCTCTTCCGTGACGGGATTCTGTGGGTGGAGTTTCAGGAGGGGATCGAATTAACAGAGATTGCGGGGTTCTTTAAAATACTGAACCAACATAGAGAAACTCCTGAAGAATCCGAGGGTGACCTTGTGACGGCCCTTTGGGAGGCTCAATTCCCACACCTCCGCCACGAGGCCACGGACATATTCCTGGAAGACGAAACATTAGTGGATTTCTCTCTCCTGCGTGTGGTGGATGAAGAGCATCGCGGCGGGGATGAGGAGGAAGAGGAACAAGACATTGCACAGGCCGTTGCCGACCCAGACAGGGATACGGCAATGGGGGAACTCACCCCCGAAGAGATGAATAAACTTCAAGAAATGGTTCTTGAGGATGAAAAACATGACAATATTGAGGAAATCCTGGACGTCCTGATGGTTATCCTCAGGGAACACATCGAAGAGAAGGATCTTGAAGACGTTCTTAAATTTTTGCGGGAGGAGTTCAGGGGCGCTCTTTCCATGGTAGAGTTCCAGGTGGCGCTAAAGCTCCTTGAGGATTTGCATGAAATCCATGACTCCTGTAAAACGAACAGGGTCTGGGCCATCCCCAGGTTAGAACAATTCTTTAAGGAGGTCTCCGGGTATCAGGTCTTGAGTGTCCTTCAGGAAGTTTGGCCTGTCCTGGAGATCCTTGACTCTCACAGGGTTTTGCTCCGCCGGATACTCCTTCTCCTTTCACCGGAAGCGATTTTGACCATTGGGCCTCTGTCCCTTGAAGTCTCTTCCCCTCGCGTCCAACGTGAACTCACTCAGGCGATCGGGTCCCTGGCCAGCAGAGATATCGCTCCTTTGGAACGTCTCCTGAATCACCGCGACCAGAGCCTTGTCCAGAGGATCGTGCCCGTATTAAAAGACCTTGAGGGTGAGAGACCCACTAAGCTCCTCCTCGCGCTGGTGCGCAATTCCTCCGAGCGAATAAGAAAGTGCGCACTCGACACGTTGATGGCCCGGGATCCTCATCTCCTAAAAGAGATTTTTCCCTTAATTGAGGACCCGAGCGACCCTATTCGGATGATCATGCTCAACTACATGGGACAAGACAGAAACGAGGTAGCGGAAGACCTTTTAATGGACTACCTTGAAAACCGGCGCTTTCAACGCCATAACAATCAGCACCTCCCGGCCTGTTATAAGGCCCTGGGCAGCTGCGGTTCAGCCCGTTCAATTCCATTTCTGAGCAGAACCTTACTGAACCGGGGCTGGGTGCCCGGTTTCAGGAGATCAACTCACCGTCAAGGAGCGGCCATGGCATTGAAACTGTTGGGATTGGATGAAGCACATGAGATCCTGGATAAGGCCTCTCGAAGCGTCTTTCCCAGTGTACGGATAGCCCACAGAAAGGCAACGGAGTTTAGCAGATAAAAAAGGAGGCTGATAACTTGGCCAAAGATCCCCAGAAGATCCCTGACAAGCCGGACGAGAAATTTCTCAGGACCTTTTACTGGCTGCTCCAAACGGTAAAGATCCATCAGGATAACAATAAGGTCCTGAGGGAGAGTGCCGGGGAATTTGTCACCTCCGTCGTTGAGTCCTGCATCGATGACCCCCACACAACAATTGAGGTCTTTGGTGGCAGGTTTTATATGAGAGAGAAAAAACTTATCTATCGGCTCGAGAGTTTTGACCTTGTCCATGGAATGCTTCATTACTTCGAGACCCGGGGGCTCCAGGGACTCCGCCTATACACTGCCGTCAGCGACGCACCCATTGAGCAGGTATTGGCATTCGCTCGTACCCTGAACCAGGCCGAACGTCAGGAGAATCCCGTGGCGTGGATTGCCCAGCAGCTGGAGGGTGATGCCTTTCCCTGGGCGGAGATAGTCCATAACCAGGAAGAGCTGCCGGACGCGGAGCTTGAACTCAAAGAAAGGGCAAAAAGGACCTATTTTTACGCCTTGGCGTCAGTAAAGAACGTGGGCCAAAAGATATCCTCCAAGCGGCCTGTGGGCATCCGCAAGGCCAAACGGATGGTCCAAAACCTGGTGGACCTTGTATCCGAAGATGAATCATTGCTGCTGGGCATGAGCACCATCCGGGACTTTGACGACTATACCTATACCCATTCGGTAAATGTGGCCGTCCTCTCCCTGTGTTTGGCAAAACGCCTCGGGCTTTCGCGAACAGCCCTGGAAAGATTAGGGATTTGTGGGCTCTTACACGATCTTGGAAAGACAGAAATATCCCGTGAAATCCTATTCAAGCCCGGCAAATTAAGCAGCCAGGAGTTTGAAGAAATCGAAAAGCACCCTGTGAAAAGCGTAAGCCACATCGTTAAACTGCGTACCGACGAAGCTGTCAAGGCCAGGATCATCCCCCCCATCTTCGAACACCATTTGAAGTACGATCTCTCCGGCTATCCCCGGCACCTTAGAGAAAAACCCCAGGGCCTGTTCGGGCGAATCCTGGCCATCGCCGACGTATTCGACGCAATGACATCAGCGAGGATTTACCGCATTACGCCCTTCAGCCCGGACCGGGCCCTGGGCATGATGATGGAGGGCGCTGGGAAGGACTTTGATCCCATCCTCCTGAAGGTATTCGTCAGTATGCTCGGGGTGTTCCCGGTAGGCACACTCCTGAAACTCGACACGGGGGAGACCGGGCTGGTGATGGAGACTCCCGAAGAGACACTAAAGGACCGACCCAGGGTATTGATCCTGGTATCCGATGGGGAAGGCGGGTTCAGAAAGGGAAAGGCGAAGAACTTGGCAGAACGTGATCCCCATACGGGATCATTTCGGAGAAACATCGTCAAAACCCTTCACCCTGCGAGCTATGGCATCCAGCCTGCAGAGTTTCTCCTCTGATATATCTATACTGTTGAAGAAGATGTTTTTGGGCTCCTCTCTGGTTATGAGGCTGTTCTTGATGGGCTTTCGAATCGTAAATCGTAAATCGGCAATCGCAAATCCTATATTATGCTCGTCCAATTAAACATCACCGATTTTGCTATTATCAAGCATCTTGAGATCAGCCTTGGGCCCGGACTAAACGCCATCTCAGGGGAGACAGGGGCAGGCAAGTCCATCATCATCAATGCCATGAACCTGATCCTCGGGGGAAGGGCATCCGGTGATCTCATTCGTACGGGGTGCAGGGAGGCGACGGTTGAGGCCCTTTTTGCCGTTCCCGAAAACCAGTCCCTGAAAGAAAGGTTATCCCAGTTTTCGCTTCCCTTTGACGGCGAACTCTTGATCAAGAGAAGCATTTTCCGAGAGGGCCGAAACAAGATACTCATCAATGGCTCCCTGGCAACCCTGCAGATGCTGTCCCGCCTGGGCCCCAGTCTCGTGAGCATATCGGGTCAGTATGAACATCAGCTCCTCCTGAGGCCCGAAAACCATCTCTATTTATTAGATGACTTTGGAGGGCTCACGCCTCAACGGCTTCACCTGGGTGAGCACTACAGCCGTCACCAATCACTGGAAGAAAAGATCAAACATCTGGAACAAGAGATCAGGGAAATCGAGGAAAGGCAAGACCTGACCCGGTTTCAGATACAGGAGATTGAAACTGCTGCCATAGGCCTTGGCGAGGATGAGGCCTTGAGCAAGGAGAAAAAAATCCTTCAGCACGCGGAAGAACTCCTCGAAATCGTCTCCCAAGGATACCAAAGCCTGTACGAGAGAAACGACTCCGTGCTCTCCGCCATATCCCAGTGTGCCAAGAGATTGGAAAGGGGAGCAGCAATAGATCCGGCACTCTCTCCGATCAGGGAGGATCTTTCGGAAATTGAAGTGAAGTTGGAAGATATCTCTTTTGCCCTCAGGGACCTTCAAAAGGGCATACGGATGGACCCCCAAAGGCTGGAAGAGATCGGAGAGAGACTCGAACTCCTCAATAGGCTCAAGCGAAAGTATGGACCCACCCTGGGAGATGTCTTGAGATTTAGGGATAACCTCGCCTCCGCCATGTATGATCTGGACGAAAAGCGGGACACCTCAGATCAGTTGGTCAGGGAGCGGCAAGATCTGGATAAAGCGCTTATACGCGCCGCAAAAACCCTTGCAAAACAGCGGAAGAAGTGGGGTGGCATATTGGAAAATGAGATGGAAAAGGAGCTCCATCAGCTTCACATGGAACAAACCAGGTTCCAGGTAAGCTTTGATGGGACCCCCGAGGAGACGATCCAGGATCTACGGCCCGATGGGTTTGACCGCCCGGAATTCATGATCTCCCCAAACGTGGGGGAAGATCTGAGGCCCCTTTCCAGGATAGCCTCGGGAGGAGAACTCTCCAGGATCATGCTGGCCTTGAAATCGATCCTGGCAAAATCCGCCTCTGTTGAGACTCTTATCTTTGACGAAGTGGATGCAGGGATAAGCGGCGCAACCGCTGAGGTGATCGGTGAAAAACTCTTGTCCCTGGCCCAGTATCATCAGATATTGTGCATCACGCACCTGCCCCAGATCGCCAGCCAGGGGCAACGTCATTTTTTGGTCAGGAAAGAGGTCATCGAGGCCCGAACTCAAACCGCCATTTCCGAGTTGGACCCTGGCTCGAGGGTCCAGGAGATCGCCCGTCTCCTGGGCGGAAAAGAGATCACTCCGCGCGCTCTCGCCCACGCCAGGGAGATGCTCCAGGTCAAAATTAACGCTTGAACCTTACGACCTGGCCTGCAGAAAAGCCCTCTCCTTTGACCGGCACCGCCAGAGAATGCTTTTCCATGACCGAGTCGATCTTGATCTCCCCCGTCCTTGCCCCAAGCAGTCGAATAGATCTGCCGCTGCCGGAAGGAATGGATCTTCCCTTGGATAAGACCTCGAAGGTTTGCCCGGGCCGGACCCCCACCTCTTTTCCCGCGTTAATCATTATGGTGTCATCCTCTACGGCCAAAACCTTCCCCGTCCAGGGAACCTTGGCAAGCTCATCTTCAACGGCCGAAGCCTGCTCCTCCAGAATGTCTGGGAGGGCCTCCTTCAGGTACTCGTCAATGATTTCCTTGTCACCTCGCTTTTCAGAATCCTCCAGAGAGGCAGAATACTCCTCCGATTCGATCCGCGTCATCGAAAAGGTCTTGGTCGTAATGTCCACCACATTCAGGCCCATGGAGATGTCATAAAACTTCTTGTATCTCCTGAAAGGCCAGATGCCTGACTTCCTGGTCGTGATCTCAACAGGGTTCATGACCCCGATGATGAGCGCATTCATGCCCAACCCTTCCGCAAAGTCGATGAGCCTTGAACTTGTGGCTACCCCAAATAAGGGCGAGGTCATAGCCAAGGAGGAAAACGTGCCATCGGGGGGGTTATACAGCAACAGATCAGGCGATTGCTTCAGAAATTCCTTAAGATCCCTATCCAATTTCTTGGCCTTCTCGGCTTCCAGCCCTGCCTGGTCTACCAGCGGAAAAACCATGACCCTCTTTTTCAGCTCGGGCCTTTTCGGAATCACCGGACTGATCAGATTCCGCATGGTGCCGCAGCCGGAGGTTGTGATGAGCACAAACAGCAGGGCCATCCAAAGGGAGGCCCCTAAACGTAATCGACGCACTGAAAATCTCCTAGAAAATGAGGTCAAAGGACGTAAATTCTCCCTGCCAGTCGTGCCGGGTCTCCCGGACACCTGAAACCTTTGCAGCAGGGGGGCCCGCATGGCACCATGAAACCAGTTTGTTAACCCGATCTTCGGGTCCTTCCGCCAAGACTTCCACCGTGCCTTCGCGCCGGTTCCGCACCCAACCCGAAACACCCAGGGCAACGGCCTCTCTGCGGGTGGAGTCTCTGAACCATACGCCCTGGACTCTTCCTTCAATGATGAGGTGAACTCGGCTTTGACGCATTCCTTGCCCCCCGTCTATTCTCCTCCCAACATCCTCAGGAACGCTTCCTCCTTGAGGATAGGGACATCCATCTCTGCCGCCTTTTTAAGCTTTGAACCGGGGGATTCCCCCACAACCAGGTAATCGGTGCTCCTGCTTACCGAAGAGGAGACCTTGCCGCCCCGTCTGAGGATCTGCTCCTTGGCCTCGGAGCGCTTTATGGAGGAGAGGGAACCGGTCATCACAAAGGTCTTTCCTGCAACAGCACCCGCCCCGGTGTGACCAACTGTTTCAAACTGAATGCCCTGTCTCAAGAGACGCTCGCTGTGTTCCCTGTTGGATCCGTCTGAGAAATAGGAAACAATGCTTTCCGCTATTTGGGGTCCGACCCCATCGATGTCCAACAATTGCTCCTCTGTGGCCTCTTCCAGACGTCCCAGGTCCCCAAAATAATCCGCCAATATCCCGGCAACATGTTCTCCAACATGCCTGATACCCAAGGCATAGATAAATTTGGCCAGGGTTGTCCGCTTGCTGTTTTGAATCGCTTCCACAAGGTTGCCCGCCGACTTATCGGCTATTTTATCCAGTTTTTTGAGATCGTCAAACCGGAGTTCGTATAGATCGGCCGGTTCTTTTGCCAGTCCCTTTTCAATTAACTGCTCAATCAGTTTATTCCCGAGCCCGTCTATATCCATGGCCCCCTTTGAAACAAAATGCTTTAATGATTGTTTGATCTGAGCCGGGCAGTTAGGGTTCAGGCATCTCAGAACCACCTCTCCTTCCCTCTTTTCCACCCCGGACCCGCAAACAGGGCAATGGGTCGGCACTGCAAACTTCCTTTCTGCGCCTGTCCTCTTTGACCGGATCACCTGCACCACTTCGGGGATGACGTCTCCGGCCCGCTGAACCAACACAATATCCCCCTCCCGCACATCCTTCTTCTCGATTTCATCCTGATTGTGGAGGGTCGCCCGCTTTACCATAACACCCCCGATCTCAACGGGTTCGAGGTGTGCCACCGGTGTCAGGGCACCGGTGCGACCCACCTGGATATCAATCTTGATGATCCTTGTGGTCTCTTGGGTAGGTCTGAATTTGTAGGCAAGTGCCCATCTCGGGCTCCTGGATTTCTGGCCCAGTCTTGCCTGCAAGTTCAGTTGATTGACCTTGATCACAGCCCCATCGATTTCATAAGGAAATTGAGACCGTATCTCTTCAAAATAACGGCAACACGCGATGACCTCATCCAGCGTGCCACAAACCCGTATATGGGGTCTATTAACCCGGAGGCCCCACTGCTGGAGACAAACCATCAATTCATGGTGGGTATCAAAAGGGGCCCCGCCTATTTCCCCAACACCATAGCAGAACATGTTGAGCGGTCTTCTGGCGGTGATTCTCGGGTCCAGCTGTCTCAAGGAGCCGGCTGCCGCGTTTCTGGGGTTTGCGAATGGAGGGAGATTCCTTTCAAGCCTTGTCCTGTTCAATTGCTCAAAGGCTTCTTTCTCCATATACACCTCACCCCTGGCCTCCACCAGATCAGGTGCGGGGCGTCCGTGCCCCTTTGGGTTTGTCAGGGTCAAAGGGACTGTCAGAATGGTCTTTATGTTCCGGGTAATATCCTCTCCCACATAACCATCCCCCCGGGTCGACCCGACCGTAAGCCCGGCGTTCTCATAAACCAGTTCAAGGGCAAGGCCGTCAATCTTTGGCTCCACCGTATATTCCACAGGGGAATCATCTCCCAGGAATCTCTTGAGCCGGGCATCAAAATCCCTGATATCCTGATCCTGGAATCCATTGCCGAGGCTGAGCATGGGCAGCCGATGCCTTGCCTCCGAAAAGGCCGCCTGGGGCCCTGCCCCAACCCGCTGGGTGGGTGAATCGGGTGTAACAAGATCAGGGGCCTGTTTTTCCAGCTCGGTCAGACGTTGGAAAAGCCTGTCATATTCGGCGTCTGATATCTCGGGATCATCCAGGACGTAGTATCGGTGGTTGTGGTGCCTGAGCTTTTCCCTTAGCTCTTGGATTTCCTCTTTGGTTTTTTCCATCTTATTTCGATACGGAAAACCTGATCCTCTGCGCCAGGTCAGAGCAAAATGGATCTGCCTTTGTATGATTTGACACGGAATATTGGAGTTGTGGAGTACTGGAGTATTGAAACATCGTAGAAGGCGGTAATTTTTTCCGAAACAGCAACTGTCTTGTGCAATCCATCATTTTTGTTCAAGGTTCTTTATCAGCACTCCAACACTCCAGTACTCCATCACTCCATGAGCCAATGAAATTCCGGTAAACTTATCTCCTCTGGGGTAAACCAAGGCCGGGCCGTCTGGGCTCGGATTTTTAACGATGACCAGCCGGCCGGCCCAAAAGCTTCTGTCTGACTGCCTCCACAAGCCCAAAGCAGCCGCTCAACATCATGTCCCCAAAAGGGGCGGCCATGTGTCCGTCCAAACTCAAGAACCTCTCCCTGTTGGGGCCTGTTATTATCAGATGTTTGAAAGGGCTGGCCTCCCTGGCCCCGGAAATCACCCGGCATCCGTGCCCCATGCCTTCAAAGATTTCCTGGTTTGCAAGCTTCTCCTTTCGGAATCGGGCCAGGTGATCAGTTAGTTTTTCAGTATCCAGCAGTGAGGTATGATGCTCGTAAATCCCCCATATCCTTTGTGCCTTCACCAGGGCCGCCACGGTATGTTCGTTGCCGATATTCACGATGGTGACCCCTTCCTCTCGCCTGGAAATTGCCCAGCGATCCTGAAGGGCGCCCAGGATAGCGGAGGCGCATGTATCCATCACCCATGCCCCCGGCACCTTTTTACTGATGGCCGTCATCCGGTTAAGGTGCTCAGGGGGGGGCTGATAGAGGAGGCTTTCAAGGCCGTTGCCTGACCTGAGAAGATCTGTCCACTGTCTGAACCTGAAGGCCCGGTTGCTTTTTGTCGGCGAAAACCCGTGATCCTGGACCGAAACCGCAATGATTTCAGGAATGGCCACATGAAAAAGACCCAGGGCCCGGTGTATGGCCTCGAGGTGAATATCACCCATCTCAAGTTCCGTGAGGGACCCCCTATCCGGCTTATGATCAACGATTTGGATCCCCATTCCTTCAACTTTTTTAAGGTCATCATGAAAAGTGAGTGCCGGCTCCCGCAGGGCAAAGACCTTGAGCCCCGCACGCAAGTGGTTTCTAATGGCGCGTGAACAGGGGCCCCCGCCCATTGTCCTCCCGGAAAGGAAAATATCGTCCCCCTTTTGAGTGGCCCGGGCGATCAGGCCTGCAAGAATTGTGGTGGCCGAGGGAAGAATCATCTTTGGACAGTTCTCCGGGTTAATCCCCTGCTGCCAGACAAGGATGTCCTGTGTACCGCTTCCCACATCTATGGCCAGAACACCTCTGGATAAATCCATTTATTCCTGCCCTTCAAAAAAACCCTGGTTTATATCTCCCTGAGCGCAGGAAGTCGCCAGGTCCAGCAGCGTCTGACCTGCCCCCCTCGAATTCTTTTTCAGTTGGGGGTTGGAAAAGCCATGCCGCCACTTGAAATCAAAAAGTTCATCAGAGACAACGAGCAATCCCGTCATTGAAACCGATCGGTAGAGGGCGAGGGTCATAAGCGCTGAGATCTCCATCTCCACACACAGAATCCCCCGGGCCTGGTAGTCTTTCACTTTACCCGGCGTTTCCCTGTAAATGGCGTCGGTGGTCCATACCATCCCTTTGGAAAACGGTATGCCTCTTCGTTCCAACGCCTCCCCCAACATCCGGTTGAGTCTTTCATCCGATTCAAGAGGTCTCTCTCCTATGGGATAATGGGGGGACGTCCCCTCCTCTGAGACCGCACCCGTTGGCACCACGATATGTCCGATGGGTATATGAGGTTGCAGTGAACCGCACCACCCCAGCACCCAAATCCTTTTTGCACCCAAGACAATGAGCTTTTCCATGGCCATGACCGCGTGAGGAGCCCCGAGAAAAGGACCGGAAAGCGTAAGCGGCACATCAGACCCGCGCTCTGTCTGGTATAACCGATACAACCTCATCTCAGAGAAAACCACCTCGTGCGCCTTGGCCACCTGCGCCAGGTGCTTGAGTTCGGAGGGGATCATAACCATCAGGACGTCAGGGTCCACCAAGGGGTCGCCTTTTCCCTTTATGGGTCTGATAATTCCCTCTTCAGCCCCCATCTCCGTATTCAAGGTCCTTCTCCAGCCCTTTCAACGCCCGTCGTCATAACCCGAGGCACCTCTTGTCTGGAGGGGATTTTAGGGCTTATGATCTCCTATGGCAACCCCTAATCTGGGCAAACGCGAAAATTGAAGCCCGCAAACTGAAGATTGTCGGTTGGCGGAACTCGCATGGTCTTTTCCCCCAACCCATTGAGAAGTTACAGAAACAAAGGCGTCTTTTCCCCTTACCCTTACACGGGTGTAAATCAGGAGTGTTGGCCTCCG
>JADHXI010000141.1 GCA_016783065.1 Desulfobacteraceae bacterium | reverse complement strand
CAATATCTTACAATGGTTGAATTCGCTTGCCAAAGCGCCCCAATTATGTGTAGTAAATTGCTAAACAGGTGAAGAAAATAGAGGAACGGGGAGGAAATAGGGGTGTTCAACTTCACATAATATAGAACTTCACATAACATTTTCATCTGTTATTGAGAACGGGAAATGTTCCGGTCTCCAGGGTCATGCAAAGGCTTTTGACCGGGTATGTTGTCAATTACAACCGCCGTCACCGCCGTTTTGGCCATCTGTTTCAAAACCGATACAAGTCCATTTTGTGTCAGGAAGACCCCTATCTGCTGGAGTTGCTGCGCTATATTCATTTAAACCCGTTGCGGGCCAGATTGGTTTCAGGATACAAAGCTCTGGGCCGGCATCTTTACTGTGGACACGGGGTTATCCTTGGTGGCAGGAAGAATGACTGGCAGGATGTTGAATACGTGCAGCGCCTATTTGGGGATAAAGAGAGGGCCGCCAGAAGGAGGTATAATGAGTTTGTACGAGCAGGTATTGAACAGGGAAGGCGTTCAGATCTAACAGGAGGTGGTCTTTTACGCAGCCAGGGGGGTTGGGCGGCAGTCAAGGCATTGAGGAGATCTGGTGAATATCAGAAAGGTGATGAACGCATTTTAGGAGACGGTGACTTTGTTGATGAAGTATTGTCTCAGGCCGAGGAACATTTTGAAAAGAGATATCGTCTTGAGGCCGAAGGATATGATTTGGACGCGCTCATTGAGCGGGTTGGAGAGATAGTGGGGATGAGCCCTGAAGAGATAGTCGAGAAGGGTAAGGAGAGGAGGAAGGTAGAGACGCGCAGTATTCTATGTTACTGGGCAACAGATCGTTTGGGGACCAGCCAAGGAGAGTTGGCGAAACGATTAAAGCTGACACAACCGGCTGTGAGTCAGGCGGTCCGAAGGGGGAAAGATCTGGTAAAATCGCGATCATATTCCTTGTTTCACGATTGAATATTACAATCTTATGTATGTTCCCTAAATCCTTAACTTTAGAGAAGACCGGATACACCGGGGGAAAGAATGGACAGTTGGAAGACATTCTGGGCGGTTGTTGTGGATGTGTGGGAAAATGGTCTCTATGGAATCAATATCGGACGGATTACGGTGGCCGTCTTTATTGTCCTGGGATTCCTGATCATTCGGCGTCTGTTTTCCCGAATTGTCGTTCACCGGATCAGTCTTCTCACCCAAAAGACATCTACCCCTTTGGATGACAAGGCCCTGGAGGTTCTTCAGAAGCCGGTGAGTTTCATCCCTGTTGTGCTGGGTGTCTACTTCGCAGCAGAGTATCTCAATCTTTCAGGAAACTTGGAAATCTTCGCAGACAGGCTGGTCCGTTCCCTCATCGTGTTCGTCATCTTCTGGGGCCTGGTCAAACTGGTCCAGCCCCTGTCGGTGTTCATGCGGGGCCTGGAAAAGGTCTTTACCACTCCCATGGTGGACTGGCTCATTAAAGCCGTCAACATCGCCTTCATCTTCATCGGTGGGGCCACGATCCTGGAGATCTGGGGGATCAAGATCGGCCCGATCCTCGCGGGTCTCGGGCTCGTCGGGGTGGCCGTGGCCTTAGGGGCCCAGGATCTTTTTAAGAACCTCATCTCGGGGATTCTCGTGATCGCTGAGAAGCGGTTCCATCCGGGGGACTGGATTCGGGTCGACGGTGTGGTGGAGGGAACCGTCGAGACCATCGGGTTTCGATCCACCGTGGTGCGCCGATTCGACAAGGCCCAGGTCTATGTGCCCAATTCCAAGCTTTCGGACAATTCAGCCATCAATTTTTCCGCCATGACCCACAGACGGATCTATTGGATCATCGGGGTGGAATACCGAACCACCATCGACCAGCTTCGGATCATCCGGGACCGGATCGAGGCCTATGTCCTCGGATCAGAGGCATTCGCCCATCCACCCGAGGTCCTCACCTTCGTGCGGATCGACCGTTTCAGCGATTCCTCCATCGACATCATGCTCTACTGCTTTACCCGCACCACGGTGTGGGGGGAATGGCTCGAGGTCAAGGAACAGCTCGCCTACCGGATCAAGGAGATCGTGGAAGAGGCCGGGGCCGGTTTTGCCTTCCCCAGCCAGTCAGTGTACGTGGAGACGCTTCCGAACGAAGGCCCGGAGGTCTTTGTGCCGCCCGAGAAAAGCAACACGACCTCGTAGAGGGTTTGTCCGCCTGCTGGATCGGATGCTATTGGGGAAGTCTGAGATCAAAATGAAGACAGTGCAGCTTTGAGGTGAGACAAGACACTCCCACGTGGAACTTGGGACTTGTGGATTTGGGCACGTCCCTTACAAACTATACTAATGCTCTTTTCACTTGCAAAAGGAGCTCCTTTGGGGTGTGGCCCCCATGATCAACAAAGGAATTTTGTGTCACACCCCAATTTTCTTTGTTGATTGAAAGTCCCTATTCTCTAATTGTGGCTTGTAGTAGAACTAAACTACTATCAGCTTTAGGGACAGTTATGGTGTCTTTTCCACATCTCAGCATTGTGCCCCTTTGGAACATTTTCACATGGATCATCCGACGAATAACCACGCAATTTTTTACATGGGGCAAGGGGAACGACATGAAATCAAAAGTTAGTAAAGTCATTATGATTCTTGCCGGGATGTCGTTGTTTCTTTATATGGGCTGTGACAACAAGGGGAAGGAGAGCGGTGAAAAGGCCCGTGAGAGAGCCGAGGCAGAGCTTGAAAAAGTAAAAGAGAGGGACATACAAGCAAAAAAAGTCATTCAAAAAAAATTCAATGCGGGCGCAAAGTTCGACAGCCGGTTTGAAAGCAAAACCTCCTCCGATAAAGATGCCGGATCAGAGGAACAGTCAGGAAGCAAGGAGGGCACTCTCATAGGAAGTATTGCTGTTTGGGGTTCTATGCCAGGCACAAGGGGCAGTGCAGAAGGTATTACAGTGTCGTTACGTGGTAAAGATGGGGATTATTATTCTGAAATGGTTGACTCGGAGAACCGGTACACTATTACCGCACCTCCTGGAAAATATACCCTAACAATAGATGAACCCGGGTACAAATATTTCGAGAAAAGCGTTACGGTCGAATCCGGCAGAACAAGGCTCGTTGCTCCAATAGGTCTACAAAATGCGTAACTCTCCTTTGGACTTGTTTGATTTGGGGTATGACGTCCTTTACAAACTATATTACTTCTCTTTCCGCACGTAAAAGGATACCTTTTGACATATGACTTTGTCTGACATGTGTAATAATTCTTGGATAATTAATCTCATTAAACCACCAGCTCTGCGGATGGACCGTCACTTTGACAAGAGTCAAGAGCAGATTTGATGACCTCTTTTTTCCACTTTTGGAATCGGGAACTTTCTAGGTGGTTTAGCGAAAAAAATTGCCAACATAGCCATAAGGCTCACGGCCGCAAAAATGATAAAAGCCTTTTGGTAGCTATGAGTGGCGTCATAAATAACACCTGCAATTGTAGGTCCGATAGCCGCCCCAGAGGAAACGAACAGGCCTACTGAACCGGAAACTGTGCCAAAGGAAACAAGACCGAAACATTCACCGATGATCAAGGATTGCATCATGAGGATGCTTCCCATGGTCAAACCGAAAGCCAGAGTGCCGAGATATAATACTGAGACGTGGTTTGAGTAGGCCAAACTTAGAATGGCCAAGGCCTGTATGAGACACAAGCCCATTGTTACATATCTTTTATCCAAACGATCAATGACTGAACCCAGTGACAACCTACCCGCTATGCTCGCCCCAGCCGTAATGCTCACTGCGGAGGCCGCCCCGGCTAGACCGAGAGTCTCACTGAGAAAAGACATCTGGTGTACCAGGTAGGCCACTTGACCGGTCATGGCTAAAAAGAAAGCAACAACGATAGACCAAAAAGCCAAAGTCCGCATAGCCTGAAGCCTAGTCCATTCCTGCATTTGGGAGGCGTAGCCTGGCGCTGGGCTAATCTCACCCTCTGATGAATCGACAATGGGTTCACCATCAGGAAATTGACCGATATCGGAAGGCCTTTGTTTGATTACAAATAGTGCCAATGGAATAATTACAACCCAAAACAAGGCCCCGAGAATAGGAAGGGCTACCATCAGGCCCCATCGGGAGATAAGGAATGTGGCAAAAGGCACTAGAATAATACCGCCAATACTAAGACCGGTCATGGTTAGGCTTATGGCCTGACCTCGTCTTGTAATAAACCAGTTTGTGATAAGTGTGTTGATGGGTATGAGGGATGTGCCGCTCCATCCCACCGCCATCAAGAGATAGACTGCATAGAGGTGCCAAAGCTCTTTAACATGGCTTAAAAGCAATAATGAGAGTCCCGTTACCAAAGAACCGAGTATGAGTACCGGTCTTGGGCCGAATCTGTCTATCTGCCGACCGAGTATTATCCCCATAACGCCGGCTGTAAAAAAGTATAGTGTAACGGCAAAGGATATGGAGCCTTTTGACCATCCGTGTTGCATGCCGAGTGGATCTAAAAAAACGCCATGACAGTAGAAGCCGATTCCATTTGCGACAATAAATATAGCCGTCCCAGCCAGTACAATCCACCAACCGTAGAAAACTCTTTTGGGGAGGCGGTCAGGGATGGAATCATTCCTGAATTCAGCAACCATATGTTCATCCACAGGAGATCGAGAACCTTTTCAGCTTTCTATCGATTTATTACTCACATGACCTTTTCATGGCGGGTTCCTATGAACTACTGGCGTTGCAGGCTGAAAACCACAGAATTTGTGCTATCGGGGCACTGAAGTTCCTGGATCATGTTGATCCAGTCGCTTTCGTCTGTTTTACGGCAATAAGCTGTCAAGTAAGTTATCATGGCTGTCAGGGCATGCAGACAGATGCCTTTAGGTTTTCCCGCCTCGATCATGGCCATATCCTTGATGAAAAAATGATCCCCGATTTCATATCCGGCCCCGCAATCCCCCTTGATGGACTTAACAGTGCATTTGACATTATACATAGTGTCCTCCTTTCATTTTCTTTCTATTTCATGTTCTCGAATAGTTTACAAATATCGCGCCCGATCTTCCAAACACCTTATATCAAAATTTAGATAATCTCGAACCCCTTTTGATTTGAGGGGTGGGAAAATTCATGTAGCGGATTTCTCCTTGACACACAAGCTCAATTCCAAATATCCTCACCCCCTGAGAAAGCGAGTTTTTCATGGGCTTTCTATCGAAGAGCCTGTCGGATACAGGACGAGAGCAACCATTTCCGCTGAAGGCAAAACGGGAACAGAAAACAACTATTACCCACTTCAGAGGTGAATACTGCCAAGATGGAAAAAGATAAGCCCCAGAATCCATGGGTAATGCTTGGATGCGCTTGGTTATTGGCTTTTGCCATGTTCGGGCGGTTACTCTGCTTACCACCCATTGGACATCTTATTACCGAGAAAATTCTGCTAAGCCATGGTCAGCTTGGTTTAATCTTCTCGCTGCCAGTCGGCATGTTGGCAGTTGTTGCCGTACCTGGGGGATTCCTGGCCGACAGGTACGGCATCCGCAAGGCCGGTGGATTTGGTGCGGCCGTAATGGCTGCGGGGAGTCTTTTGACAAGCACTGCCGGTGGTTTCTGGGATCTCTTGGGCGGGACTTGTCTGTTTGGAATTGGGTTTAGTTTGGTATATCCCAATCTTCCCAAATTAGTAGGCGTTTGGTTTCCACGGGAAAAGGCCGGGTTTGTCACCGGCATATACGCAACCGGGATAGGCACTGGCGCGGCCGTCGCCCTTACGATAACGTTGCGCACAGTCTTCCCTTTGGTCAAATCATTTCAGGGCGTTTTTTTCATTTGGAGCCTACCGGCAGTACTGGCAGCCATTCTCTGGTGGATGCTGGTCAGAGATCCTGGTGTCTCTTCTCAGCACAAACCGCAATATGATCAGGAGACGAATCAGGCTCATTCTTCTGAGTCGGTGTGGAAAAACAAAGGTCTGTGGCTCGTGGTTTTCGCCTTTTTCTGCAACAATGTTCATTTCTATACTTGGTCCGGCTGGACCCCGAAGTTGATGATGCTAAAAGGGGCATCCCCGAATTTGGCCGCCTTTATGAGCTCGCTTATACAATGGATGTCGCTTCCTGCCATTTTCCTGGTGCCCTGGTTTTCCTACAAGTTGGGCTTGAGAAAACCATTCGTCTGGATGGCCGCCACAATAATGGCACTCGCATCATGGGCCGCCATATACGCCCCCGTATCATGGAGCTGGCCTATCATGGTTGTTGTTGGAATTGCGGTCACCGGCACCTTTCCCATTTTGGTTTCTCTGCCGATAGAAATGGTGCCCAAGGCATCAATAGGAAAAGCTAGTGGGCTGGTGCTTTCCGTCGGCTACATGGGGGGCCTCGTAGGTCCTCTAATGGCCGGATATAGTATGGATGCAACACACAGCCTCAATTTTGCTCTTGTTGTTCTCGTTGGAGTGGGAATAATCTGGGCCTTACTAGGTTTTCTCCTGCCAGAAACCGGGTCTCGGCCTAGCCCTCAGGAATGATTCTCAGATCTTTGGAGAAATGTGGCTTTATGGCCATATCCCTATTGGTCAAACATCAGGCTTTGAGCAAGCTTTCCCAGCTATTCTGTCAAAGGTTTCGGCCCCGAAAGGATCAACCCCTGTCGCCTTGAAGGTGTGCCAATAGGCCACGGAGAACTTGAGAAGTTCTTATACGTGGGGAATGTATGGCCGATAAACAAACATTCCTCTTTGGTGTTTTCTCAACGGATCCTTATATTTTTTCTGTTCCGTTGGGTTCGATGACAACCTTTACGGCGCCATCACGTCTTTTGACGAAGGTGTTTAGTGCCTTTCCAAACTCCTGCAGAGGAAATGTATGGGTGATCAAGTCCTTCACAATAAGTTGCCCCGAAGAGATCAGTGAGATGACCTTGTGTTTGGTGTTGGGATCCGCCTTGACGGCAAAAATGGCGATTTCATTCCGACAGATATACTTGAAAGGCAATGGTTCCATAAATTCCCCCTCTGGAACGCCCAGCAAGGCAACCCGTCCACCCTGTTTTACCATCCTGACGGCCTGATGAAAGGTCCCTTTTGCACCAGAGCATTCTAAGGCTTGATTGACCCCTGAACCGTTTGCCGCGGCACGCACGGCTTTGACAGGATCTTCCCTTTCAAAATCGACCAACAGGTCGGCGCCAAGTCTGCCCGCGGCTTCCAACCGGGATCCTCGACCGACAGCGATGATTTTCGCAGCGCCCATACAACGGGCCAAACGCATGGCCAGTAGCCCTATGGGACCGGGGCCAATAATGGCAACTGTCCCTCCCGGCGTAACGCCAGTTAGCTCCAGGCCGTGAAGGGCAACTCCGGCCGTATCAACCAGAGCTGCTTCAAGAAAGGAGATGTTGGACGGCAGTTTGCTGACGCTCTTTATTGAGTAAGCACAATATTGGGCATATGCGCCCGGAGAAATAAATCCATAGTGCCGAAACCCTGTCTTCTCTTTGCCATAGTTCTCGCACAGGTTGTATTTTCCTTCCAGGCAACTCGTGCAATATCCACACCCCTTCCACGGCTCGCCCGCTACCCGGTCTCCCGTCTCAAAATTCAATACATTTTCCCCCACGGCAACCACTTCTCCCGCCCATTCGTGTCCGGGAATAAACGGATAGGATGGGGGCCAGGTCCCGGCCAGGTCTCCCCTGATGATTTCAGGATCGCTGCCGCAAATTGCCACACCGCGCACCCGGCACAGGACCTCATAAGGTTCGGGAACAGGCACCGGGACCTCCCGGATCTCAAACTCACCGGGCTTGGTGAGGACCACCGCTCGCATTTTCTTGGGTATCCTATCATTCATGTTTCACTCCTTGTCCAGCATGTCCGGCGAAATGAGCCCTCAAATCACCAACCTTAAATTCTCAATCAAACAAGCCCTCCATGGTATCGAGTATCGTTTGCCTGGTTGTTCCGGGGACAAAAACAGCGTCGGCCCCTGCTCTCTTGAGTGCCACCACGTCATCCGGGGGTATTACGCCTCCAAAAACAATCTTGATATGATCCATATCCCCATGGCTCAGTCTTTGAATCAACTCTCTGGTGTAATAGAAATGTTCACCCCCCAAAAAACTGATGCCCAGGACATCCGCGTCCTCCTGAACGGCCATCTGAACCAACCGTTCCGATGTATTGTAAAGCCCTGCGTAAATGACTTCATAACCGATGTCCATAAGCCACTTGGCAATAATCCTCAGTCCGTTGTCGTGGGAATCCAGCCCCATTTTTCCAACAATGATACGTTTCTGCTGCGCCATAATCTCGCCTCCAAATGAAAATGATAGATCCCAACCCTCTTCGATAATCCACCATAAAGGATGTCACCTTGGGTTCAGACCGGTATTTTAAACCCTTCTGTCTTTCTGAGGGCATCCGATATTTCTTGTATTGTTGCCCCAGCCCCGACCGCCTTCATGATCGGTTCAAAGAGGTTTGTCTCCGGTCTTTTCCGGGCCAGATCGCAAAGTTCTCCCAGTGCCCTCTTTACGGGTTCCTGATCGCGGTTTTTCTTGTATTCCTGTATATAGTGTATGCGCTTGGCCTGCATGTCCGACGTCTGCTTGAAAATGTTGATCTTCACCTCTTCATCATCTTCTTTGAAGATGTTGACACCCACCAGAGGTTGATCCGAACTCTCGATTGCCTCTGCCAGCGTGTAACGGGCCTCATTTATCTGCTCTTCCACCCATCCCTGCTTGAAGCATTGGATAAATCCTCCCTTGTCTTCGATTACTTTCATCAATTCCCAGATCTTTTCTTCAATCTGGTCTGTAAGGGATTCCACCAAATAGGAACCCCCAAGGGGGTCTGCAGAATTGACGACTTTGGTCTCGTAGGCGATGATCTGTTGAGTGCGAATGGAAAGCTTGTGACTCTCCTCGGTCGGCAGGGAGTATGCCTCATCATAACCGGTTGTGTGTATGGATTGGGTCCCCGCCAGCACGGCGGCAAGGGTCTGAATCGTGGTGCGGACGATATTGTTAAGAGGCTGCTGGGCCGTCAGTGGCAGGGCTGAAGTCTGGATTGCACTTCGAAACCACATGGATTTCTCGTTTTTGGCCCCGAATTTTTCTTTGAGCATACTGGCCCAAATTCGTCGCATGGCCCTCAACTTGGCCACCTCTTCGAAAAGGTCCATGTGGGCCGCAGAGAAGAAGGCCATCCGCCTGACAAAGCTGTCTACATCCAGCCCCCTCGCCATCAGGGCCTTGATATAATCAGCCGCCACCGAGAGCGAAAAGGCCGCCTCCTGTACTGCATCAACCCCTGTCTCGCGGACATTGTATGCGTTGATGTTGACGATGTTCCATCTGGGCATCCGCGGTACGATATATTCCATGACGTCAAGCCCGATCTTTATGGTGAGATCAATAGGAAAAAAGGTGGTGTTGGCTTGATAGGTAGGGCCCACAAACTGTGTTATGGCACAGTTCATAATGGTGCCGATCAATTTTTCCCAGGGAATGCCACGCTTTCTGGCCAGCAAGAGATATTGAGACATGATCACGGCGGAATAGGGGGGCTGGACGATCAGCGTTGAACTAACCTGGTCAAGGGGGATGTCCGCATACAAGGCCCTCATGTCTTCGTAGGTGCTCAAAGAGGTTCCCTGGAGCCCAACGTCGGCCCGGGCGAGAGGATAATCCGGATCGAGCCCCAACTTGGTGCCGATGTCCGTGTCCATATTGATTCCCGTCTGTCCGATCTTGAGAAGATATTTGAATCGCTCATTACTGTCCTCAGGCGTCCCAAATCCGCTCTGTTGCCTCCTGGTCCACAGCCTGCCCCGGTACATATCCTTGTGGATTCCCCTGATAAATGGGTATACACCTGGATCCGGGATTTCCTTGTCCCAGTCGGATTTGGTATAGGTCTCTTTATACTCGAAGCCCGAAAGGCTCCTGAAATGGTTGATCTTTTCACCCTTGAGATAGGTTGATTTCTTTTTCCTGTTTTGGTCCATTCATTTTCCTCCCTAAAATTTTTCAGGGATTCGGATATTCATTTGAAATCTTCTAAACCCCTGAGGAAAACGGCGCAGATCATCTCCGAAAGTTCTTCAGGGTTTACGGTCCCTTTTGGGTCATACCAGGCGTAAATCCAGTTGCACATCCCGAAGAGCATGAAGGTTATAGTCTTTACTTGCCCTTTTGGAACGGGGTTTTTGAGAAAACCGGATAGGATTTGGAACACCACGTGATAGTATTTTCTCTCTTTTTCGGCGATAATTTGGAAATATTTTGAGGGCAGGCAATTGGCCTCGTGGAGAAGCACTTTTGCCTCGTTCAGATGGTTCGCGTAAAGCGCGATATGCCGCGATATAATGAACCTGAGTTTTTCATGCGCGCCCTCTATCTGGCCTACCTCATCCTCCAGGTTATCAAGAACCCGATCCATATAATGTGTTAAGATAAAGAACAACACCTCGGTCTTGCTCTTGAAATAATGATACATTCCGCCTTTGCTGATCTTTGCACTCGTGGCGATCCCATCCATGGTTGTTTCCAGATAACCTTTACGGCTAAAAAGCCTTGCAGCGGCCCTGGCAATTTTCTCAGCCCTTTCCCGGCCC
>JADHXI010000140.1 GCA_016783065.1 Desulfobacteraceae bacterium | reverse complement strand
AAAGCATGGAGAAACTAATAGGGGGCAACAGGAGAAAACCCCAAATATCAGCCACTGCCAAAATGATGTGTAAATCCACTTTGAGAGAGCGGTTCCAAGAAACAGCCAAACCCCACTCTAGAAATGCCAGGTTAGTTCTGCCAGAATTATTGAGAAGCTACAGAAAATGAAGTGAAACCAGCCTCCTAGAGGGAAAGTTTAGAAAGGTCTGCGACACTCGTAAAAAGGCCAGCCACACGTTGCAATATCCCCACCCTGTTTTCTCTCAATGAATTGTCGTCCCTGGTGAGGACCTCTACGCCCTCAAAGAAAAGATCCACTGGCTCCCTTAGACCAGCCATGACCTCCAGTGCCTTATAATAGGCACCCCTATCCAGGCACCCATGCACATCCACCTCCAGGGACTGATATGCCTCCCACAGGACGGATTCACACGTCTTCCGGAACAAGACGGGGTCCACCTCAAATGGCGTTTCCTGTTTCTTCAGGATGTTGCTGACCCTTTTGAACGTCAAGGCCAGTTCCTGAAATTCATTCGATTCGGAAGCGAATTTCTTGAGTTGATCGATTCTATTACGCAGCTGGTTGATCCTCTCAAGCCCCAGGGAGATAACAGCCTCGATTAGATCAGATTCATATCCGGCCCCCAACATCATATTCTTGTAACGCTCCCTGAAAAAGTCTGCCACCCTGGTAAGCACCTCGGCACTATCCAGCGCCATATCCTCGGATAAGATTGAAAGGGATTTCTGGATAAATTGTATCAGCGGCAGGTCCCATCCAGTATCTTCAATGATCCTGATTACGGCAAGCGCGTGTCTGCGAAGGGCGAAAGGATCCGCGCTCCCAGTCGGCTCGAGACCAATGGCAAAACACCCGGCAATCGTATCCATCCGGTCTGCCAGCCCCACAATGGCCCCGATCTGAGATGTGGGGAGTTGGCCTCCTGATCGCAAGGGGAGGTAGTGCTCCTCTATCCCGAGGCAGACGTCTTCAGGGTACCCTTCCAGTTTTGCATATTCTTTCCCCATGACCCCCTGAAGTGCGGGAAATTCGGTCACCATCTGGGTGACGAGGTCACATTTGCTTAGCCTCGCCGAAAGCCTCACGCCCTCTATTTCTTCCGGGAGGACAATCTCGGCCAGATATTCAGCCAGTTTTGTGAAACGCTCAACCTTGGCAAAGGAGGTCCCCAGTTTGGCATGATAGATAACCCTTTTTAGGTCCTCAAGTCGATCCAAAAGAGGCGTTTTCCGGTCCTCTTTAAAGAAAAAATCAGCATCAGATAGCCTTGCACGCAAGACACGTTCATGACCCTTTTGAACAATCGACTCATCTCTTACGACGGTATTGTTCACGGCCACAAAATTGGGCATCAGCTGGCCTTTCCCGTCGTAAATTGCAAAATACTTTTGGTGTTTTTTCATGGCCGTGATCAAGACAGGGTCGGGGATCGCCAAAAATGACTCATCAAAACCACCGCAGACTGAAGAGGGGTATTCTGTCAGATTGGCCACCGTTGATACCAGTTCAGGGTCTTGCGCAATCGTTCCCTCAACTGTTGTGGCCGCCTCCTTGGCCACCCTCTTTACGACCGTGCGCCTCTCTTCCTGATCCACGATTACAAAGGCCTTTTCCAATTTCAGGAAATAATCCCGGGCGTCTGAGATCTCCATGATTTCGGGCGCCATAAATCTATGCCCTCGTGTGGTGTTACCGCTCCTTATCTCCGCTACCTCAAAGGGAACCACCTCGCCATTGAAGAGACAGAGTATCCAGTGGACGGGTCTCACAAAGGGAAATCCTACCTTCCCCCAACACATGGACTTGGGCCAGGGAATATCCGCGATGAGTTTCGGGAAAGATTCTGCCAGGACATCCAAGGTTGGCCTTCCAGGTACCCGGCTCTTGACATAGACATATTCCCCTTTGAGGGTCTCAATAACCTCCAGGTTTTCAACCGGCACGCCCTGTTTCTCCGCAAACCCCAGGGCCGCTTTGGTGGGTGCCTCTTTTTCGTCATAGGCAACCCTCTTGGGTGGGCCGGTAACCTCCTGCACGAGATCTTTCTGACTTTCTGAAATCCCCGTCCCTGTCAGGACCAGCCTTCTGGGGGTCCCGTAGGTCTGGAGGCCGCCCATCACCTCAACACGGTTGTCCCGTAAGCAAGCCTCAGCAAGCAGCCTCAGTTCTCGCAATCCCTTCTCCAAATAGCCCGAAGGGACTTCCTCGGTCCCGATCTCTAAGAGCAATTCTGTATCCATATCCCTTTTTGAATCCCGTCTGTTCATGGAAATCCCAAGTTCCCGGGCAGGTTCTCAATAAACTCGCGCACCGTGGTGTTCGGCCATTTTTTTCCACCACGCCAGAATGCCCCGATTATCTCCCTGAACTTATTGATAAGTTACGTTCCCGGCGCCTCTCATTTTCCCATAAGCGGATAACCCATCTCTTCCCGCTGGGCAAGATAGTTTTTTGAGGCAAGGCGGGCCAGATTCCTGATGCGGTCAATATAATGGGTCCGCTCACTCACACTGATCGCTCCCCTGGCATCCATGATATTGAAAATGTGTGAACACTTGAGGCAGTAATCGTAGGCCGGAAGGACCAGGCCCTTTTCGCTGATCCTTTTTGCCTCCTGCTCGTACATATCAAATGTCTCAAGGAGCATCTCTACATCGGCAAGTTCAAAATTATAGGTGGAAAGTTCCCACTCCCCCTTCTTGTGCACATCCCCGTATGTGATGCTCTCATTCCACAAAAGCTCAAAGACATTCTCCTTCTCTTGCAGGTACATGGAAATCCTTTCCAGCCCATAGGTTATTTCCACCGAAATAGGATCCAATCTGATACTCCCAGCCTGTTGGAAATAGGTAAACTGCGTGATTTCCATGCCATCCAGCCAGACCTCCCAGCCAAGCCCGGATGCCCCAAGCGTGGGAGATTCCCAATCATCCTCAACAAACCGTATGTCGTGATCAAGGGGATCAATGCCAAGGGCCTCGAGGCTTTCGAGATAAATACCCTGTATGTCAAGGGGTGAGGGCTTTATTATCACCTGGTATTGATAATAGTGCCCCAGGCGGTTGGGGTTATCACCATACCGTCCGTCCGTCGGGCGTCTTGAAGGCTCCACATATGCCACAGACCACGGTTCGGGGCCCAAGACCCTCAAAAGGGTTGCAGGGTTGAAGGTCCCTGCACCCACCTCCAGGTCATAGGGTTGCTGGATTAGGCAGCCTTTCCCGGCCCAGAATTTCTCCAGGGCCATAATAAGTTCTTGAAAAGTCATAAGACCCTCACGGGCTTTTTTGACACAGCACCTCTTCAGGCTCTCTAGCTGCTGGCGCGCCTGGCAGGATTCGAACCTGCGGCCTGCGGATTAGAAGTCCGCTGCTCTATCCAACTGAGCTACAGGCGCAACTGTTTTAAGATACTTTATTATACCAAGATTTCCTCAGGAGGGAAAACATAATGTTCCGGTCTGATCTATCCCCTAGAAAAAAAGTGGAGTTTCTGGAAGACGGGAATGAAGTCAATCGCTCCAGACTGGGACTATGGTGTCTTATTGTTCAAGGAATAGGACGTCGGCACATCCTCACGACCATTGAGCACTTGCCGAAGCACCGTATTGGTCTTCTCTTCTAACTGTCCAATGATCTCTGCCAGCCCTTTCAGTCGAATAAGGCTTTTTCTGGACTTTTCCTGATGGGGCAAAACCAGAGAGGGCTCCTGGAGGATATGGATCAATCTGTCTAACAACTGGAAGTCGATACGGTCCGTGTTTCTGTAAATCAGATCGACCCACTCCCCTTTCAAGCCTTCCGGAATATTGTTGTAAGTTGCGATCATTTCTGGATCCTTACCCAGATAGAGAGATGCTTTCAATTGATCCATGTATTGGTATATCTCTTTGGTGGATTCCTCATCCAGGGGGCTCTTGTGAAGCAACTCCTCCCATCTCTCCTCAATCTGCATCCGCACCCAATTCTCCCCCCGTTCCGGAGGAAACGAGAGGTTCAAAAACCTGGTTTGTAGGTCAATCAGTTCCCCCCTCTCTGCTTCAGGGATTCCCGCCACCTCCATGGCTGCCTCATTTAAGGCTTGAACCGCGTCACGTTTCATTAGCCTCTTGTCAGAGTGCTCTAACAGTATCTCCTCCCATTGGACCCTCAAGAACCCCAGTTCTTCTTTAATGAGAGAAAAGATGAATCCTGACTTGGTAATCGCGTTCCTCAGCGAATCCGCAAGGATATTGCAGGAATTCAATCTGTCCTCTGCCAACCGGTGCATGGCCTCAACCGATTGTTGCCTCAACTGATAGGAAAGGAGTTCTGTTCCTAAGGCACGGGATAGTCTCTTTATGGCCTTGGTCTCCGGGCTACCGATCTTAATCGTCTTGGGGAGGAAGTGGATCTTGATGACTGCCACCAAAATATAGTCACTGCCCTGCCAGAGCATCCTGCCCTCAGAATTCCGGGGATACTCCCAAGTGCCCTTCTTACCGAGATATAAGTCCTCCTTACGGATCATGACAGGCTCCATGTGGTGGTAATCATCTCCCGTACCCGCCACTTGAAGTCTCACGCTCCGCTCATCATTCCTGGGGTCTTCTGCGGTCCAGCTCTTCTGCCTTTCCACACACCATGCCATTGCCTCCGATGGCCGCCCCGGTTCATCCCTGTAGTCACTCCAAGGTTTTCCAGGGGGGTTGTAGTCTGACCTGACCGGCAACCCCCAGGTGATGGTCCTTTTCTCATCGTCGATCTTTCCAGAGGCGACCCTTGTCGCAAACATTTCGGGGGGTCCCCCTATGCGGTAGACGGTGCCGCGATAAGCATTGGGGAGACAAAACAAGATTGTCTCGATTATCTCTTTACAGGCCTGCTCTAACGCCTCTTTTTGAATCCTTATGCTCAAATCTCTTTTCCTCGCCTCACCAGCTCAAAAAATACACCACCCAAATTACGGCACATCGCCTCTCCAGGTCCAGGGATAAAGGCCGGCCGACAAACAATACGGCGATTAAGGCCCCAACCCGCGGAACGGAATCGGGATACTCTATACACTTTTCGGCCTTTGTCAATAAGAAATGAACCCCTTGACATTCTTCAGTTTGAATGCCAAAAGAAGTGTATGGTGGAGAAAGGAATCTACATAGAAAAACTCCCGGAGCTAAAAGATCCTCTCCTTATTGCAGGCTTTGACGGTTGGGGAAATGCCCTGGATATTTCAAAGTCCATGGTCACCTATCTCATACGAAAGCTAAAGGCTGAATTCTTTGCGGGGATAAACCCTGACCTCTTTTTCAGATATGACGAAAGCCGTCCCTTTGTAAACATACAGCAAGGGATCTTGAAGGGCGTCTCACCGCCCGGGGGCTCTTTCTATTCCTGTCACCCCGGTCCAGAGGGAAGGGATATTGTTATCTTGAAGTGCAACGAACCAAACCTTCGGTGGTTGCATTTTGTGAAAGAGCTGTTTTCTCTTTGTGAGAAGCTGGGAGTGAGGACCGTTGTGACCCTGGGAGGGATGTATGATAATGTCCTGCACACGGACAGAATAATCTCCGGTATTGCCTCGAGCGAGGAACTCTTTTCAAAATTGAAACAAAAAGACGTCATCCCCATTAACTATCAGGGACCCGGTGCCATCCATTCCAGCATTCACTTCCAGGGCCTGAAGCGGGGGTTTCAGTGTATCAGTCTGTGGTGTCACTGCCCTTACTATCTTCAAGGGACCACTCACTTTGGCCTGCTATCCTATCTGGGTTCTTTGCTCTCATTCCTGGGAGATTTTGAATTGGACACGCAAGAGCTTAACGCGAGCTGGAAAGAACTCAATTTGCAGATTCAAGGACTTATTGAAAAAAATCCCGAACTTCAGGCCATGATCAGTGAAATCCGAAAGGCAAAGGTCCAGGGTTCATGGGAAAGCATGAAGGGGTCCGTTGAAAAGGGCCAGAAGGTCATACGCTTGGAAGACTTCTTGAAACCTAGGTAGTCCAGCGGAGATGGGCCTTACATCTCCCCTTTTTTCTTCACCGCCGCAACGAGATCGGATACGATCAACCCGGCGGAGCCCTCCAAGAAAATATCGGTCATACTGTCGGTCAGGTGGGTCCTCTCCTTATTGATCTCTATGATCTTTGCCCCATTCTGCTTTGCGATAGATGGAATCGTGTTGACAGGGGAGACAACGGCCGAGGTCCCTATCACCATTAGGGCCCGGGCAGAGGAGGCAAGCTGGAAGGAACGATTCAACGCGTCTTGGGGTATGGCCTCCCCAAAAAAAATCACATCGGGTTTTAAGATCCTCTTGCACTCGCATCTGGGAGGGACCTCATCCCTTTTCTCGTCAGTCCCATATCTCTTTCCGCACCACAAACATGAGAGGGTACTTGAATTTCCATGATACTCGATGACATTCCTTGACCCACCCTCCTGATGGAGATTATCTATATTCTGGGTGATGATGTGATGAAGGTAACCCATTTTCTCCAGCTCTCCAAGCCCCACATGGGCCTTGTTGGGTCTGGC
The DNA here is from genome assembly GCA_016783065.1 of Desulfobacteraceae bacterium. Taxonomy (GTDB): domain Bacteria; phylum Desulfobacterota; class DSM-4660; order Desulfatiglandales; family Desulfatiglandaceae; genus JABMQV01. The sequence continues at coordinate 4,140 of JADHXI010000140.1, read as the reverse complement.
CTGGTCTACGACCTGACCCATTTCCCGGAGCATTCCCCAGACCTTTTCAGGGTTGGCCCGGAAGGCCGCAATAGTCGCATATTCAGCCGGATCGAATCTTGACCACAGCCCGCCAGCACTCCTGAAATCAGGGATACCTGATTCCACCGAGATTCCGGCACCTGTCAATGCCAGCGTCAACCTTGAGTTGATGATGAAATCGCCAGCCCTCTCGATCAATTCTTCCATTGCCAGATTCCCCTCCTGGAAATATTGCGATTAAACCGGTTCAAAAAGGATCTTTTGCTCGCTATTATTATACAGTCTAAGCCTGGCCTTAATGCTCATCTGCTCTCCAAAAATATTCGTGAGTCTGACATCATCTCCTTCTAATTCCACGAGATCGACATTTTCGAGGACCTTTTCTTCCTTCCCCTCTTTCAGGATAAACGCATGGGCTTCACACATATCGCTCCTCTCATCTCGGCAATGGTTCGTATTTTACTCGAGAGAGCCTATGGCATTTCGGAGGCAATCCGTACACCTTGCGGTCAGGTCTATCAGTTCTCTTATATCTTCTGCGCTATCTTTCTTTCCCGCCTCCTCCAGTTGGCCAGCGAAGCTCTCGTATTCCTCTTGGTGATGATCATTGTGGGTAATCCAGTGTTCAATCCTGACCCTTGCCTTTTCAACAAAATTCATCAACCATATCCTCCTTCCATACCGGGTGCCCCAAGTTAAAAAATGTGACCCATGTTGTCAATCAAATTTGGGAACCGCAAAATGCAGCCCTCTAAGAACGCCCTGCCTCTGTCAACAAGCCTTTTTATAAAGGTATTGACACCAGGTACCCTTCACGTTAGTATTTTTCCAGACGCAATTGCCATGAGGGAGGGCCTGGAATGGATGATATACTTAAAGGGAAAAAAATTCTGATCGTGGACGATGAGCCCGATATATTGGAGACGTTGGAAGAGCTCCTGGACGTGTGTCTGATTGATACAGCCCCCGACTTTGAAGGCGCCCGGAAATTTTTGGAAAACAACATGTACGATGTGGCTATCCTGGATATTATGGGGGTGGGGGGCTATGATCTCCTCGAACTGACCCGCAAAAAAGGCATCCCCGCTTTGATGCTTACGGCCCATGCCCTCAGCCCCGACAATCTCGTAAATTCCATCAAAGGGGGGGCTGAATCTTACGTACCCAAAGACAGGATGTCCGAGATAGCCACCTATCTTGCTGACATACTTAGGGCACACGAGAAGGGGATTAAGAATCACAGGAACTGGTTTGACAGGCTTGAGCCTTTTTTTGATCAGAAATTCGGGCCCGATTGGAAAGAAGAACACAAAGATTTCTGGAAGGAATTTGACCAGACTTACCAGGCCTCTCAAGAAGAACTTCAGCAGATCATGTAGTCAGTGTCCATTGGCCCTCAGAGGGACCTCCACCAGGAATTTTGCGCCCTTTCCTTCACCGCTTTCAAGAAATAGCCTGCCCCCCATATCCTCAATCAGCACCATCACGCCTGCCAGGCCCAGTCCGTGTCCCCGGACACAGCCGTTCTCTGTGGCATCCATCTGAAAATAGCACTCAAAGATCTTCTCATGATAGGTGGAAGGTATGCCTTCACCATCATCTTTTACGGAAAAGATGAGATATCCATCTCTTTTGTCAACCGACAGTTCCACGCGTTCTTTTCTATACTTTAGGGCATTATTCAGGAGGTTCCTGAGAACCTGCCTCACCTTTGCAGCATCCAAACAGACCTCCTGACCCCATAGCCCTTTGTCTATTACGAGCAGAACCCCTTTTCCCTCCAATATCTTTTTTAGCGCCTTCAGCTCCAGGCAATGGCGTATCTCTTCGGAAGTGTTGCAATGGGTCAGGTCAAATATCTCCACCAGCGCTTCTTCTATCAAACTCGAAAGCCGGAGGTTTGAGAAATTCACTATTCCTTGCCTGGACTTACCCAATTCCAGCGCGTCATTCACAAGCGTCTTTAGGACCTTGTTATTCCGCAAGACCCTTTTCAGGACCTTCTCCTGCTGTCCTGTGATGTCGCCATATTTCTCCCGCCTATTTAGCAAAGATGTGATCCCGGCCTCCATCACTGCGAGGGGAACCTTGAGGTCATGGATCAGAAGATCAAATTTTATCCTTTCACGGCCCATATGAAAATCTCTTCTATACCTTAAACGAACTTAGGGGCTTCGCCCCAATTGGAATGTTGGAATGATGGAACACTGGAATAATGGGTTTTGGGGAATTGAAGGAATGGTTTATTGGGAAAATCAAGTTGACGAAGCATGAAAGAAATGAGAAATTCGGATCTAATCCATTCGGTAGAAGACGAATTTACATCATTCCATTATTCCACCATTCCATTATTCCATGTCTGAGGCAACACTACTAAGCCTCATTAAATATATATAATTTCAATAAGTTGCAGAATTTCCGAGACGTTCCCGGTGATTACAAGATGGGCCATCCATCTCGGTGGATGGCGTTTAATACCATTTTTCGTATGAAAGAAATTCTGTTGCGCAAGAGGTTAAAGAAGAATGAAAATTTCTCCATTATACAAGATCAAGCAGCAGTTTGACGCCGCCTCCATAGAGGATGTGAAGGGGGTTGTCGGTGGGCAGTTCGAGCAATTTCGCGCCGGGGACAAGACCGACCCGGGACAAACCGTAGCGGTTGCGGTTGCATCCAGGGGAACCCATGACCTACCGTCCCTTGTCGCCACGGTGGTTGAGCGCCTTCTCGCCGTGGGGCTCAAACCCTATATCATACCGGCCATGGGGTCTCACGGCGGGGCCACCGGTCCCGGGCAGGCTCAGGTGCTGGCAGACCTCGGCATTTCTGAAGAGACCATGGGGGTGCCGGTCGTTTCAAATATGGATGTGGTTTCACTGGGGCGCCTGGATTCTGGCGCTGAAGTGTTTTTCGCAAAAGATGCCCTCGACGCAGACCACGTGGTCGTTATCAACCGGATAAAACCGCATACCGCCTTCAGGGGAGAGGTTGAATCTGGCCTGTGCAAGATTATGGCCGTTGGTTGCGGAAAACAAAAGGGCGCTTCCAATATGCACAAATTCAATCTGGCCAACACGGTTGTTCCGGCGGCCCAGCTGATCATGGAAAAGGCGCCTATACTTTTTGGGATTGCGGTTACCGAAAACGCCACAGGCGGCACACACAGCATCAGGCTGGCTCGGCCGGAAGAATTTGTTGACGCGGACAGGGAACTGCTCAAGGAGGCCTGGACACTCTTTCCCAGGCTTCCCGTGGATGACCTCGATATCCTTGTGGTGGATGAGATGGGAAAGGATGTCAGCGGTGCTGGAATAGATCCTAATGTGATCGGTTTCTGGCGGAGGGAAGGCGGCCCCAGGGAACCTGATTATCGCACGCTGATTGTTCTGGATCTGACGCCACAGTCTCATGGTAACGCGACAGGTATCGGCATGGCCGACCTTGTGACCCGAAGACTGATGGACAAGCTCGATCTCCATGCCACGCAAATGAATGCCTTGACGTCCAAGGTGCTCCGCAGCGCCCGACTGCCTATCTCACTTGAGAATGACCGGATTGCCCTGGAAACGGCGCTGGATGGGGTCCCGGACCCCCGGCGTGTCAGGATGGCGCGGATCAAAAACACCGCTTCTCTAGAGACCTTTTGGGTAACAGAAAGTGTGCTTTCAGAACTACGCTCCAAGCAAGGGATCACGGTGGATGACGACCCGCTTCAGCTCGATTTCAATGATGAAGGAAGCCTGCTTCCTTTCCCAAGCTAGGAGGCTGTCCGAGAATGGCTATTTTTCGCAATCTCCGCGTCAGGCTCAGATTTGAATCCTCAAAATACTTCAATGTATTCTTGCGGTTAAAATCTTCGCCTTCCTTGACCTTGCAAAAAATATCTCATTCTCGGACAGCCTCCTGGTTCCAATGAGCTCCCGACCCACTAAATAGTGCCTGAACGAAAACCCTGTTCAGGCTCGATTTTAGATTTCAGATTTCAGATTGTGGATTAATGGAATTAATTCAAACTCACTAAAACCTCATGATTGATGTTGGGTTCGTTTTCATTTCGAGGTTTTCGTTCAGAGACTATATAGTCAAAACCGCCAATCTCACAATTATTCCGATTCCATG
>JADHXI010000139.1 GCA_016783065.1 Desulfobacteraceae bacterium | reverse complement strand
AATCTGAAATTGTGCCTGAACAGGGTTTTCGTTCAGGCACTAATTAGGGAAGCAATAGATTATGAGCGAAGAGATAGACTACAAGGAAATCAAAGTAGTAGGTGATGGGCGCGGCACCATGCAGGGCGACTATCTGCTCAACAAGGATCGCCGCATGGACCACATTCGCTGGCTGCTTGAATGTTTCCCGGAATGGAGCACTTTTCTCAACCGGCAGATAGAGGAGACAAAGGTAGAGCCGGGCACATACGCCGTGTGGTGGACGGGTGGGATGGGATTTGTCTTTAAATCGCCCGGGGGCGCAGTTTTTCTGGTGGACAATTATGCAGGTCCCTCTCATTACACCGAGTACGAATATTGCGGCGTGTGCCGCACCAGCGGTTCACCAACCATTGACTGGATGCGGTTGAACCCCCAAGTCATTGACCCATGGGGTTTCGAAACGCTTGACGCCGTATTCTGCAGTCACCAGCATGCCGACCATGCCGACATCTATACTCTCAAAGCCGCTACCCAAATCAGCAATTGCCCGTTTATCGGCCCGCTTTCGGCGGTGGAACGTATGCGAAACTTTCAGGTGCCGGAGGACCGCATCGACCTCGTGAGACCCGGCGACACCGTCAAGATCAAAGACGTGGAAATCGAGATGTTGCCCAACTATGACCGAATTGCCACCATGACCGGCGGCCCCGGCGTTGAGGTTACGCCCGGCGTTCGCCGCCCGTTTGAGGATGTGGCTGTGACCTTTCTTTTTAAAGTGGGCGGAGTGAATTTCTGCCACCTGGGTGACACGCTTTATCACAATGCCTACCGTACTTTTAAAGATCAGTGGGACATCGACGTCATCACCTTCAACATCGGTAAGAATGCGCCCGGCGCGACCGACAAAATGACGCCATACGACGCGGTGCGGTTGGGCGAGACAATGGGGGTCAAGGTGCTTTTTCCCATGCACTGGGACAATTGGGGCAACACCCAGGTTGACCCCGAGGAAGTACGCTGGGTGGCGGATCGGTATACGCCGGATGTTAAGGTCGTCATCCCGCAGTGGGGCATCAAGTGGGTCTACCCCATCGACCAGGACGTGAAGCGCCTGAAATATCCTGATTGGCGGGAACGCTACCGCCCCGACTATTCCTGGGAATATGGTGAGCCCGCTCGCAAGGCCGCTGAGGAACGCGGTGAAATATATCCCTATGGATAGGGGAAGAGAAGGGATGACGGGGCCTTCCATATGCCTCGCCACCGTCCTTATTCGTCACGGTCAGACAGAAGGAAATGTCAGCGGGATTGTGCAGGGGCAGTCAGACTCTCCTTTGACGGGTGAAGGGATCTCCTCCACCCGAAAGAAGGCCGGAAAGCTCAAGGATCTCACATTTGACGCGGTTTTCTGCAGTGACCTTCCGCGGGCGGTCCATACCCTGGAGATTCTGGGAGATTCACTCCTGACATTACCGGACCCCTCCTTCCGGCGTGACATCCGGGAGATCGACTTTGGAGACCTCGCCGGGCTAAAGAGATCGGAGATTATGCCAAGGGTTTTTAAACACAAGGCGAATCCCGACCTGAATTATCCCAACGGCGAATCAGGGGCCCAATTCAACAACCGGGTGAGAAACTTTTTCTTGGAACTGCTTGAGACTCATTTCGGGAAACAGGTACTTGTCATTTCACACTACGGAGTCCTGGAGACCGCAGCGCGCCAATTTGCGGGAACCCCGCCCCATGAGAAGGTCATCATTGGTAGAGATGACATATGGGAAATGACATTCCAAAGGAATTTATCTGTCGTGAAAAGGGTTTTCTAGGAAGGAGAAAGACCATGGACATACCGAAAACGATGAAGGCCGCTGTTTTGATGGGCCCAAATCAAGTGGAGATCAAAGAAATGGAAACGCCCTCCCCGGGTCCGCAGGATGTCTTGATAAGAGTGGAAGCCTGTGCTGTCTGCGGAAGTGACGTGAGTCTTATGAAAAAACCGTGGGATGGACAGCCCCCATACGGCTCGTTTATCATCGGTCATGAGTATGCCGGTACGGTGGCGGCCCTTGGCGAAACCGTGGACGAGTTTAAACTGGGGGACCGGGTGGCTGTGGAGGCAAGCTTTGGTTGTGCGCGGTGCAGGAACTGCAGGCTCGGGAACTATACGGCATGTCTGAATTACGGAAATCTCAAGAGAGGACATCGCGCCAACGGGTTCACGACAAATGGCGGATTTGCACAATATGCGGCGAACCAGATAAATACCGTACACAAGATCCCCGATTCCATTGAATTTGATGAGGCATCTTTGGTTGCAAACCTGGGGTGCGTCCTCTACGGCTTTCAGACTATTGGCGGCTATGTGGTTGGAGATGATGTGGTGGTTGTAGGGCCCGGACCCTTGGGAATTATCTCGGTGGGTGTGGCCAAGGCGCTTTGTGCGGGAAGGGTGTTTCTGGTGGGGACAAGGGACAGCCGTCTTGAAGTGGGCAAGACAATGGGCGCTGACCGCCTTATCAACATAAATAGAGAGGACCCCGTGGAAGTGGTGAGGGAAGAGACCGGTGGCAAAGGGGCCGACCTGGTGGTGGAATCATCAGGCGCCAGCCAGGGACCCCAAACGGCCCTTGAAATAGCCAAACGGATGGGAAAGATATTGCTCCTGGGATTTCCCGATGAGCCGGTCTCAGCCAATTTCTCCATCATGGGGCAGCGGAACATACACATTTACTCGGTGCGGGGAGAAGGCTGGGCCAACTGCGCAAGGGGTGTGTCTCTCCTTGAACAGGAAAAGATCTCTCTTAAGCCTCTGGTGACCCATTCATTTCCCCTTGCACAGGTGGTGGAAGCCTTCGAGACCTTTACCCAGAGGATTGGGGGAGCCATAAAGGTCATTGTTCACCCGAACCAGAGCTAGCAAGGGGGCGTTTAAAAAAGAGAGCCAATGACGGAGATTTTTCACTGGAATCATCTGGTTGCCAGCACTGAAATTAGTAACTTCTCAATAAGTCCAGGAGAAACAATAGGACTTCTGGAGTGGGGTTTGGGTGTTTCTTGAAGCCACCCTGCGGCTACAGGTTTAGAGAGCGCCTGAAAGAAATGGCCGAACCCCACGGTGCCCGAACTTATTGAGAATTTGATGAAGTTACAAAAAATGATATAAATATCAAATATATAATCGGTATATTTAATGAATAAATATAAATATGACTGGTCGCATACGGCGCTGAGAAAGGAGGAAGTGATGGTCAAGAAAGAGAAAATAGGATGGATCGGCCTGGGGAAAATGGGAAACCCGATGGCAAGGAATCTTATCAAGGCTGGTTATGGTTTGACAGTCTATGACATCGTACCCCATGCCGGAGAGGCCCTGGCTGAGCACGGGGCAACCGTTGTGGGGTCTGCCGTTGAGGTGGCGTCTGCCGGGGATGTGATAGTATCCATCATACCGGATGACCGCGCCCTGAAAGAAGTGGCCTTGGGCCCTACGGGTGTCTTCAAGGGCGCCAAGACCGGCACCACCTATATTGACATGAGCACGACATCCCCGGAGGCGTCTCATCGGGTGGCTAAAGAGGCAGAAGGGAAGGGGATCACCTATCTCCGGGCTCCGGTCTCCGGGAGTACCGAATTTGCAGAGAGCGGCTCATTGACGATCTTATGTTCCGGTCCAAAGGCCGGTTACGAGCAGTGCCAGGATATCTTTGACGTACTGGGGCAAAAGCATTTTCACGTGGGAGAAGGGGAGGAGGCCCGCTACCTCAAACTCCTCATCAACATGATGGTGGGGATTACGTCAGCCATGACGGCCGAGGCCCTTGTTTTTGGGAAAAAGGGCGGATTGGGATGGGATCAAATGGTTGACATGATCAACAGCAGTGTGGTGGGATCGCCCCTTATCGGGTTTAAGACCCGGTTGCTCAAGGAGCGAAAATTTCCCCCAGCCTTTACCACAATACAGATGGCAAAGGACTTTGATCTTGCCCTGGATACGGGAAAGGCCCTGGACATCCCAATGCCCCTGACAGCCCTGACCCGCCAGCTTTACGGCGCTATGAAGGCCACAGGCAAGGGTGAGTTGGACTATTTCGGATTGGCATCTCTGATGGAGGAGATGGCAGGTATCACGTGAGGTCCCGCAACCATGCTGATGGTCCCACTCTTGCTTGGCGGGTAACTGAGAGAATGTTTTTCACCGCCCGGCTTGTCCCGCCATCGGGACTTCGCTCAAGACGCTAAGGCCCCCAGTACCATCTGCCGGAGCTACGGGGCAGGCGCAAAGGGGTTTTTTGTTGGTTTTGTCAAGATTTTGATTCTTTTTTCTTCAAGGCCAACAATACCTTTTCAGGTGTGACGGGAAGATCAGTCAAGAAAAGGCCAGTGGCCTTCTGAACGGCGGATACAAAGGCGTCGGCCGTTCCAATGGTGGCCATCTCACCCACGCCTTTTGCACCGAAGGGTCCCACGGGGTCGTTTGTCTCAACCAGGATGGTGGAGACCGGGGGCATGTCCAAAGACGTCAGCATCCGATAATCCAGGAGATAATTGTTCTTCATCCTTCCCTCGTCATCCAGCACCATATCTTCGCTCATGGCAAAGCCGAGTCCCATGTGAACGCCACCCTCTATCTGACCCATGGCCCCCAAGGGGTTGATGGCCTTACCCAGATCCTGTGAGGCTACCACGTCAAGGATTTGAATCTGACCTGTCCCGGGATCCACCTTCACCTCTATGGCCTTAGCGCCGTAAGAAAAGGCCATGGAGAAGTTCCCGCGACCCGTTACCGGATCCGCCAACTGGCTGGGTGCATCCCAGTGGGACTTTGCCATAACGGCCTGACCGTCCTTGCGGTAGCGGTTGAAGCGAACCACGTCCGAGACGCTGAGACACTTGCTGGGAGCCGCTTTGACAAAGACCGTGCTGTTTCTGATGTCCAGGTCGTCCGGATGTACCTCCAGTTTCTCACCAGCCGCTTCAAGTATCTGGTTGCGGGCGTCCTCCGCAGCCTTTTGGATGGCCATCCCCCCGATAGCCGTGTTGCGGCTGGCCCGGGAGCCCCATCCCATGGGGCAGGTTTCGGTGTCACCAAAGATGGTGTTGATCTTTTCCACCTCAATGCCCAAAACCTCGGCGGCTATCTGAGTCAGCGCAGTGCTGGAGCCGCTCCCGATATCTACGCAGGAAGTTGCCAGATTGACGGAGCCGTCATCGTTGACGATGAGAGTCGCGCCGGCAAAGTCGGCATCAATGCCGGGGGAAAGCCGTATGCCGGTGAAATGTACACCGCAGGCGATCCCCAACCCCCTGTTGGGAACGGGATGGGCACGTTTTTCTTTCCAGCCAATCTCTTTGGCCACCTCTTCCAGACATTCCACCAGGCCGCAACTCTTGAGGATAGCCCCCGTGGCTGTTTCGTCACCCGTGCGGACGGCATTCTTGATCCGGATCTCCAGTGGGTCCATTCCCAGTCGTTCGGCAATCATGTTTAGCTGCGTTTCACCGGCGTAGTGAACCTGCGGGTTACCGATGCCCCGCATGGCCCCGCCGTAAGGCAGGTTGGTGTAAACGGTATAGCCGTCGTATCGGTAGTTCATAAATCGATAGAGGGTTCCCTGCATGGCCCCGCCCACATTGGTCACCACTGGGCCGTAATCGCAGTATGCACCGTTGTCGCAGATGTTCGTTATGTGGCGCCCCGTGATGGTGCCGTCATTTTTGATGCCGGTCTTGACGGTCATGATGAATTTGTGCCGAAAGGTGGAAAAGATGAACTCTTCATCCCTTGCATACTCTATTTTGACAGGACGCCCCGTCTTTCTGGCCAACACAATTGCGGCAAAATCCATGGGAAACTTGCTCGTGGCCCGGCTGCCGAAACCGCCCCCCACGTGGTTCGTGATGACCCGAATCTTGCTTTCCGGCATACCCAGTGCCTTGGCCAGCTGGACACGGGTGACCGAGGGCATCTGAGAGCAGTAGTAAAACGTGAGTTTGCCGTCGTGATCCCACACGGCAACGCAATTGTGGGGTTCCGGGCAGACATGGGCGACCCGCTGTGTTTCGAGACGGTCTTCAAATACATGATCGGCCTCCTTAAAGGCCTTGTCCACGTCACCAAGATCGTAGCGGGGGTTGGCGGCGATGTTACGCTCAATTCCCTCATGGATGATCGGTGCACCCTCCTTCATCGCCTCTTCGGGGTCAAATACGGCGGGCAGGGGCTCATAGTCCACCTTGATGAGTTCCATGGCCTCAAGGAGCGCATCCGAATCCACGGCTGCCACCGCCGCCACAGGGTCGCCCACATAGCGGACCTTTTCTGTTTGGAGCGGTGTCTGGTCCATGTGTGATACACCAAAGACAAACGGTGTTTCCTCGCCGGTAATGATGGCCTTGACGCCGGTCACTCTTTCCGCCACGCTGGTATCAATATTAAGAATTTTGGCGTGCGGAAGAGGGCTCCGCACCAACCGGCCCAATAGCATATTGGGAAACGTCACATCCGCAGAAAAGATCGCGTCACCGGTGACCTTAACCTCGGCATCAACCCTGGGAACATTCTTGCCTACAAAGTCTAGATCTCTCATAGTTTCTTACTCCCTCATTCTGTCCGCCGCAGAAAGTATGGCCTCCACGATGCGAACATAACCCGTGCAGCGGCAAAAGTTTCCTGCAATGGCCGTCTTGGCCTCTTCCTCATTGGGATTGGGGTTCTTCTCCAGAAAGGCCTTGGCTGTCATGATCATACCGGGACTGCAATAACCGCACTGCACCCCTCCTTTGGCAACAAACTCCTCCTGGATGGGGTGCAGTTTTCCCCCTTGGGCCACCCCTTCGATCGTCTCAATTTTTTTCCCCTCAGCCTCGACGGCAAGTACCAGACATGAATTCACCGCCACTCCGTCCATCAATACGGTACAGGACCCGCACTCACCCATGTCACATATCTTTTTTGTACCGAGTAAGTGGAGGTCCTCGCGGATGACTTCCAGCAAGGTCCTCCGGTTTTCCACTTCCAGTTCGTGCAACTCATCGTTCACCGTAAGCTTAATCTTTTTTTTCATGGCTCGACCCCATCTTTCTTGGTAACTTGATGTCTTGAAAAGACCATTGCGGCCTAGGATAGGCTCTCCTTTATTGCGCGAAATGTCAGTTCTTTGACAAGTTCTATCCGGTATTCTTTAGAGGCTCGGACATCTGTTATGGGCGCGCATTCAGAGGCCGCTGCCTCACCGGCCTCGCGGATAAGCTGGTCCCCGATCATTTTACCCGACAACACTTTTTCGGCCCGCTTGGCCCGGAAGGGCTTTGGGCCGACAGATCCCAGGGCAACCCTGACGTCATCAAAAACTCCATTTTTCGCCCTGACCAGGGCGCCCACCCCAACCACGGCCAGATCCATGGCCCGTCGCAATGCAAACTTGTAGTAGGTACCGTTCGCACCGGGTGGTGGTGTGGGAACACGGATCTCCGTCAGGACCTCGGCGCTGCGGAGGGTGTTTTTCTGCACGCCGCCAAATACCTTTTCCACAGGGATGACCCGTTTGCCTTTGGGGCCCTCCACCATGCACTCCGCTTCATAGAGCAGAAGGGGGATAGGACCATTGGCGGCGGGGGAGGCGTGAGAAATGTTGCCTGCCAGCGTGCCCACATTACGGATCTGGATGGACCCCATTTTTTCTGCCGCCTTCCTCAGCAGGGGATAGTTCCTGGCGACAGGTTTGGAATCCAGCAGTTGTGTCCAAGTGACCATGGCCCCAATTCGCAAGCCCTCTTTCCGGGTGTACGTTATCTTGTTCAACCCTTTTATACTCTTAAGGCTGACAACGGCCGCAAGTTTGACTCGCCCGCCCTTCAGTTCCACCAAAAGGTCTGTCCCCCCGGCCAGGACCCGTGCCCTGCCTCTGTGTCTGGCGAGATAGCGGCACGCCTCCTCAATGCTCTTTGGTTCATAAAGTTCGAAGTCCTTCATACGTCAATCCCCCCTTTGGCCTTTGCTCTATCGAATTAAACCTCGACCCGGTTCAGAGGCTGCAAACCTTCTCCAGTTTTTGGCCGAACGCCTCTAGCTGCTCCAGGTTATGACATTCCAGAAAGTCCTCCACGTGGGGCAGGGCTGTCCTCATCCCGCGATCTATGGGTTGGTAATCGGGCATCCCCAGTAAAGGGTTTAGCCACATTAGCCGGTTGGCTCGACTGTTCAGCTTTCTTATCTCCCTTTCCAACAACGCCATCTCACCCTGGTCCCAACCATCACTCAACAGCACGATCACTGTGTTGGGACCTGAATATCTTGGGCCGAAACGTCGATTGTATTCCGCCAGGGAACTCCCGATCCTGGTCCCCCCCGACCAGTCGGAGACCTTCTCAGAGATCAGTTCATAAGCGGCGGCAATTTTACGCATCCGCAACAGTGGGGTGATCCGCGACAGCCGGGTGCTAAAGACAAATGTTTCCACACGGGGGACATGCCGCTGAAAACCGTACATAAACTGAAGCAGAAAACGACTGTAGCAGTCCATGGAACTACTCACGTCGCACAGGACAACAAACCGTGTCTTTTTGGGCCGGCGACGTTTTCTGCGCAGGACCAAAAGCTCTCCCCCGTGCCGTAAAGAGGATCGCACGGAGCCGCGCAGGTCGACCCGTTTGCCTTTTCCTTTTGTTCGCCAGCGCCGTCCCAACCGCAGGCCAAGATTCTGGGCCAGGGCCATGATTACCCGGCACACATCCTCGGATTCACCTTCAAGTATATCAGCAAAATCTTTTTTGTGCAAAACTTCTTGAGGGCTGTAAGGAGGCGTCTCAAGGTCTTGACGCAAATGATCCTTCTCTTTCCCGTCCCCGGTGACGATGGTTAACGGAAACGTCCCGCTCAGTTGAACATGCCCCCTTGAATCAGACACGTTATGGGGATCCTTGAGACACCAAAACTCCTCAAAAACGGCGTCAAAAACGGATAATTCCTCGGGCTGGGTGACATAATGGGCGCTGAGTAAGCTGTGAACCTCTTGCTTATCTTCCAGCCGAATCAGCTTTAGACCACGGAGTGCGTCCAGGGTACGCCCCAAGGTCACGGGCAACCCCCTCTCCTTGAGTTGCCTGGCAAAATGGAGCATGTTGAGCACAAAATCTCCCGGGCGGTCCTGATCGACAGCAAGCACTCTATCCTCCATCATGACTGTATGGCCTCCGCCCAGGAAAGGGCCAGGTTTTCTCTTTCAACCTTTTCCACATCCTCCTGATGTTTCAAGAGACACCCCAGCGTTTCTTCCACGGTCTCTGCGTCCAGATGATCCCGGTTCAGCAGCAAAAGGGCGTTGACCCAATCCAGGGTCTCGGCAACTCCGGGCCTCTTGTAAAAGTCCATCTGCCGTATCTGCTGCATGAGTGTGCAGATCTTTAAGGCCAGCTCCTCGGAGACTTGTGGCACCTTGGTCTTGACGATCTCGTATTCTTTTTCCAGGGAAGGGTAATGGATCCAGTGATAGAGGCAGCGTCTCTTGATTGCATCATGGAGTTCACGGGTTCGGTTTGAGGTAATGATCACAAGGGGCTTGGTTTTTGCCTTGAGGGTGCCGATTTCCGGAACCGTGATCTGAAACTCTGACAAGACTTCCAGCAAAAAGGCCTCAAACTCTTCATCGGCCCTGTCCAGTTCATCGATAAGGAGGCAGACATGTTTGCCGTCGGCCTCACTGCGAATGGCCTCCAGGAGGGGCCGTTGAATAAGGTAGGATTCGTCAAAGATATTTTCCAGATCATCCAACCCCTGATGGTCTGCCTCGGCCAGCTTTATTCGGAGGAGCTGTTTGGTATAGTTCCACTCGTAGACGGCCGTATTTGCGTCAAGGCCTTCATAACACTGCAATCGAATCAGGCGGCGGTCCAGGGCCTTGCTCAGGACCTGGCCGAGTTCGGTCTTGCCGACACCCGCTTCCCCTTCCACGAGCAAAGGCTTTTCCATTCCAAAGGCCAGGTAGACGACCGTGGCAAGCCTGCGATCGCAAATGTACTTTTGTTTCTTGAGGGCCCGAAGGACGTCGTCGGTTGATCGAAAAGATTTTTTCATGTTCAGCGCCGAATGATTGGATGGCGGGAAGCATTCAATACCGCCCGCCCTGATGAATGCTCCTTCGGAGCTTCGTAAACGAATTCAACAGGGTAAACTTCACAAAAGATCCCAGTACCATCTTCCGGAGCTACGGGGCGGGCGCAGAGTGCGCACCCTCCCGCCCGTAGGACCTACGTCCTCTCCGAGCTGTAGAGTCTACGAGCCGGAAGCCGGAGGGAGAGAAAAAAGGAAAACAAATCAGTCGGTAAACTCTGCGTCTTTTTCGCCTTGAGTTGAGTATTACTCTTTCAAAGACCCGAGCACTGTTTTGGTTGCGGCCTAAAGACTGCATTTGGGATGCGTATTTACGAGAGAAGCGTCAGCTTCGTCAGGCCCTATCCAAGATTTGGAACCAAATCGGTAATTATTTGGGAAAATGAGCGTTTTCAACGAGGACTTCGGGCCTTCAATCCCTTCTTTGTCCTTAACCCTGAACGTTGAACTCTGAACCTGTGAACGGTTACGATTCCTTATAGGCTAAATGGGTCTGTGGATCAAGCTCAAATGTGCCCCATGACATCTCATAAACTGCAGTTGCTTAGATTTGATCATTCAATTGTCGGAAAAGAGTCTGGACCATGAGGGATAACAAGTCGCTTTTTAGGGAGGGAGTATATGGAAATCATGGCTTGTGTGTCAAGCTAAATCCGACCGCATGATGTTGTGGCTGAAACTCGTCGGCCAGAAATGGGGGGGTCGGGATGGGTGGTGCCAGATATCGAGGATGTGGCCCGGGGCTGTTTTA
>JADHXI010000138.1 GCA_016783065.1 Desulfobacteraceae bacterium | reverse complement strand
GCTTTTTATCGCAACATGGGGTCAAAGGAATTGTCTGGGGCGCTGATGGCGATCAGAGCCAGCATTCTGAAAAGGAACATGTCAATATTGAAAGCATCTATGCCCTCTATCATATCCTTGATGAGTTCATGAAGAGATCAGGGGAAATGAAATTTTGATCTGATGACGGAACAGGCAAAAACCGGCGGAATATCACCATTCTCAGGATCGAGCATGGACCATCAAGCTCATCTTCTTGAAGTCAAAGAACTCAAAACATATTTCTTCACATTTGAGGGAGTTGCCAAGGCGGTGGACGATATCTCCATTCACCTGGACAAGGGAGAGACCCTTGGGCTAGTTGGGGAGTCAGGCTGCGGGAAGAGCGTTACCGCACTGTCTATCATGCGGCTTATCCCCGAGCCACCCGGAAGAATCGTCAACGGAAAGATCCTTTTCGATGGCGTGAAACTCCTCGATCTCACCATGAAGCAGATGAGAGATATTCGAGGCAAGCGGATCTCCATGATCTTTCAGGAACCCATGATATCCCTTAACCCCGTTTTTACCATAGGAGACCAGATCTCGGAGATGTTTATCCTTCATGAGAACTGCTCCAAACGCGAGAGTTGGGAACGAGCTGTTGAGATGCTCAGGGCAGTCCAAATTCCGTCTCCCGAGAAGAGGGTGCATGAATACCCACATCAGCTCTCAGGGGGTATGTGCCAGAGGGCCATTATTGCCATGGCGCTTTCGTGTAATCCGGAAATACTCATTGCCGACGAACCCTCAACCGCTTTGGATGTCACCATTCAGGCCCAGATACTTGATCTCATGGTGCAACTAAAAGAGGACTTCGATGCGGCAATTATGCTGATCACCCACGATCTTGGGGTGATTGCAGAAATTGCCCAGCGCGTTGTGGTGATGTATGCAGGCAAGGTAGTTGAGGAGGGACAAACCATTACCATTTTTGAGGAACCAAAACATCCCTATACCCGAGGGCTTCTTAAATCCATTCCAAAACTCCAGGAGAGGTCACGATACGGTCGGCAGCGACTTCAAGAGATCTCGGGCATCGTTCCGAGTCTTTATGAATTGTCGCCTGGATGTAGCTTTTACCCTCGATGCCCGGAATCCATGGCTATGTGTCAGGGAAGTGTGCCTGAACTGGTTGACATAGGCAAAGCACATCGTGTCCGGTGCTGGCTCCATTCCGGTCATTAAAGAAGGAGCTTTTAAGTGGAAGAGCTTTTAAGTGTAGATAATCTAAAGGTCCATTTTCCTATCAAGAAAGGCCTTTTATCCCGAACTGTAGGTTATGTGTATGCCGTAGATGGAGTCTCATTCACGCTTGGGAAGGGTGAGACCATCGGATTAGTAGGTGAAAGCGGATGTGGCAAGACCACGACAGGTCTCGCCATCTTGCGGCTGATCGAACCCACAGGCGGAACCGTCACCTTTCAAGAGATGAGCTTACTGCATATGACCAAATCCCAGCTACGCTCTCTTAAACGAGAAATGCAGATAATCTTCCAAGACCCCTATTCTTCTCTGAATCCTCGCATGACCGTGAATCAGATCATTGGGGATCCCATGGAGATCCACGGGGTTTATAAGGGCTCCGAGAGAAAGGATCGGATCGCATATCTTCTTGAAAAGGTAGGGCTTACCCCTGAACAGGGCAGACGGTACCCCCATGAATTCAGCGGTGGCCAAAGACAGAGGATCGGGATTGCCCGGGCCTTGGCCCTGAACCCCCAGCTCATCATCGGTGATGAACCTGTTTCGGCCCTGGATGTTTCAATCCAGGCCCAGGTTATTAATCTCCTTATTGACCTGCAGGAAGAGTTTCAACTTTCTTATATCATTATTGCCCATGACCTGGCAGTGGTCGAATATATCTGCGATCGCGTTGCCGTAATGTATCTGGGGAAAATTGTGGAGATGGCCTCCTACCGAGATCTGTACAATGATCCTAAACACCCTTATACCCAGGCCTTGCTGACGGCCATTCCAGTGCCGGATCCGAAAGCAGTTAAGAAAAAGGCCATTCTCAAAGGCGATGTGCCGAGCCCTATTAATCCACCAACAGGCTGCTATTTTCATCCTCGCTGTGCTTATAGAATGGAGGGATGCGATCGAAGTGAACCAGCGTTAAAGAAAATTGGAAGCGATCACTATATAGCTTGCTATTTATATTGACTTTTATATTGATCTGATCTACTTTTTTAAAAGGCCTTTAGTTTTCAGCAATATCTCTGTTCACTGGTAAGATTCAAGGAGATGCTCATTGATGTAGGGTGACACAGGCCTGAAACAACTTGGTATGAAAGGAGGTGATGATCCATAACAAACTCATAAAGAAACCATTAAATAAAAAAGGAGGGGAGAAAAATGAAAAGAATCTCTACATTATTGCTCATGGGTATCTTCATAGGAACCCTGCTTAGTTTGACAGGGCAAGCAATTGGGGCCTCATCCATTGCGGTTACCGTGGACACTCCACCTAGAACGATGCACCCTAATGGTTCCAATGCAGATGCGAATCTCTCAGTGATGTCAAACTTCTTTGACGGTCTTTTACAGCGTAAGGGCTCAGAGGGAAAGATAGTCCCGGCGCTGGCCGAGCGATACGAGCATCCCGATCTTTTGACATGGAAGTTTTATCTGAGAAAAGGGGTCAAATTTCACAATGGCAATCCCTTTACGGCTAAGGATGTAAAATTTAGCTTTGAGCGACTCTCCAACCCCGAGGTATCGGAGTTTATCAACACCGGGAAAAGCATTGCATCAATCGACATCATCGATGATTACACAGTGGTCATCAAAACCAAGCAACCTATTCCCTGGTTCGCCAATAATCTCCATCAGGTTTATATGATGGATAAGGAGTCAACAGAGGCCAGAGACGAAGCAGAAGTAGGGGTCAAGCCTATCGGAACCGGTGCCTACAAGTTTGTTGAATGGGTAAAGGGGTCGTACCTCAGAATGGTTGCTAATAAAGACTACTGGGAAGGAGCCCCATCCATAGACAACGTGGAGTTAAGGGCCATTACCGAGCCTTCAACCCGCTTTGCCGCCCTCGTCTCCGGGCAGTCTGATCTCGTATCCGGGATTCCTGTGGAATTATATGAAAAAGTGGTCAAGAATCCAAAGCTCGAGGTGGTCGCTCGTCCCGCCCGAAGGGCCATCTTTATGGCACTGGGCAATGAGCCGGGAAGCCCCACGGCAGACATTCGCGTTCGCAAGGCCATGTATATGGCCATCAATGAAGATGAGATTATAGAGAAGATCATGAGGGGCCATGCCGCACCTGCAGCACAGATTCCAGATCCCCCCACCATCGGGTATAATCCAGACATTAGTCGCCTCCCGTACAATCCGGAGAGGGCCAAAGAGCTCCTAAGGGAAGCAGGGTATGAAAATGGGTTCGACATTACCTTGGCCGGCCCCAACGACAGATATGTACAGGACGAGAAAATTGCCGAGGCCGTGGTGAAGTACCTGGCCAAGGTGGGCATTCGGGCAAAGCTGGACGTGAAGCCCAAATCCATCTTTTTCCCAGAAGTCTCAGAGGGAAGGCACAAATTCTACCTTTTCGGATGGTTCGACGGTACCTATGATATGGGCCGTAGCTATTTCAAGCTGATCCATACTCAGGATAAGGAAAAGGGCCTCGGAGAGTGGAACGCTGTATTCAGCGATCCCAGCATAGACGCCCTTCTCGAATCCACTGGCAGCATCGTTGATCAAGGCAAGCGTCGCAAGGTTCTGCAGGATCTTAACAAGATGGCCATGGTGGATAAAATTGCATGGATACCCTTACACTACCAGCAGGATATCTATGCGATCCAGAAGGGGAAAGGGATTAAATTTCAACCCCGTCCTGATCGATGGATCGTTTTAAAGGAGATATCTAAATAGTAACAACTAACAAGGAAATGAGGGCCGGAGGATATATCTCCGGCCTTCCCTTTTACCGCCTATGGTCACATACATTACGCGAAGGTTGATGCAGGGTATTGTTGTTCTTCTGGCCGTCTCCTTTATTTGTTTCATCATCTTCCGCTACGCAGGAGATCCCGTCCACACACTGGCGGGCCGGTATGCCACGTTTCAAGAGCAGGAGATGGTGAGAAAGGCCTTTGGTCTCGACAAGCCCTTTTACATACAATATACACGCTTTCTCGCCAATGCCGCCCAGGGCAATTTCGGGAAGTCTTTCGTGACCCGCGTTCCGGCCTTTAATCTTATACTGGAGCGTCTTCCCGCGAGCATTGAACTCGCCACATCGGCCATTATCATCTCATTTATTGTGGGTGTAGGGCTGGGTGTCCTTGTATCCCTCCAACCCTATGCCATGAGAAATCGATTGGTCATGGCAGGTTCGCTTTTTGGTATCTCCATTCCCACTTTTCTCATAGGGATTTTGCTCATCATGGTCTTCTGCGTATATCTGGGGATTCTTCCCCCGTTTGGCCGTGGAGAAACGCGCATGATCGGTTTCTGGCGCACCGGTTTTTTGACCTGGAGCGGGATCACGCATCTAATCCTTCCGGCTTTCACACTGGGAATGTACCAGCTTGCGGTGCTGTTGCGTCTGACAAGGGCGGGCATGCGTGAGGTGTTGACTAAAGAGTATATCAAGACGGCTTGGTCCAAGGGGCTTCCGCCCAGAAAGGTGATCTTCAAGCATGCCCTGAGAAACGTCTTGATACCGGTGATCACCATGACGGGCCTTCAATTCGGGGAGCTCATTGCCTTTGCCCTTGTTACGGAAACGATCTTTCAGTGGCCAGGAACGGGGAATCTCTTGCTGACATCCATATATGAATCTGATCAGCCAGTGATCGTCACCTACATCATGCTGGCTGCACTCATCATTCTAAGCCTCAATATCATCGTGGATATTCTCTACGCCTATTTGAACCCCAAGATTCGATATGACTAAACGATTTTTCAAATCAAAAATTGTCCATAACTTTTCCCATGATCCCTCCGCCCTTGCGGGAAGCTTTATTCTCCTGGTCTTCATCCTGGCCGCCATTCTTGCACCGTGGATTGCGCCCCAGAATCCCTATGACCTGACAAAGGTAAGCCTGGATGCATTCTTAAAGCCCCCTATCTGGATGGAAGAAGGGCAGCTACCCTTTATCCTGGGAACCGATGATCAGGGCCGGTGCATCTTCAGCACTATCCTTTACGGATGTAGAACTTCACTGATCGTGGGATTCGGCGTGGTTCTTGTTGCCGGAACCTTCGGCATCATCATGGGTGTGCTGGCAGGTTATTATGGCGGGATTATCGATTCGGTGACAATGCGAATGGCCGACATCTTCTTCTCCTTCTCCACCACGCTGATGGCATTTCTCATGCTAGGGCTATTTAAGCAACGCGGGGTAATGGTGGTCATCATCGCCATTTGTATCGCGGACTGGGTTCGGTATGCCAGAACCATGCGCGGCAGCGTACTCGAGGTCAAAGAGGAGGCTTACATCATGGCGGCAAAGGCCACTGGGGCCCGGGATAGCAGGCTGATCCTGAAACACCTTATGCCCAATGCGCTCCCTCCCATCTTCGTGATCATGGCCGTGGATCTGGCCGTGGTTATCATGCTGGAGGCAACCCTGAGCTTCCTGGGCGTTGGCGTCCCTATGACCGAACCATCCCTGGGCATGATGATCTCCATTGGGAAAGATTATGTCTATGCTGGCATGTGGTGGCTCGTGGTCTTTCCAGGTGCCGCCCTGGTCCTGCTGGTGGTGGGGATCAATATCTTTGCGGACTGGCTCAGAGAAGAACTCAATCCAAAGATTGAGAAAGAGCGTTAGGCATTTTGCTGATCAAGCTTCAGATCCAATCTTTTATTTTCTTACAATCTTTCAACTCTTGATAAGAGGTCAAAAAATATGTCCGGCACAATAATCCTTAGAAATGCATTTCTGATCGATGGAAACGGAGGCGAACCCGCACCAGATTCGACAGTCGTCGTTTTATATGGAACAATCAGAGAGGTGATTCCCGATGCAAAAGGGATAAAAGTCCCGAAAGGCAGGGTGATTGATCTAAAAGGTAAGACCTTAATGCCGGGGCTAATCGATGCACATGTGCATCCCGGCAATGTTGAACTCGCCTCAAGGGAAACTGCCGCCCTTCCTCCAGCTGTGTATGTCCACCGGGCCACTATCAATCTGGAAACCGATATAGATCTGGGATTCACCACGCTGCGTGACGCCGCAGGACTGGATTTTGGATTTAAGGTGGCCATTGACCAAGGACTTATCCGTGGTCCCCGCTTGTGGCTCAGTGTCAGCCCCTTAACGCAAACGAGTGGTGACACCAACAGTAGTCGCATCGGCCGAGTAGGACCCATGCCCCGCAACAGCATTGGAGTTTTTCCAGAGATCTGTGATGGGCAAGATGAGGTGCGCAAGTCTGCTCGTAGAGCGCTCGGGCGTGGCGCTGATCAGGTCAAGATCTTCGCAGATGGAGAGGTTGCCTCTCATGTGGAGTCAGACAAGGCCAAACCAGGCCAATGGAAGTTCACGGTAGAGGAAATAAGGGCTGCTGTTGAGACGGCTGAGGCAGCTGGGACCTATGTTATGGCCCATGCCTATAGTCCTCGGGCAATTCAAAATTGCCTGGCAGCCGGGGTACGGAGCATTGAACACGGCAACCTCATGGACGCTGAGACGGCCAAGATGATGTACGAGAAGGACGCCTACTATGTTCCCACCTTAAGCACTTACGACGTACTGGCCAAAGAAGCACGGAAAATACTAGATATTTACACGCTTGAAAAGCTTGAAATAGTCCTTTTAAAGGGTCATGAGGCCCTAGAGCTTGCCTATCAGGCAGGTGTGAAGATCGGGTCCGGATCAGACATTATAGGCCCTTTTCAACATCTCAAGGGGAGGGAGCTGGCCTTAAAGGCCGAGGTGATGACCCCAATGGAGGCCATTATTTCCACCACGCGCACCAATGCTGAGTTGATCGGCATCTCTGACCGACTCGGCACCATCGAGCCGGGAAAATGGGCTGACCTGATAGCAGTAGACGGAAATCCTTTGGAAGACATCTCATTGTTCGAGCATGGCCTCGAGCGAGTTGTCCTGGTGATGAAGGGAGGGAGGATAGTGAAAGACGCCATGAAAACACCTTAGACCGCGGTAAGGCGATTCGCTGCCAAAGAAAAGAGGTTCCTTCGTCTCGACTACAAGATCGCCTTGTATTTTTCCTTGCATCGTTTCAATAAGCTCGTCCATGTTGTCATTTTCAGTATAACGTATATCGAAAAAGGGTCAGATCTTCTGCGTACGAAAATGTCACCACCTTGCATTGCTTGCAGATGCTTGATCGTGGGCATCCTTTCCCGCCAGCACGGGGAACAATAACTTTCTCCGATCCCTTTGGCACTTTGAATCGAAATGAATGGGGTCAGGTCTTGCATTGCAACATTTCACACACTATGAAATCGGTTAGCCGAGGGGTTCTCCCATACCCCCCACTACTCCGCATACGGGCCTCCTTCGGCAAGCTCAGCGAAAATGGTGTCACATCTTGATTAGTATATTAAATTGACATTGAAAATATAGGGGTAAAATCTTCTGTTAACTTACCTATTGAAAAAGGGGATATAAGATTCCTCTAATGTTGAGACCTTATCTTACCCTACCCTACCCTACTAACTCACCCGGAGACTTGGCCTTGTATGCTGTTTCTGTCCCCCTGATAAAGTCCGGGGCAGGCTTGGCTCATAGCTTTGCACTTAGGCTTCCTTGCCTGAGGCAGGCAAGCCCGCCCGAGGCGGACAAGCTTCAGATGGTCTCTCACAGAAACGCCCCCCGCTGCAAGCTCGGGATCTTGGACATGCCGGGCGTACACAATCGAATTCAGGCGACAGCCTTAAGGCCGCGCCTGATTCGTGACGTTAATGCTGAGGTTTTAACTACTGCTATCATTGTGCAAAAATAAAAGGCCAAAAAGCTTTAGTGTTGTGTTAGAATACTGAAATGAAATCAGCTGGAATACGGGTCAACCATTTGGCAAGCAATCTTCAATATCAAGAGACCGCTTGCGAGGATTCCAACCCATAAAATAACACACTTTGATTATTATGTAGTCTTTCCATTGTGTTTCTACATACAACATCATAATTTGAGGAGGGAACCGTGACAGAGAAAGCATCTCCGGATTATGGGACTCTGAAGATCAAGGTCAAGGAATTGGCCAAAGGGCCTGAAGACAGACCGGCCATTGAGGCCAGGTTGAAGAAGCTATCACAACATGGGATCCCCAGAAAAAAACTTGATCCTGATCAAGTGATCAGCCAGAAAAAACAAATCCTGGACCGGGTTCAGATGAGGGCCGAGGAATATGAACAGGTAAGCCAGAGCTGCGCCAAGAGCTCTGCTTTGGCGATCATGGAGGAATTTGGATTTGGCGATATTAAGGTTATCACAGCGCTTTCCCCTTTTCCTGGTATTGCCCTTACCGGTGAGACCTGTGGAGCGATCTCAGGGGGGATGACAGCCCTTGCACTCTATTTTGGTAAAGATGACCTCCTGGATTTTGCAGCCAATGCGTGGTTATACGGGAAATGCAGGAAGTTTATTCAACGCTTTGAACAGGCATTGGGGACCACTAAGTGTAAAGAAATCCATCAAAATGTCATCTTTGGCCGATATTACGATACAGCAGATATTATTGAAGGCTACCCCGCCTTCATCAGCGACAAAGGCTTTGAGAAGTGCGGGCTGCCTCCGGGTATAGGAGCTAGAATTGCTGCCGGTATTATCATCGAAGATTTGAAAAAGAAAAAAGGATAATCAACGTTTTTCAGACGGCCAATATTTTCAATGATACCAAACCTAACCTTGACAAAATATGAATAACATCAGGCAATTAGATATGACACGTAAACTAACATTTTAGGAATTGATCTCTTTTATAAGAATTATCAAGTTTATTATATAACATTCAATCCGCTTGGCTAAGCTTGCAATGGCGGGCAGGCCCCTGGTGCCTTTCATCATGTGATGGGCCAGGGCATCAATGGAATAGAGATATTCAAGAACAAGTTGGACAGGAGCGATTTTTTGAACCGTATAGCCGCTAATCATTTTTAGGGTGTTTAAATGAACGCTGGAAAAGGAGATCACTCATGACGGAATCATTGATCCATGCCCTGGTGGAAATGCAGGAAGCAGAAGCGTTGCAAAAGTCCAAACAATTGCTGGATGAGGGGACCGACCCCGTGAACATTCTTGAAGCCTGCTCAAAGGCCATGGAGACCGTAGGAAAGCGCTTTGAGCAAGGGGAGTACTTCCTTCCCCATCTCATCATGGCAGGTGTGATGTTGAAGCAGATATCCGAGACAATCAAGCCCCTGATCAAGGAGGGGAAGACCGAAGCTGGTAGGGGCAGGGTCCTGATGGGAACGGTAAGGGGGGATATCCATGATATCGGCAAGAATATTGTTATCTTTCTTCTTGAGGTCAACGGCTTCGAGGTGCGGGATATCGGTATCGATCAGCCGCCGGAAAGTTTCGTGGAGGCCATCCGGGAGTTTCGACCCGGGGTTGTGGGCATGAGCGGATTGTTGACCCTCGCCTTCGATTCCATGAAGAAGACGGTCAGGGCCATTGAAGATGCCGGGCTTCGGGAAAAGGTTCGGATCATGATCGGCGGTGCTCAGGTCACTGAACAGGTAAAAGACTATACCGGTGCCGATGCCTATGGTCCGGATGCTTTGGCCGGTGTCAGGCTCGTTGAGCAGTGGATAGGAGGTGAATAGCATGAAGGAGCGATTTCTGGAGATCTCAGCAGACGCGGATGGGAAGCAGGAGGAGCGATTCGACATCTGGCTTTCGGGAAAAGGCATCCCCTTTGCCGATGCTGATTCGGAGGCGGCCTACCAGGAGCGGGTCACCCTGATCAAGGATGCAATTCAACTCAGAAAGACACCAAGCCGGATTCCGGTGTGCCCTTCAGCGGGATTTTTCCCAATCGAGTACGCCGGGATCGCCATGTATGACGCCATGTATGACTACAAGACCCTCAAAGAGACCTGGGAGACTTACCACCGAGACTTTATGCCGGATGCCTATAACGGCCCCGTAAATATCGTCCCTGGCAAAGTGCTTGATACTCTGGATTTGAAACTCTATCAGTGGCCGGGGCACGGCCTAGCCAAGGAACGGGAGTACCAGTTCGTGGAGGACGAGTACATGAAGGCGGAAGAGTACCAGGCTCTGATCGACGATCCCACGGGTTTCTTCCTGAACGTCTACTTCCCCCGTATCTTCGGTTCCCTGAAACCGCTGGAAAACATCCCTCTTCTTCCCCCGGTTCATGAAATCCCTCTGATCCCGCCCGCGGTGATGCCCTTTGGAACCGAGGCCATGCAGGTTGCCCTGAAAACCTTAGGGCAGGCCGGAGAAGAGGCACTCAGGTGGCGAGCAGTGGTAAGGGAGATCAACGGGCACATCATGGGAAAGGGTTTTCCGTCCTTTTCGGGCGGTTTCACAAAGGCCCCCTTCGATGTGATTGGCGACAGCCTCCGGGGAACAACAGGGGTCATGCTGGATATATTCCGGTATCCGGATGAACTGAAGGAGGCCTGTGAGCGGCTGACGCCCATCATGGTTAAATGCGGGGTGGCTGGCTGCCGGGCCAGCGGCCATATCATGCCCTTCATCCCACTCCATAAGGGGGCTGACGGCTTTTTGTCCGACGAGATGTTCCAAGCCTTCTACTGGCCGACCCTCCGCAAACTCATCATCGGTCTTGTCAACGAGGGCCTGGTCCCTATGCTTTTTGCCGAGGGCGGCTACAACCAGCGGCTCGATATTATTTCCGACGTCCCGAAGGCAAAGACCCTCTGGTGGTTCGACCGGACGGAAATGGCAAGGGCCAGGCAGACCGTGGGCCGGGTCGCCTGTATCGCGGG
>JADHXI010000137.1 GCA_016783065.1 Desulfobacteraceae bacterium | reverse complement strand
TGCTTTTCACCCACATTTTGGTTAACAGCTGGCTTTTCTTATACCAAAATGTAAAGCAAAAAGCAAGCAAAAAATGCCGTTATTTGTAATTATTTCAATTATTTAATTGGCTTTTACTTTTTACGAGATCATCAATATTAGGATTAAAAATGGTGGAAATTTGTCCGAATCCGGCTGGAACTTGGGTGGAGTGGAAATAGATGGAAAATTCTCTGATATTCATAGTTGATGATGAGCCTACCACCAGAAGGCTTATTTCCCATTGGGCTGAAACATACGGGTATAAAGTCAAGGCTTTTGAGGATGGAGAACAATGTTTGGAAGCCCTTGATAAAGGCCCTGATACTATCTGTCTTGACATTCTGATGCCGGGTCTTGATGGAATTGAGGTCCTCAAGAGAATCCAAATGATCGATCCGGAACTGCCCGTAATTATGGTGACGGCGAGGGACTCCCTGGAAGTTGCGGTTGAGGCAATGAGGCAAGGGGCCTATGATTATATTCCTAAACCTGTTGACCGGAATCGGCTGCGTTCTTCACTAAAAAAGGCGGTGGAAAGGTATTCCATGGCCAAAGAGATCAACCAACTCCGTAAACAATTAACCCGCACTTACTCATTCGATAACATCGTAGGCAAGGGGCCTGCCATGGAGAGTGTCTTTAAGCAAATTGAAAAGGTCCTCGATAACAGCATTAACATATTCATCCAGGGAGAAAGCGGAACCGGCAAGGAATTGGTTGCCCGGGCCATTCACTATCACGGTCTTCGAAGACATGGACCCTTCGAAGCCGTTAATTGCGGTGCTATTCCGGAAAATCTCCAGGAAAGTGAGTTGTTTGGCCACGAAAAAGGCGCTTTTACCGGTGCTACCCAATCCCAGGTGGGAAAGGTTGAGATGGCCCAGGGCGGCACCCTTTTCCTAGATGAGGTGGGAGAGATGTCTCCTGCCCTCCAGATAAAGCTGCTGCGGTTTCTTCAGAACAAGAGCTTTGAACGAGTAGGAGGGCGTAAGGAGATAAAGGTCGATATCCGAATTATTTCGGCCACGAATAAGGTGCTGGAGAGGGAGGTTGAATCGGGGAACTTCAGGGAAGACCTTTATTACCGGTTGGTGGTCTACCCTATAAAAATCCCTCCGTTGCGGGATAGAAAAGATGACCTCCCGGCCCTCGTACACCATTTTCTCGAAAAGTACAGAGAAGAGACTGGGAAACATATCGAGGGTATGGACCATCGTGTTATGGAAGCCCTCATGAGCTATGGCTGGCCGGGAAATGTCCGGGAACTGGAAAACGTGATTTACAGAGGCGTTGTCATGTCCGAAAGTCAAAGACTACAGCTTTCAAACTTACCGCAAGAAATAATTGACAGTGCCTCTGCAGAAGAGACCGACAGACCCAAAAAAGGGATAGATTTGGCTTTGAAAATAGTTCCCATGAAGACGGTTGAAAAAAGAGCGATGCTCCATGCCCTTAACGTCACCCAGGGCAATTTGGCTGTAGCGGCAAAGGAACTGGGGATGGGCAGAGCAACGTTTTACAGGAAGGTGGACAAATACGGTCTTCGCGCACTCAGTCCATTTTTGAGCAAGGAGAAATAAGTCTCTTTTCGCCAGTTCTTCGTTTGATTGAGCTATTCAGGCAGATACTTCTTGATAATGGCTTCGTAGCGACCGGTCCTGTGCAGTTGTCTTAATCCCTCGTTGAAATCGTCTCTGACCTTTTTGTCGAGGAACGCGACCCTGTAATGGGTTGGAGCAAATATGCGGTGAATGTTGGTGGGTTGCGTGGTATCAACCCTATCGCCGCGCTTCCGAAGGTAGTGGAAAATATTCTTGTCTAACACGATGGTGTCCACTCGCCCACCGTAAAGTAAATTAATTTGGATCTTCTGATCGGCGATCTCCTTGTATCTTTTGTTGGCCTTGGCCATGTCAGCGAAATCCTTGCCGAGATACGTGGTTGCCTGTTGAAATGCAACCACGCTCTTGTCATTTAGATCCTCGATGTCTTCTATTGCAAATTTATTTTTCTTTAAGCTCACGACGACATTTTGATAAACAATATGCTCATCAGAATAGAAAGCCTTGACGCCGGAGTCCGGATTAATGGTTAACACGCCGTCCACTTCACGATTGATGAGTTCCCGGTTGCGTCGTGCCTGGGGCACGTATTTTGGTTTGATGGTGTAGCCCTTCATCTTTAGCGCCTCTTTCACAATATCAAACTCAATCCCTGAACTGGTTTCTGAAATATTATAGGGCGGCAGTGCCAGGCCTATTGCCAGCGTCAGCTCTTTTGAGCGTGAAAAAGTCCGGGTAGTGTTGACAGGGAGAAGTATGAACAGCCCCAGGGTAACAGATATGAAGAATCTTGCGCTATTCATGTTAGATACCCTTAGCGGCGGACAAACGCCTGCAAATTGAAGCAATTTTGTTTCAGGATGCCCCCCGCTCTAGGACGCGTGATTTTCATTTTCTATGGGGATCACAGGGTCTCCATTGCCGCTTTCCTTGAACCGAGAGACCTCATCCTGCAAGCGTCTTTCCGCGTCATGAAGCTGGTTTATGGAAAGATAGGTATCACTTAACGCCTCGGTGATCTGCTGTATTTCTCTATTTAGGGTAACCATGGCGGTGCTGATCTCCTGAGCCTTTCCGGATTGAAGCTGCATGGCCTCATTGACATTCTTAAAGCTCGGTGAGAGGGCCCGTACATGTTCAATGATACGGGTTATCTGGGTTCCTATGAGATCAACATCCTCGGCGCTTTGCTTGACCGCGATTATAAACTTGTCCATTTCCACCACACCGCCGGATACGGCAGCGTGCATCTCGTGAACCATCTGATCAATGTCCACGGTGGCAATAGCGGTCTGGTCTGCTAGTCTCCGAATCTCCCGCGCTACCACATTAAAGCCACGCCCATACTCGCCCGCGTTCTCGGCTTCTATGGCAGCATTCAGGGAAAGGAGGTTTGTCTGGTCAGCCACCTTGGAAATGGTGGTTACGACGTTTGTAATATTCTCTGTCTTTTCTCTGATTGCCTCTAATCTGCCGAATATGGTCTTTGAGGCTTTTCCCATATGATTCATAACTTCTTTCATGCGCACCAGGTCTGTCTGGCAGGCGTTTGCAAACCCTGACGCTTCCTGCGCCATGGCAGCCACCTGCTGCATGGTCTTGACCAATCCCGTTGTGACATTGGCAATTTCATCCAAGGATTTTACCACCACATCTGTAGATTCGGCGTGGTTAGCCATAATGGATTCCTGTTGTTTTGCCTTACTGGATAAATCCATTATCACATTCATGGGTGCGCTAATCTCATGGCTTATTTTCGTCAGGAACACATTTTTTTCCCGGGCACCCGTTTCAGCGGCATCTTTGGCCTTGTTTAGCCTGAACTGGTTGATAAACATGGTAAATCTGTAGCGATCCAAAATCCATGCAAGCAAAAAACCCATTGCATAGGAGAGCACCAGATTATTCATTGAATAGTTCCCCGCATCAGTGTTCAGGACTGGCTGATAAATTTGTACTGCGGTGAAGAACAAAAGGATCGACATGACGTAGAAAATCAAGAGGGTCCTGAGCGAAAAAGGGGCTGCAACAATGATAATTATCAGGAGTTGCAGTCCCGATACATATCCTGCATCATCAGCTATCCTCCCCGTAAAAAACGAACATGACAGAAATGAAAATGCAACGAGAATATAGAGTAACCCCAGCCCTTTTCCCCTGAGGTTTTCAAAAAATGAAAAAATAAAAACAAAGGTCCCGGCTACACTAAGCGCTATCCTGAAATAAAATAATTCTGGGAATTCCGGATGCAGTTTGGGATCAATATTGAAGGCAAAATTGATCCAGGCCACAATTGCTATAAATCCGAAGGGCCTTTGCAGGGCCCTTGCCTGAATGTTCAGAGCTGCCAAGAACTCTTTTCTGTATTCTCTTCTTTCTGGATCACGCTTAAAAAACCGAGTGATTCTATCCATAACAGAGGGTCTCACTAAACCGCTGTGCTTTGAGTGGTGACATGATGAGAAAAGTCCCTTTTTGTTGGAGGAGTGTAGGCAAATTGCCCTTGTGAGTCAAGGAAAACGGAGGCTCTCCCTGAAAGAGTTGCGCAGGCCCTTAACTCCCTTTATCGGATTGGTAATCATAGACGCCTTTTCCGCTTTTCTTACCAAAATGACCGGCATTAACCAGTTGTTTCAAAAGCGGGCTGGGGCGATATCTCTCACCCAACTCCCGGTGCAGGTAGGTCAGTACTGAGAGCGTCGTGTCCAGACCCAACCGGTCAGCCAGTTCAAGGGGGCCGATGGGGTGTCCGAGCATGAGCTTACAGGCCTTGTCGATGTCTTCTGCCGTGGCCATGCCCTCATGGAGGAGGTTGAAGGCCTCATTTGCAAAAATCGGCAACAGGCGATTGATCAGGAAGCCGGGGAAATCCTTGGTCACCAGGGCTTCCTTGCCCAATTTTTTGAGAAAACTGAGGGCCATGTCAGTGGTCTTTTCTGAGGTCGAGAGACAGGGCACGACCTCCACCGCAGGAGAGACCGGGACGGGGTAAAAGAAATGGAGGCCGATGACCTGCTCCGGCCGATTGCTGGCCGAAGCGATGCGGGAGATGCTCAATGAGGAACTGTTGGTGGCCAAAATGGACCCCGGCTGGCAGAGCAAGCCCAGCTCCTTGAAAAGCGTTTGTTTGAGTTCGAGGTCTTCAAATACCGCCTCGATAACCAGGTCAGCGTCTTTGACCGGATTTGGTAACTTAGGCCAGCCCCTTCGGTAATCACCGCATCCTATCACCAAAGCATAGTACCCGGAATAAAGCTGTAGTTCCTTTGTGGAGCCATCTACAGCTCGGGCTTTTACCTTGATACCTCTTTGATCGGCTAAGAGATCCACCGCAAACAGAAAAGGGATAACAAGGACGAAAAGAATGATGGTGGTGAATTTTCTCATAATAGCCCTTTGGGATTGAATGTCGGTAATGCCAGGTCTACGAACATTAGCTTTCTGATCCATGCTTCAAAAGCATAGCACCTTTGGGAAGGCCCGTTGTCCCTGAGGTGTAAAAAAGGACGGCGATATCGTCACCGTTTCCGTGGTCCACACGGTCGTCAAAGAGACCGGGGGTCTCCTGACAGTACTCACGTCCCATCTCCATGACTTCCGTTATGGACAAGAGATCCGGATCATCATACTCCCACAGACCTTGAGGGTCCCAATAGATCACCTTTTTCAGGAGCGGGAGTTGGTCCTTGATCTCCAGAACCTTCTCCATTGTCATCCGGCTATCCTTTTTACGGTCTCGATAATCTCGTCTGGTTCGGCGCTTGGTCCAAAGGCCGCTGCCACGCCTTTCTTGGTCAAGACGTCAGCGTCACTCGGCGTAATAACCGAACCTCCCACGATTACCGGAACTGAAAGATTCTTTTCTTTTAAGAGCCCAAGCAATTCCGGAACGTAATAGAGGTATTCCCATGAATGGCAGCTGAATCCAATCACGTCAACCCCTTCCTCCAAGGTCATTTGAAGGATCATGGCCGGCAGATTGAATCTTCCGGCATAGATGACCTCCATTCCCGCGTCTCTAAACATCCTTGAAACCGCGATTGCGCCCACCTCATGTTGATCCATGCCCAATATGCCGATTAACACCCTGATCTTATCCATCAAATTCCCTTTCACGCAGGGGATGAACTTAGGGGCTTCGCCCCCAATTGGAATGTTGGAACGATGGAATAATGGGTTTTGGGGAATTGACGGAATGGTTTATTGGGAAAACCAAGTTGCAAACCATGAGAGAAATGAGAAATTCCGATCTCATTCATTCGGTAGAAGACGAATTTACATCATTCCATTATTACATCATTCCATTATTCCATGTGTGAGGCAAGATTGCCAAACCTTAATAAATACATACAATTTCAATAAGTTGCAAAATTCCCAAGGCGTTCAATCACGCCATGGGGATCGTATGGAAAACCATATGCCAAACGCATCATTCCGGCAATCTCCCCCATAGTCGCGCCGGCCTCGGTGGCCTTCAGGATGGGAAACATCACATTTTCACCTTCACTCTTTGTCTTCTCATGGACCTGGTCAAGAACCTCTTTGATCTGGTCCTGATCCCTTTTTTCTTTGAATTCCTTGATCTTTTGTATGCGATCCCAACAGGGTTCGATCTTTCCTTCCGCCACCTCTTTTAACAGAGTGTCCTCGTGTTCAGGAATCTGATGGATGTTGAGCCCCACCTTCTTTGTGTCCCCATCCTTTATCTCTCTGGCATATCTTTCCATGGCATTATCAAAAAATTTCTTAAACCACCCCTTGTCCGAAAGCTCTGCCGGATCGCCCAGGCCTTCGATCTCCATGACCTTATCCCAGATTCGCTTTTCCACTTGATCCGTCAGAGACTCTACAAAATAGGCCCCCCCCAGGGGGTCCGCCACCTTGATCACGTTTGTTTCGAGATCAATGACCTGTTGGGTTCTGAGGCCGATGAGGTGAGATTCGGGGCTGGGGGTCCTGTAGGCCTCATCAAAGGCGGAGATTTCCAGGGCCTGAACCCCGCTCAGTACCAGCGCAAGTGTCTGAACAGTACCTCTCACGATATTGTTAACGGGCTGCTGTGCGGTGAGGGATAACCCTGACGTGTGAGAGGCGATCACCACCGCCAATGAGCGGGGATCCTTTGCACCAAAATCCTCCTTCATCATTTTTGCAAAGAGCCTCCTGGTGGCTCTGATCTTGGCGATCTCCTCAAAAAAATCCATACTGCAGTTTAAAAGGATTGCGATTCTCGGCGCAAAGGTGTCAATGTCCAGCCCTCGGGCGAGTAACGCTCGAATGACATGCCTCATTTCGATAAACCCCAGCGCCATTTCCTCAACCACGTCCAGCCCTGCCTCGCTGATATAGTAGGTATCCTCAAGAAAGGAGTGGAACCTGGGCATTTCCCTGCTGCAAAACTCTATGGAATCGGTGGTCAATCTCAGTCTGAGGGGAAATGGCATATGCATGGAATACCCACAGTCCTCACAGTAAAAAGGGGCCTGAACCACTGATCCCCTCAGCTTCTCAGGGGGTATATTGTTCTCTTTTGCAACGAGGTACAGGCCGGCGATGGCAAATGCCGGCGGTATGGAATTTGACACGGAAATGGATGATAATGGCAGATCTTTATAAAGTTCCCTGTAGTCCTGAAGACAGCACAGGGAAACCCCTTGGGTTCCAATGGCGTTGGCCGCAAAGGGATGATCCGGATCAAGGCAGGCCATGGTGGGGCTGTCACCAATGACATCGATACCCATCTGCCCTTTTTCAATCAGATACTTGAGCTGCTCATTTGACCGTGAAGGCTCGCCTTCACCGGAGAGCTCCCGTTGAATCCATCCCACACCGGCCCCTGAACGCCGACCTCTTGTATAAGGGTAAGAACCGGGGTTATTGAGATCCTTGCCATAATCAAGACCTTGCAAATCCTCCGGTGTATACGCCTGCTTTAGTGATATTCCTGATCGTGTCGTGTGTTCGCTCATTTGAGATCCTCACAAAAGCGGTCAACCCTTTCTGGAAACAGGTCCCCTCATCTCTCTGATTTCCTTTCGGCTCCCCAGGGTACTCACATTCAGCCTCATGCCCCCGTCGACAGGGATCTCAGAGCCATTGATGTACCCCGCCTTTTCCGAGGCCAGAAATGAGACCAGATGCCCCACTTCCTCCATCTGACCTATCCTGCGGGTTGGTATTAATGGCAGGGCCGCCTCTTTTATCTCCTCAGGCATCTGGTGGACCAGCTCCGTTCCGATGAGTCCCGGGAGGATAACGTTGCAGGTTATCCCGTCTCTGGCATGCTCCAGCGTGACGGTTTTGGTCAGACCGAGAAGACCTGCCTTACTGGCCGCATAACCCACCTGGTGGTGAAGCCCCCCGGTTGCCCCGATTGAGGAGATGTTGATAATCCTTCCCCATTTTTTTTCAATCATGGGGCCGATGACTTCCTTGATCATATTGAAGGCACCTGAAAGATTTACAGATATTTCTCTCTCCCAGGCCTCATGGGTCATCTTGGTCAAGGAAGAGATATTTTTTACAATGCCCGCATTGTTGACCAGTATATTGATGTCTCCCAACTCAGATACAATCCCCTGAACCGCATCGTGCACTTGCCCGGGGTCAGATATATCGGCTATCCCCGCCACGGAAGATCTGCCGCTCTTTTCAATCTCCCTGGCCGTGGTTTCAACCTCAGGCAAGACATCCACAACACCCACGGCCGCCCCTTCCTGTGCCAGGATGAACGCGGTAGCCCTGCCGATACCACGGGCCGCCCCTGTTATCAAAACCACTTTACCCTCTAGCAGCATCTCTCACTCCTCACCGCGGTTGATTTTTGAATCCGTGAACGGTCATGATCAGGGAACACCGTGGGGTTTCAGGGAGGGAGGCCCCTGGCTGTAATCACCAAAGGGGCCGTCGCGTTCAGCTATGGCCGCGCCAACCCCTTTTTCTTTTGCGGTCTTGACAAAATTCAGACCCTCCGGAGTGTTCCGCATGTACCCATCCAGAATGGTGCCCAGGGTTTGGGTACTTTGAAGTCCCATGTTCTCGTATGCCTGGTTCACCACGAGTTTCATTGCCGCGAGCTGGCTAGTGGGGCATCGGGCCATCTTCCGGGCCCAGTACTGCACCTCTTCTTCAAGTTTTTCAACGGGGACCGCCTTGTTGATAAGCCCTATTCTCTCGGCCTCTTTGCCGTCGATTGAATCCCCGGTAAGCGCAAGGAGCTTTGTCCTTGTTAGCCCCAACCGGTAGAACCAGAGGCCCGTCAGGTAACACCCCCAAACCCTGGAATAGGGTGTGCCAAATCTGGCATCGTCCGAGGCAATGATCACATCGGACAAAAGGGCCATATCAGAGCCTCCGCCTACGCACCAGCCGTGGACCCTGGCTATGACAGGCTTGGGACTGCGCCAGATGCTCATAAACTTGGGCACGGGGGCCTTGAAAGGATTGGTCACCATCATCATGTCTCTTCCCGGATCCCATGCCTGGCTCCCGGCCTGCCCTCCCCAATCTTCGAAGTGTTCCAGATCTTCTGAGAAGTCAAAGCCCGCACAAAAGGCCTTTCCGGCGCCCTTCAGGATGACAACCCGCACATCCTCATCAAAATTGGCCATTTCCAGGGCCTTTTCTATCTCCTCCGGCATGGGGGGCTTGATGGTGTTGAACTTCTCAGGGCGGTTTAAAGTTATGGTCGCGATTCTCTCCCCTTTTTCATAAAGAATGGTCTCGAAATCCATTTCATCTCTCCCCAATGGTAATGGCATCCACAATCATTGTTTCTGCCAGTTTAAGTGTTGATTTCAAGTGCTTATTCGCCTGTTTACCTCGCGATTTGATGTCCTCCAATTGGACAATTCCCACAAAAAGGCCCCAAATAACGTCCACCAACTCATAAATCCTTACTTTCTTGATCAGGCCCTGTTTGATCGCCGTTTCCATGATTCGCCTTCCCACCTGGAAATTGTAACCACCCCTCTCGTTTAGGGCTGAACGGGTTTTTTCATTCAGTTCCCAAACCAAGCCAGTCTGTTGGAAAAGCTGAACAATTCTGAAGACATCCGGAGCTGTTTTGTAACTGTGGTAAGATGCCCCGATGAAATCCTTAATGAGGTGGGCCCCTGACCCGTATTTTCCATCAACCAGTTTTTTTTCAACCTTCTCCATCTGTATTCCAATGTCTTCAACCACCGGGAGCATCAAGGAAAAATAGAGGTCGTCCTTTGTCTTGAAATATTGATAAATGGTCGGCTTGCTGATTTCTGCTTCCAGAGCAATCTCATCCATTGTCGCCTTGAGATAACCTCTAGAGAAGAAAACTTTTTTTGCAGCTTCCAAAATACTCTCAATCCTCAAGCCCTTTTCCCGCTTTTTTCTTTCCTGAATTATTCTTTTATGATTACTGCCTGCATACATCTTTTTATCTATTCTAAACGAATGTCCTTTAACTGGTCCAAAAGTCTCACGGCTTCTGAGCCGAGAACAGGACCATCTATCGTACTAACGGTAAATTATCTACTGCCAGTTAAATTGTTTGTCAAGAAAAAAACTTTTATTTTGTCATTTGAGGATGATGGACTCCTAAAAAGTCACAAAGTTCAGAATTTCGACCAATGTTGTGGGTGATAGTCCACCGGGGAATAAAGCATTTGA
Source organism: Desulfobacteraceae bacterium (assembly GCA_016783065.1). Classification (GTDB taxonomy): domain Bacteria; phylum Desulfobacterota; class DSM-4660; order Desulfatiglandales; family Desulfatiglandaceae; genus JABMQV01. The sequence goes on along the minus strand of JADHXI010000137.1, from coordinate 881 downwards.
CAGGATGAACAGGATAACAGGATAGTCATGATTCTAAGAAGAAGCTCATGTAAGATCCAGTTGATCAAAAAATTTATCACAACCTGAGGGAGGTAGAGCAATGGAATATGGAGAACTAACGGAGAAAATCATTGGATGTGCTTATGGTGTTTACAACAAAATGGGATTTGGATTTCTTGAGAGTGTCTATGAGAGGTGTATGCTTATAGAATTACAAAAAGCAATGCTAAATGCAGAGGCACAAAAACTCATTACAGTCTACTATGAGAATCAAATTGTAGGTGACTTTGTAGTTGATATTATTGTTGATGATACAGTCATCCTTGAACTTAAGTCAGTGAGACGAATCATAAAGGCTCATGAAGTTCAATGAGTGAATTACCTCGTTGCGACTGGAAAGCCAGTAGGGCTGATTCTGAATTTTGGAGAAAGCAAGGTTGATGTGAAACGCAAGATCAAGGATTTGAACTGAGAGATCAACAAGATAAGAAAAAAATCATGTTCATCCTGTTGATCCTGTCAAAAATAGGTGAACTGTTACCGTTGTGGTAACTTCTAATAACGTCTCAATAAGTTCGGGTGAGATAACCAGGAAGTTCTGGAGTGGTGGTCGAGTTTCTTGAAAACTTACAAAAAAGACTCGACAGAATGGCAGACACTACGTATAGTTCCAAACTCAAACAAGCTAAGGGCCTAACCCGGCAAAGCCGGCCTCCGGCTCGTAAAGCCTACGGCTCGGAGAGAACCAAATTGAATATTGACGATTGAATATTGACGATTTGTGGTATCGCTTCGCTCTGTCTTTTCTATTAAAATCGATAGAATTCCTTAAATATTCGATCTGGCTATGGCATAAATCATGTGCAAACATGATGTGATTT
>JADHXI010000136.1 GCA_016783065.1 Desulfobacteraceae bacterium | reverse complement strand
AAGAGGTATCCCACCACGATGGGGGCCACCATCATCGGCATGACGAAGATGACGATGAGGGTATTTTCAAATTTCACATTGTTGATGAGCATGGCGACGCTTGTTCCCACGATCATCTCGATGGACAGGCAGAGGATAAAGTACCAGATAAGCAGTTTGACCCCATTCAGGAATGGTTCATCATCCAGGAGTCGTGCATAGTTGTAAAGACCGATCCATATATCTTTTTCTCCGGGGTCCATGGCGGTCTCTTTAAAACTCATGACCACCATCCAGATGAAGGGATAGATGGTAATGACCGCCAATACGATGATGGTCGGCAGCATGAGCCAGAGATGAAAAGGGAGAAGCCCCTTAATTTTGCTAAATAATCCTTTATTCTGGCCGCCTCCCTGGTACACGGGGGAAGGAGGGCTCATTGTCTGTTCTTTCGGATGGGCCATGATAATCAATCTCTCTTTTGTTCATTTTTTTCGGGTTGGGAAAGGCCTGGCCGGGAATGAACCCCCAGGCCAGGCCGGAAAAGGAGTTTACACGCGATAGAGACGATCAGTCTTCTTCTTAATGTCCATACACGCCTCTTCCGCAGACTTGAGGCCGCTGACACATTTATGGATTTCCGATGTCTGGATCTGGATGTACTCGTTGAACTTCACCACCTTGGGTCCCACCACAAACATGGGCTTCCAGATACCCTCCAGGATGGGGCCGTAGGTAAGGGCGTTGGGCATCAGGGGAACTTCATCCACCATGACCCCTTTTTCCATCTCCAACGGTTTGGGCAGTTTTTTCATGGGAGCGGTGTTCCGGTCAAAGGCCTTTTTAACGTCTGGCATGTCAAAGACCGATTTCCGGGTGGGAGTGCCGCCCACATCCTTCAGGACCATATACTGTGTATCATGGGACGTGGACCAGAGGGCGAAGAGATAAGCTGCCTTCTGCAGTTCCGGCTTCGCCCAGCGGTTAATGGCGATACCGCCGATACCGCAGTTGGTGCCGTTCACCGCCTTGCCGTTGCCCACGATCCATGAGGGATCCCCCTTGGGGCAGAGGGCATAGGCCGTTCGTCCACCCGCGGCCTTGGACTGTCTCGGATCTTCCACCACGGCGGCGAATTCTCCGTACTGAGGTTGCATGGCTGCAAGTCCTGTAATGTAGGCGGTGTTGGCGCCCGACCAGTCGTTGGTGAGGGAGTCGGGGTGGGAATATTTCATGAGTTCCTTATAATTGCCCATGGTCATGATGGACTGCGCGTCCCCCCATTTGCAGGACCCCGGCTGGTTGCTGCCGAAATAGTCATCAAAATCCCATTCCAGCCACATGCCGTTGGCGTAGGAGACCCGCTGGTAGTCCAGCTGGCCGGCCCACCCTTCACGTCCCTGGAGAGCAAGACCATACTTGACGTCCGGGAAGTTGGCTTTTTTGAAGAATTTGCAGATATCCAGTACATCTTTCCACGTGGTGTCTCTGGTGTACACCAAAGGTTTTCCATATTCGGTTTCAAAATTGGGGGAGTATTTTTCGAACAGGTCTTTCCGGTACATCATGACAGCCACGGCATTGTCATAGGGATAGGCTGCGATCTTTGGATCGCCGAAGAAGCGGCCGGTAATGTCCAGAAAACGGTTCAACCACACATCGTCCCCCACGCCGCCCGGGACCTTTGGCATGCTCGGGTCTTTCTCGAAAGCACGCAGGTCAGAGGCATGTTTGTAAAAGGGGGCGCCTATGGGCTTGTCCTGGGAATAGAAACAGGCGTAAGCCCCTTTTTTACCCCTCACGTCGATGCCCACCTTTTCAGAAACGATGTCCAGATGCTCTTGAATGATCTCGATGTCAATACCTGTGAGATCCGTGAAATTTTTCACCTTGGACTTGATGGCTGCGGTAGGTGGCGTATCCTCAGACATGAACACGATTTTTGAACCGGAAAACTGTTTCCATTTCTGGTCATCCGATGCATGGGCCAGTTGACTCCTGGTCAGAGGCGATTTTACAATGGTACCGCCCACCAAGACCATTCCTCCGAGACCGAGTTTTTTCAGTACCTCACGACGAGTTAAGTCCATCACGTACCCTCCTTTTTTGCGTTATAAGGTTTAAGAACAGTAAACAGACCCGCCCGACCCGCGGGCCGGGCCCCATATCGAAACAAAATCCAGAATATCATCTTTCAGATTTTGTTCTCCACAATAACCCTGAATTTTAGAATGTAACAATATTATATTGTTATTAGATTGTCAAGGGACAATTTCTCCCAAAAATAAAAAAAACGCTATACACAAGAAATTGTTGTAAATGCTCCGGATTAGTGATAACCCGACGTCATGGAAAAACCCTGGGGTTTTGGGAAAAAGACCTGCTATTGCAAAGTGATATCCTCATGTTGCCAAGGTAATCAGTGCCCACATCCAGATTAAAACCGCCGGAGAAACGGAAAATTTATTTCCAAAGCCTTGAACATATGGTTTTAGACAGTTTATAATAATAATGAGGAGCGGAGTCCAGTGGGATCTGGTTCAGCGACAAAACCACTTTATGAGAATGACTCCCTAAAGAATCTTTACAACCCTTCAGAGGAGAATGAACTATGGTAAAAGACCTTCTACATGTTGGAATAGGCGTAAAGGACCTTGAGAAATCTGTGTGGTTTTACACCGAAGTAATGGGTATGGAGGAAGAATACCGAACTCACAACAAAGGCGAAAAAATCAGCCAGATTGTCGGTGTTGAAAACGCAGATATTGACGTGTGTGTTGTCAAGAAGAACAGGGTGCGGATTGAATTATTAGACTATAAGAATGATGATGCAAAAAAGCATGACGGACACACAAGGCAAGATGAACCCGGTCTCATTCATTTGGCATTCTTGGTCGACGATGTTGACAAGGAATACGAAAGGATAAGGGCATTCGGTTTTGAGTTTAATGCGCCGCCCATGGTTGCCAGAGAAAATGGCCCTAAAATCACCTATTTCAAGGGCCCGGACAACGTCGTCATGGAGATATATCAGAAGACGAGTTAGTGCCTGAACGAAAACCCCGTTCAGGCACGGTTTTAAGTTTTAGGTTTTAAGTTTTAAGTTAATAAAAAGAAACAATCTCAGCGAGTTGGAAATCTCTAAGCAAAATTGGAAAACTATATTTCGGGGTTTTCGTTCAGACACGAGTTAGGCCACCCTGTCGGGTGGAGTCACGGTCCTGGGTTAGATGTATGGAAGAGAGTTGACGCGGATGGAAGGCCCTGAAAGGAAGGGGAGATACCGAAGAATGCTACCCTAATCGATAATGGCTTCAAAGGCCAGGTCGTATTTGTCACTTCGATATAGGGACTCCTCACATTCAATTGCCTGACCATCTTCCAGGTAGGTAACCCCTTTGATGAGAAAAACCAGCGAGTCCTCTCCAAGGCCGAGCAAGGAGGCTGCATTACCCGAAATTGTTGTAATTCTTAGGTTTTGAGAATGCCTGTACGGCTTGCAGCCATATACATTTTCAAACACTTTCCACAGGGAAGAAGAGAGTTCCTGTTTCTGTATCCCGGGGCAGAGGTCTGTTCTAATATACCTGGTTTCGAGCATCATGGGGATATCATTGGCCAGGCGCAGCCGGTTAAGCCTGACAATTCTCGTCCCCCTTTTTAGGCCCAGCCTCTCCCTTGCGAAAGCGTTAGCCAAAACCGATTTTTTGCTTAAGACCTGTGTGGAAGGAACGAGCCCCATCTCCTTCATGTTTTGGGTAAAACCAAGGACTTTCCTCAGGTCTCGCTTCACCTTTCCCCTTCGCACGAATGTGCCCTTACCTGCCTTTCTTTCGAGGAAATTTTCATGAACGAGGTCATTCAGAGCACGCCGTATGGTCGTGGATGAAATGTCGTATCGTTCGCTGAACTCTCGCTCTGACGGGAGAAGATCCCCTTCCTGGAAATCTCCCTTCAATATCTTTTTTTTAATGTCGTCTTTCAATTGATAATAAAGGGGTATTTTTGAGTGTTGATCAATAACCATTTTTATCACCTACCTTATGGTCCAGGAGCACGATCCGACCTTCATCATGTCTTTCCCTGATCCTATTTAGTACTTCTGTGTGTAAGTGTGTGATATTACCATATTGGGAGATTGTCAACTTAAAACTATCGATCATTGGGAAGGCTTGCCTCCCTCACGACTGCTTTAGAGAATGACACTGATTCTCAAGATGAATGGACAAAAGAGAAGGCCGGTTGGGTTTTGACAAAAAAGTAACTGGAACAGTCCTTGCGAGCCTCAAAAAAAGTTTTTTCTTGACCAATAAGATAACATTGTAATATTATACTAAAGATGATATTTTGACGTTGATGGCTATGAACGGGCGCGGTATTAGGCTCTGTTCTTCCATGTGGTGGCGCGCGAAGCTCAGTGATCTCTACCCCGTCCCGGTTGTGAAGGTACATGGCTTGAGTTTGATGTGCCCGAATCAATATCAGTGAGGAGGAGAAAATATGACCAAGAAGTCACCGAAAAAAAATGCCGCAAAAGGAAAAGTTTCCTCGCCGGGTGTTAGTGAGAAAATTCTCCTAAAGATGTATCGCAGTGCCTATGCGACGCGTCAGTTTGAGCTCAAGTGCATGGATCTTTATCGCCAGGGGTTTATACGGGGCTATCTTCATCCCTATTTAGGTGAGGAGGCCATTGCGGCAGGCGCCTGTGCGGCCATACGGCCCGAAGACTTTATTGTAAGCACCCATCGTGGACACGGGCACTGCATCAGCAAGGGTGCTGATCTGAAGCTGATGGTTTCAGAGATTATGGGGAGGGCCACCGGATATTGTAAAGGGCGGGGCGGTTCCATGCACATTTCCAGCAAGGAAGATAACAACCTCGGGGCCAATGGAATTGTTGGCGCAGGGATCCCCATCGGCACCGGCGCTGCCATGGGAATCAAGGTCAAGAAAAGCAAACAGGTTGTTTTGGTTTTTTTCAGTGATGGTGCTGCGAATCAGGGGGTTTTCGGCGAGTCATTGAATTTTGCGGCAGCCTTTGAACTGCCGGTCATATACATGCTGGAAAACAACCATTATGCTGTCTCCACGCCGGTGGAGTGCTCCTTCGGGAATTGTGATCTGGCCTGCAAAGGCCCTGCCTACGGAATGCCGGGAGTCTGCGTTGATGGAAATGACGCAGTAGAAGTCTATCTTGCCACCAAGAGTGCTGCTGAAAGGGCGCTCAATGGGGAAGGCCCAACGCTCATTGAGGCCAAGACCTACCGTCACGGCGGACACCACATCAATGACCCGGGGCTTTATATGGACCAAGAAGTCCTTGCCGAATGGAAAGCCAGGGATCCGCTTGATATTCTCCGCAGCAAAATCAAAGGCAAAAAGAAGATACAAGAAATAGAAGCTCACGTGGAATCGGAGTTGGAGGAGGCGATTGAGTTCGCCAAGGACAGCCCTCAACCGTCGGTAGATGAATTCCTGGATAGTATCCCCAATTATTGATAAATCCCCACCAAACAAGGAGTAATGCAATGGCTGAAATGATGTATCGGGAGGCTTTGAACCGGGCCCTTTTCGAAGAAATGCGAAGGGACCCATCGGTTTTTATTATGGGAGAAAACATTGGCGAGCGTGGAGGATCATATAAAGTAACCGAGGGACTGATCAAGGAATTCGGTCCCGAGCGGGTGATCGACACACCTTTGGCAGAAGCAACGTTTACCAACGCGGCCGTGGGGGCGGCGCTTGTCGGCACACGGCCCATAGTGGAGATCCTGTTTGTTGATTTCACCACCCTTCCCATGGACGCCCTCGTCAATCAGGCTGCAAAGTACAAATTTATGTCCGGAGGTCAGGGGCAGGTTCCCATGGTTTTAAGGACACAGGGTGGGGCGGGCAATGGCCTTGCCGCCCAGCACTCTCAGAGCCTTGAAGCCCTGTTTTATCATATTCCGGGCCTCAAGCTTGTAATGCCCTCTACCCCTTACGATGCTTATGGCCTGTTACTGTCTGCCATCCGGGATGACGCGCCGACAATATTTATAGAGCACAAGTTGCTATACATGACTAAGGGCGAGGTTCCCGAAGAGGAGTATGTTGTTCCTATGGGAGAGGCTGATGTCAAAAGAGAGGGTGAAGATGTGACCCTGGTGACCTATTCGTACATGACACTCAAGTGTCTCGAAGCGGCAGAACTCCTGGAGAAAGAGGGCATCAGTGTCGAAGTCGTTGATCTGAGGACGCTTAAGCCCTTGGATGAAGAGACCATCCTGGAATCTGCAAGAAAGACGGGTCGGGTCATTATCGTTCATGAGGCGTGTAAGCGGGGTGGTATTGGGGGTGATATTGCTGCCATGATTATGGAGAACGCCTATGACGATCTGGATGGCCCTGTCTCGCGTGTTTGCGGGCTGGACACTCCCGTCCCATACAACCTTGAGCTGGAAAAGGTGTGTGTACCCACTGTTGAAGATATTGCTGAAGCAGTCATCAAAATCACATAGGTCCGTGGCTTTGAATGCTTTTTGACTCCAAATAATCTTACGAGGATGAGCGTATACCATGGCAACAAAGATCATGATGCCCCAGGCAGGGCAGGATATCACGGAAGGAAGAGTTGTAAAATGGCTGAAGGCTGAAGGGGATACCGTCAAACAGGGAGAGCCTATTTGTGAAGTGGAGACGGAGAAGGTCGTCTTCGAGGTTGAGTCACCGGTCGATGGGGTCCTCTTAAAGATAATCGTTCCTGACGGGGAAAAGACCCAGATATTTTCTACCATCGGGATCGTGGGAGCCCAAGGCGAAGAGATTGATCTGGACGAATTTCTCGCCGGGGACAAGGAAGAAAAGAAAGGTGTAGATGTTTCCGACATTCGGAAAAGGTTAGGCAAAAAGGAGGCCGTTGATACCGGCAAGGTCAAGATTTCCGGAAGGGCGAGGAAGCTTGCGGAAAAGAAAGGGGTCGATCTCTCCACCATCGAGGGCACAGGACCTGGCGGCCGTATTGTGGAAAAAGATGTCATGCGGGCAGCTGAGGAGGGCGTGGACGGCAAGGTGAGGATATCGCCCGTGGCCAGAAAGATGGCAGAAGATCATGGCATCGAAATAGACAAAATGAAAGGCACGGGACCCGGTGACCGTATCATGAAGGAAGATGTGGAGCGGGCCGCTGAAGAGAAAGCGAGGGGGAAAGCCGTAGCTGATAAACCCGTGGGAGCAGCTTTTAAGGAAGTGAAAGAGGTGGTACCGATCCGGGGGGTCAGACAGGTGATCTTTGAGCGGATGCATGAGAGCCTGCAGCAGTCCGCTCAGCTCACCATCACCATGGAAGTAGATGCGGCTGAGCTGGTCCGTTTCCGGAAAGTCCTTGGTGAAGGCCCTGAAGACGAGCGTATCAGGGTTTCATATAATGCTATTCTGGTGAAGATTTTGGCCCGGGTCCTTGAAGAGCACCCCCAGATGAATTCGAGTGTTGTGGGTGATGGAATCTGGTTGTGGGAGTCCGTGAACCTCGGAGTAGCCATGGACGCCCCAGGAGGACTGGTGGTTCCCGTAGTTCGGAATGCAAACGAAAAAGATCTACTCGCCATACAAAAGGAGATGGATGAGCTGGCAAGCAAGGTGAGGTCCAAAAAGCTGGTACCGGGCGACCTCCAGGGCGGGACCTTTACATTGACCAGCCTGGGTTTTTTGGATGTGGAGGCCTTTACCCCCATCCTCAATCCACCCGAGACCGGTATTCTGGGTGTGGGAAAGATCGTAGAAAAGCCGGTGGTGGAGAACGGAGAGATTAAGGTGGGCCAGAGAATGGTTCTGAGTCTGACTTTTGATCACCGGATCGTTGACGGTGCGGATGGGGGCCGTTTTCTCAAGAGGGTAAAGACATATATTGAAAAACCCTACCACCTTATAGCTATTGGAAGTTGAGTTTCCACCAGCGGCATTCTTTGGGCCGCCCGCCCCGCGTAATGTAGGCTCAGTGATTGGCCTATCTGTATCACTGAGGCCCAATTATATCCCCTTGATGTTGACTCAGGCAGCGAGATAATCTATAAACAATTTTACGTTTGATTGATTTCCTATGTGCTATGATATCTTCTTTTTCTCTTCAAATAAAAGTCTATAGTTCATTGCATGAATGGCTTGAAGCCCACCTGGATGAACTGGAAGCGCTCGTTTTCGATATTGACGGTGTCTTGTTGGTTGAAAACCGCCCAATGGCTGGAAGTGCAGAACTACTGACCAATCTAAGGCGGAAACAGGTCCTGATCTCATTTCTAACCAATGATGCAAATCACTCAGTTGAAGAGAAGTCTCTATCCCTGCAAAAATGCGGGCTCGAAATTTTGCCTGAAGAAATTGTTTCAAGTGGCGATGGTTTGGCGGATTTCGTTCAGAAACGTCGTCTTCGGGACAAGGTCTTTTTCGTGATGGGAGACTTTGGCGACCCGTGTTTCGGTGAAAAGGCCGGGCTTGTGATAACCCGAAAGGTCGAAAATCTGCCTGTTTGTACGGGTGTTATTGTCGGTGAAGACAACTACGACTGGGAATCTGTGATCAATAGCGTGGTAAACTATTTTATTGGAAATCCGGACAACTTGCTGATTGTACCGAATCCAGATGAATACTACCCCAAAACCGCTGGGAGAATTCACATAGGGGCAGGAGGGGTCGCAAGATTTATGCGAAGTATCTTGAAAGCTTACGGGGTCTCTTTGGAGCCTACATATCTAGGCAAACCGTATTCACCTATTTTTATGCACAATCACCTTCGGCTTGAAAAGAAGCTTGGCAGAACCATTGACCACAGTTGTGTACTGATGATAGGAGATCTCCTGGAAGCAGACATTCAGGGAGCCAACAATTTCGGCTACCGTTCTGCGCTCCTGCTCTCCGGTCTAACCAATACAGGACATATTGAGAAGTCTCGAGTGAAACCAGAATTATTGTTCAGAACCCTATAATCGGAAGCTGTAATGGATTTTTAAATATTTTCCCAAATGAATTGAGGCTAATTTGTTGTCACGCGGATAATTGCTTGACCTATTGAAAAATATCACAAAATTGGGAGGGAACAATGCCGTTAGTGAATGCAAAAGAGATGCTCTTAAGAGCAACAAAGGAAAGGTATGCGGTGGGTGCATTCAATGTGACCAATCTCATTCAGTTGGAGGCCGTTGTAGAGGCGGCCACCGAAAGAAAGGCCCCTCTGATCATTCAGACATCGGTGACGCCTTCGAAATTCCTAAGGCCCAAAGTGATCGCCGCCATTTACAGGACCCTGGCGGAATCAACTCCCATCCCGGTCTGTCTTCATCTCGATCATTGTAATGATGTGGAATACTGTAACACCTGTGCTGACGCAGGATACACCAATATTATGATCGACGCGTCCAAACAGGATTTCAAAGAAAACATAAGACAGACCAAAAAGGTGTGCGATTACTGCCACGCGATCGGGGACATATCGGTGGAAGGCGAACTGGGCACGGTGGCAGGGGTTGAGGATCAGGTCAAGGTTGCTGAAGACGAGGCAGCCCTATGTGATCCGGAACGGGCCTTGGAGTTCATCACTGAAACAGGAGTAGACATTTTTGCTCCGGCTATCGGAACAGCGCACGGTGTTTACAAAACAAAAAATCCGAAACTCGACTTTAGCAGGCTGCAAAGGATCGCAGAGATCATCAACGGAAAACAGCCAAGAACACCCCTGGTCATCCATGGTGGTACAGGTCTACAACCTGATGTGGTAAAAAGGCTGGTTTCTTTAGGCGGGTCGAAGTTCAACGTCTCAACCGATTTGAAACATTCCCTTATTGATACCGCGTACGAATACATTGCATCCCACCGGGATGAATACAATCCAGGCAAGATTGATGTCGCCGTCAAGGAAGCCATTAAAGGGAGAATTACATATTGGATTGATTTGCTGGGTTGTGCCGGGAAGGCATCGTAACGGATTTATAGAAGAAATTCCATTGAGATAAACTGGGCTTCAGGAGGAATCAAAGATGGGAGAACTGAAAGCGATTTTTTTTGATCAGGACGGGGTCATCATTGACACAGAAAAAGATGGTCACCGGGTCGCCTTTAATGAGACCTTCAAAGAATTCGGGTATGAATTTCAGTGGGATGTGGACAGATATCATGAACTCCTTCGGGTCTCCGGGGGCAAGGAGAGGATGCGGCACTATTTTCATGAGGAGAGTCTGTTCCGGGATCTGGCCAAGGATGAGGAGTATGATTTCATAAAAGATCTCCATAAGAGGAAGACCGAGATATTTATCTCCCTGATAGAGACTGGCAAGCTCCCGTTGAGAGCTGGCGTCAAGAGGTTAATGAAGGAAGCGATAGATAAGGGGGTCAGACTCGGGATTTGCACCACTGCCAACGAAAGATCAGCCAATGCCATCGCCAGGGGAATGCTGCGTGACATCGAATTTGAATTTGTTCTTGCAGGAGATGTGGTGAGCAAGAAAAAGCCCGATCCCGAGATATATTTATTAGCCCTTGAAAGGACCGGGCTTGAGCCGCAACAGTGCCTTGTGATTGAGGATTCCAGAAACGGGGTGCTGGCGGCCAAAGCGGCGGGCCTCTATGTGGTGGCCACCACCAATGTCTACACGGAGCGGGAAGACCTGAGCGACGCTGATATTATCGTCACCTCCCTAGGGGATCCTCATGGAGAGAAAGGGGTGCTCAAAAAAGGAGACAATTCGAAACTTAAATTTGATGGTGTCCTTCATGTGGATCAACTGATAGCATACTTCTCGAACTGAAAAGTTGTCTGAAGATCTTTTTCAAATGTTGACGGGTTAGTAAAAAAGAAGTAGAGGAAGGGGCTGGACAGGATCGAAAAGTTTCTGCACACCCGTTAAACAACCGCGCCCTTTATCGGTCGGGGAGATAAGATGGATGCCGAATTTCTCACAAGCGCCTTCAAGGAGGGCCAGTACCCGGCCCCGGACAGGCCGGAGGTCGCCTTTGCAGGCAGATCCAATGTGGGCAAATCCTCCCTCATCAACTCCCTTGTAAACAGAAAGAAGCTGGCGAGAACAAGCTCTACCCCTGGGAGAACCCAGTCTATCAATTTCTTCAGCTTTGGCGAATCGCTCTATTTGGTGGATCTGCCCGGGTACGGGTTTGCCAGAGTGCCGGTTCAGGTAAGAAAATCGTGGC
>JADHXI010000135.1 GCA_016783065.1 Desulfobacteraceae bacterium | reverse complement strand
AAATTGAAGGATGTGCCGGAAGAAAACTTGCCGGTTTATAAAGAACCTGACCCGGATGAAAAGGAGGTTTAATCCACCCAGATCAGGGAGGTGTGATCAAAAATGTTCTCATACAACTGGTTATTCATTCCCGTATTTTTCCGCCATTAATTCCTTGATTTTGTATTTCTGGATTTTCTCAGTGGTAGTCATGGGAAATGATTCCATGATCTCTACAAAATCGGGCACTTTAAAATTGGCCAAGCTCCCTTTGCAGAATTGGATAATTTCCTCCGGATGCACTTCTTGCCCAGGCACGGGCACAATGCAGGCACAAATTTTTTCACCCAGTTCCTGGTCCGGCACACCAACAACGGCAACGTGCTGAACCCCCTCCAGCAAGGCGATATGCTCCTCAACCTCTGCCGGATATGAGTTGAATCCGCCCCGGATAATCATTTCCTTCTTGCGACCGGCCACAATCAAACGGCCATTTTCATCCAGTTTCCCCAGATCACCCGTATAGAAAAACCCCTCTGAGTCAAGAGATGTTTTTGTGAGCTCTTTCTGCTTGTAATATCCAACGAAGAGGTTCTCCCCTCGAACGGCGATTTCTCCCACCTGGCCGACATCCACCTGAATCCGGTCTTTATCAACGATTTTCAGGTCTAACCCCCTGATAGGCCTTCCAGCGGTCTCCGATTTGATGAATTCATCATCCCCGTATTCGGTGATTGTTATACAATCGGCCTCACTCATTCCATATGCCGCACTGATGTTGCAGTGCATCTTCTGAATGACCGCGCGGACCAGCTCAACCGGACATGAGGCCCCTGACATGTATCCTGTGCGGTTAGATGTAAGATCAAATTTCTCGAAATCTGGATGGGTCAGCATAAATGTAAACATAGTGGGCACGCCATAGAGGACCGATACCTTTTCAGATTCCTGAAGTCTCAAGGCTTCTCCTGCTTCGAAATTTTCCATAATCACAATTTTTGAACGTCCCATAACAGCATTTGTATAAAGCACAAAAGAAGCAAAAATATGAGAGCAGGGGAGCATCATTAGATAGACATCATCCGATCCAATGCGGAGTCGCTCGCAAACCCGTGTTGAGTCCCACATAATGGAGTGGTGCGTGTGCATGACCCCCTTTGGGGTCCCCGTGCTTCCCGAGGTATAGAGGATAGAGCATACTTCATTTGGTTGAGGAGGGTCGGCCATGAGTTCTTCTTCATCAATCTCTTGACCGAGTTCGAAAACTTCCTCAAACCCTTCGGCCCAATCAGGGATAATGTTCCCTTTGATGATAATGGTCTCCATCTCCGGGAGTTGGGATCGGATGCCCTCCAAGAGATCGACAAAATTGGCCCCCATGTACGCGTCCACACAGAACATAAACCTGGCACCCGCATGTTTCATCATATAGGTGATTTCAAACTTCCGATACCGGGTGGAAAGAGATATAAATACGCCACCCACGTAAAGTATTCCCTGTTTTACGTAGAAGAATTCCGGACAGTTTGGAAAGAGAACACCAACGCGATCCCCTTTCTTCATCCCCAGCTTTTTAAGGGCCATACCCATCTTCCGAATGGACGCTCTGAACTGGGTGTAAGTAATCCTTTGGTCCTTAAAGACCAGTGCTTCTTTATTGGGGACGTCTTCAGCCAGCTTATCCATCATCTGTCCAAAGGTCAGTCCCAGGAATTCATCGTATTTCCTTGCTTTCATATTTCCGCTCCCGAGTGAAGCGGGTACCCTTTCCTTTTAATTGATCTTCCAATAACGATGAGTTGTATTTGATTTGTTCCCTCATATATCTGTGTCACTTTGGCATCTCGCATCATTCTTTCCACAGGGTGGTCTTTCATGCAACCATATCCCCCCAAAATCTGGACTGCATCCGTGGTTACGCGCATGGCCACGTCCGTACAGAATAATTTGGTCATTGCCGAGTAAGGCGTTACGTTTTCAAAACCTTCATCATAGAGCCGGGTGGCCTTATAAAGAAGGGCCCTTGCCGCTTCAATCTGAGTCGCCATATCAGCTATCAAAAACTCAAGTCCCTGGAAATCGATAATGGGTTTTCCAAATTGGGCTCGCTCACCCGCATACCTGATGGCATATTCCAACGCGGCTTCAGCAATTCCCAATCCCTGTGCCGCAATCGTTGGCCGTGATGCATCCAGTGTTTTCATCAACAGCAAAAATCCCTTGTTTTCCTCACCGATCCTGTATTTTTCAGGAACAACAACGTCTTCCAGGATGAGATCTGCCGTTGGAGAGGCTCTCAGTCCCAGTTTGTTTTCTTGCTTTCCGATTTCCAACCCTGGGGAGTCACCATGAACCAAAAAGGCGCTCATCCCCCTGTGACGCGCTTGTTGATCGGTGAGTGCAAAGACAACGTAATAGTCTGAGATACCCGCGTTTGTTATGAATGTTTTACGTCCGCTAAGGGTGTAGTTTTCTCCATTTCGAACAGCCCGGGTGGTGATGGATGCGGTATCGGATCCGGCCTGAGGCTCTGTGATAGCAAATCCGATTGAAATTCCATCCTTGGCCACCCTGGAAAAAATATCTTTTTTGAGGTCCTCATCATCGCAGAGCAGGATGGGTCGCAGGCCGGTGCCATGGTCCTGGATGATAACCCCGATGGCGGCATCAACCTTAGAAATTTCCTCGATGACAAGGCAAAAGCTGGTTAAGTCCAGCCCCATCCCCCCATATTTTATGGGGACAATTGCTGAATAGAGACCGAGCTCTCTGAATTTTTGCTTCAGCTCCAGCTTAAAAACCTGAGTTTCATCCATTTCCAGGCTGTGAGGGGCTATTTCCTTTAGCATAAATTTCCTGACAGCTTCGAGCATCATCTTTTGATCGCCCGTGAGTGTTGTCATGTAAGTTCTCCTCAACCTATTGCGCCAGATATCCGCCGTCCACTGCAATCACCGCTCCAGTTATGTAGCTTGATGCCTCGGAAGAGAGTAGCAATACTGTTCCCATAAGCTCGGACGTTTTCCCGAACCTTCTCAGGGGGATCTGTTTGACCAGGCCGCCATAAACTCTTTCAGAGGCCCTTAACCCTTCCGTCAACTCCGTTTCAAGATAATGAGGAGCAATGGCGTTAACCCGGATGTCATATCTGGCCCATTCAATGGCCAGGCTTTTTGTCAAGAGGATCACTCCGGCCTTCGAAGCCGAATAGGCTGGGGCTCGGGGAACGCCGGTTATGCCGGCTGTTGTAGCAACGTTTACGATTCTACCGCCGCCGGCTTCAATCATGGCCTTTCCCACATACTTGCAGCAGAGGAAGGTCCCTCTCAGATTTATCCCAATAACCTTGTCCCACTCTTCTGTGGACAACTCTTCGGTAGGGGTGTAGCTCAACTGAGAGATCCCGGCATTATTGATGAGTATATCCACTTTTCCATATTCTGAAATAGCCCTTTTAATCAAATCCTTTACCTGCTTTTCATCAGATATATCAGTCTTAAGAGCAATACAACGCCCATCCAGTTCTTCCACCCTCTTTGCGGTCTCTTCGGGCATATCCAGATCCGCTAACACGAGGGAAGCGCCGCATTGGACAAACCCAAGCGCAATCTCCGCTCCCAATCCCCTTGCTGAGCCCGTCACGATAGCTGTCTTGCCCTGAAGGCTGAACATTTGGGTAATTTCCATTAATGACTCCTTTTTTCCTCTTATGCCGTAAGTTCGAAAAGTTCGGGCACCGTGGGATTCAGCCGTTTCTTTCCGGCGCTCTCTAAACCTGTCGTCGCAGCGTGGCTGATATTTGGGGTTTTGCCAAGAGCATGGAGAAGCCAATAAGGGTTCAGGAGGAGAAACCCCAAATATCAGCCACTGCGAAAATGAGAACTAAATCCACTTTGAGAGAGCGCCTTCAAGAAACACCCGAACCCCACTCCAAAAACCCTATTATTTCTCCCGGACTTATTGAGAACTTACCTTATGCCTTTCTAATGGTGCACTGAAGCGACTTCTGGTCCGGATACCCCATGATGGGTTCCCGCACCGCTAAATCAGTAAGCAGATTTCCATTGGCTTCTCCTCCCCACCCATGGGGTACCAGGACCACGCCCTCGGCCACCCGTTCATCCACTTTCGCCTTCATCCTCACCTGCCCCCTGTTGGTCTCCACCACCATCATCTCACCGGACCTTATCCCGTATGTGTTTGCCGTCTCAGGACCAATCTCCGTCAAAGCCTCGGGGCAGATCTTCTTCAGCCCATCCACGTGACGCTGCTGGCTGTGGGTGTAGTAGAGGTTCCGGTTTCCGACAGACAGTATCAACGGATATTTCTCCCTGAACGTCTTATCCCCTCTGATGGGTCCTTGCTCAGGCTCCAGATAGGTGGGCAAGGGATCAAAGCCCACCTGTTTCAACGTGGCACTGTAGATCTCTATCTTCCCCTCCGGCGTGCGGAAAAGCCCTTGGGGGATTTCATATTTTTTCTCAGCGTAAAAGTCCCCTTCCGGTTTTTCATTTAACAAATAATCAAAGCCCAAGCCCGACGGCTCAAGCATGTACGAGACAAATTCTTCTTCTGATTTCCATGGAAAGTTCTCATCTACGCCAAGCTTTTTGGCCAGCTCTGTGAGAAACCGCCATTCAGACCAGCTCTTGCCGAGCGGCTCAATACACTTTTTCCTCAGCATCAGATAGGGAATACAATGACACACATTGTAGGTATAACCGACACCCCATTTCTCCAGATGGCTGCACGCCGGAAGCACGTAATGGGCGAGCTCGGCCGTTTCCGTCATGAATAGATCGTGAACCACCAGCAATTCCAGTTTCTTGAATGCCTCCCTAAAGGCATTGCTGTCCGGCATGGAGATCAACGGATTTCCCCCCACAACCAGAAACGCCTTTAGTTTCTCGGGGATGCTTTCAGGGACCATGGTTACCACACCGTAGGGGGACTTTCTGCCCCACAGATCGAAAAACAAAGGGTAGCTGTCAGAGCCAACAGGCTCTCCTCCCACAACAAATCCCGGGTTTCCAAACCGAGGAGCGGGACTCGTTACCCAGCCCCCAGGTACATTGATGTTCCCCGTGATCGACTGCAGGACCGAAAAGGCCCTGCTGTTCTGCGTACCGTTGGCTGTCTGATCTTGCGTACACGTCCCCTGGAAGATGCTTGCCCCCTTGGTGCCTGCAAAGAGTCTCGAAAGTTTACGGATATTCTCTGCAGATATCCAGGTGATTTCCTCTGCCCACTCGGGTGTGTATGGCGCCACATGGGGCACAAGCTTGTCGAATCCGTAGGTGTGCTTATCAACAAACGCCTTGTCATATAGATCCTCTCCGATGATGACGTTCATCATGGCAAGGGCCAGGGCGCCGTCCGTACCCGGGCGGATTTTAAGGTACATATCCGCCTCGTCCGCCAGAGGAATCCGTTTGGGATCGATCACCACCAGCTTGGCACCCTTTTTCCGATTCTTTTTGATAGAAAATTTGAGGGGAAAATCCGACTGGTCCGGATTGTGCCCCCACAGGATATATAGGTTGCTGTCAGGCTCCTCTGTGGGATATTTCCCAAAAGTCATCTGACGGGTACGAATACGCATCCGGTAACAAATGCTTTCCACAGAAAAAAAGTTTGGTGAGCCAAATCCTGACCTCAGAAGATGCACAAGGGTTGACATCTCCAGATTCTCAACACCTATGCTCCCACAAAAAAACCCCAATACTTGAGGGTCAAACTCCTGTTTCAGTCTGTTCAGTTTCTCTGAGATCTCGCCCAGGGCCCGATCCCAGCCGATTTCTTGAAACTTACCGTTCTTTCGCTTCAAAGGTCGCTTCAGTCGTTTTGGGCTGTAAACCACATCCAGGGCGTTGGCGCCCTTGGGGCACAATCTCCCCTTGTTCAGGGGATGGGATTCAAGACCTTTGACCTTTACAGCCTTTCCATCCTCAACAGTCACCTCAGTGCCACAGCTGTGATAGCAAAGGGTACAATCGGTCAACATTTCTCTTCTTTCTCCCATATATGTACACCTCCTTTGTCTGTCCTATAGTCGATTCTTTGTTTTGATATGGAAAACTTTTTCCTCTTGGCCAGATCAGAACAAGACGGCTCGGCCTTTGTATGGTTTGACACGGAGTATTGGAGTTGTGGAGTATTGGAGTATTGAAATATCGTAGGAGACGGTCATTATTTTCTAAACAACAATTGTTTTTTGAGACCCATCATCAGTGATCAAGGTTCTTTTTCAGCACTCCAACACTCCGGTACTCTCTCCGAGCCGTAGGATCTACGAGCCGGAGGCCATCACTCCGTAACCCAATGAAGTTCCGGTAAACTTATTTCCTCAGGGGTAAACCAAAGCCGGGCCCTCCAGACCCGGATCTTTACTTCCTTTTAGATTTCCCGATTGCTGCAATGAATTGGTGGTTTCTGATCAATCCACGGCCTTGCTTGCTCCAGTTGAGCCCCCAGACGAAAAAGTGTAGCCTCGTCCCCAAAACGGCCAGCAAATTGCACACCAATCGGCACGTCGTCCTCATTCCAAAACAATGGTACTGACATAGCTGGTTGACCCGTTATGTTTTGGATTTCAGTGAAGGCACAAAATGCGTTGGAAGCTTTAAACCCTCTCATAGGGTCCTCAGATGTGGGTTGAAACGTACCAAGCTTTGTAGGCGGAATAGTCATTGTCGGGGAGAGGATCGCATCGTAATCACTTTCCTTATAAAACCTCGCTATATTCCGTGAAAAATGCTGCAATTCTTCAACAACACCGAGGTAATGGGCTCCGGTTCGTTTCAGGCCTGCTTGATAGCTGGACCAGGTCAAGGGCTCAAATTGATCCTGCATTGGTTCTTTGTCCAATTCCTTTTTCCAGTACTCGATAAAGTGGCCGGTAAGGCAACTAAAGAGATTACCGTAAACTTTGAAAAGATTTGGATAACCGAGTTCTTTTGAAGGAATCTCCTCAACAATATGTCCCAGATGTTCGCAAAGCTGAGCAGCGTCTTTAACCGCCTCTTCACAATCCGGGTGCAATTGAGTTTCAAGCCCCCAACCTTCAGGAACAGAGGTCAAGAAGCCTATCTTCAAGCTTCCCGCCTCCTTTCCCACCTCCTCTGAAAAAGGTCTCCGGGGCGACGGAGCATAATAAGGATCTCCGGTATCTGGCCCTGATGTGGCGTCCAAAAGAGCAGCAGAATCTCTTATTGTTCGAGTCACTGCATGTTCACAAACAATACCGGACCCTATATCCCCTTTAAGTGGCCCCAAGGGATTCCGACCACGAGTTGGCTTCAAACCAAAAAGTCCGCAACAGGAAGCGGGAACACGAATCGAGCCGCCCCCATCGTTTCCGTGGGCCATAGGCACTATTCCTGCCGCCACGGCAGCTGCCGAGCCACCGCTGGAGCCGCCTGGCGTTAAATCGGGGTTCCAAGGGTTGACCGTGGGCCCATATAGTTCGGGTTCAGTTGTAGGAAGGAGGCCAAATTCAGGCGTGTTGGTTTTGGCAATAATGATCAATCCGGCAGACTTTTGCCGTCTTACCAGTTCGGTATCCAATTTTGAAACATAACCCTCAACTGCACGTGAACCTTCGTGAAAAGGGGCACCTTTGTATTCGGCCAGAAGATCCTTCAGAAGAAATGGCACCCCATAGAATACGGCTTTAGAAGATGCGGTCCGATGGGATTTGGCATCGCAATCCTTTGCAATTTCTCGGGCCTGACCGTACATTTTGTGGATTACAGCGTTGAGCTTTAGGTTAAGACGCTCAATTCGCTGAATGGTAATCTCCAGCAGCTCGGTGGGCTTGACTTCGCCGTCTCGAATCAATTTGGCCAAGTCCATCGCATCACATCTAATCAAGTTGTCATTCATGACCTACCCCCTTCTTTTTATGATGTATCGAAGAAACTATCTCATTAAAGCCATGGATTGTCATTTACCAAATACATTTGGTCCTAAAACGTTAGGATTTTCAGTATGGGAATACCTGGCATTTTTTAGGCATTTTCATCCCCTGTAGAAGTGTGGGGCGGTCAACCTAAAGACGATGAATTTAGACTAATAAAATAACGGGGAAAAAATCAACAGAAATCAGTTGAAGCCGGACTCTTTAAAAAATGAGATCAGGGCTGAAACAGAGGCAATACTGGTGAAATAGGGGGAAGTCACTCAACGAAAAGAACATTTGGCTACCGCATGACGAGGTGGGCAAAGGGGAGGGCGGGACCATCAGATTGTGCAGGGAATTTATCAAAGGAATGCGTGAAATGAGATAGCGGCTCCAGTATTGTGACCCGATTAACAATAAAAGCTCATCCTGCTCGTGCAGGGGTTCGACAGGCTGTCCCTTCCGAGATCACTTGGTCAGGGATCACCGACCGCTGAAGCCTTACCTTTCAATTCCGGCATCTCCTTCGAGTTTTCTCGTAATTTCATTGACTTATGAGAGGCCTTTCTGTTAATGAATTCCATGCGTTGAGGGCAAGAACCGGTCAGCTTGTCCAAGAAATTCGTCTTCTTTCAAACTTATCCATCCTCCTCGCCCTGTGCCCCATGATCGCTCCGGAAAAAACGATTGTCAGATTAGGGAATGAGGAGTATTGAAGAAGATTTTCCAGGTAGTGTCCATCCAGAAATGAGATGGTTTTTGCAAGGTCAAGTCGAAGATCCCGCACTTTGAGCGGGGGAAGATGAGGATTTTAACCACCCCAGAGAAATAGGCTTCACATTTCACGGGGCAGGCAGGAATACATTGAAGTATTTCGAGGATTAAAATCCGAATCTGACCCCAGTACCATCTGCCGGAGCTACGGGGCAGGCGCAGAGATTGTGAAAAATAGCCATTTATGGATGGACACCAGGTAACATATTCGATGCCAAAGGGTAACGCCAACTCCATGGAGTCAACAATCGTCGCGAATGCCTCAGTTTCCGAGGGCCCCCACGATACGCCAACCCGTCGATGGGGCATCGAGTATGAATGCCTCCGTAAGTGTAACAGACAAATCCCTTCCCAAATAAGTGTTTATCCTGAAGTCTTTCCACATATCATTGAAATTATCACACCCACGTGCGGCAGCATTGAAGAAGCCAAAGCCAGACTTTCCTCCCTGCTGGCTCAAGTGCGGCAACATATCACCTTGGGCGAGTATGCGGTTTATGAAAGCCAGGCGCCCAAAGTGGGAATTGACGACATAACGGGCGCAAACAAGGTATACTATCTCTGGATCTTGGAGGATATGTATAGGTTCGGAGGATATGTGCCTGAGGATTTTCTTATCGCAGGGACACACATTAACTACTCAAATCGGTTATTTTCAGACGATGAATCAATACTGGCGGCAGGTCTCATCCGGAATTATTCATGGATGTTGGTGACGTTGGGTTCAAACTCGCCGTTTATGGGTGGACGGGCATCCGGTTATCTTTCGAGTCGAACGGTCTTTATGCCCAACCGGTATGACATCCCACAATGGCATGATTTCAGGCACTTTCTTGAATGGCTGGAGGGTGAAAAAAGGAAGGGAAGGATTTTCAGAGGTAAAGACAGGACGTGGACCCCCGTATGCCCAAGACTCCATGCGGACCGTAAATCGCCCAGCCTGAACCGTATTGAAATAAGATCGCTTGATGGGGGGTTGGGGGTGACGCCCGAGCTTATCGCAGGGTGTTGCAGGCTCATTGAGCGTCTCATCAGTACGCCACCTCAAATAACGGCAATGCCCACACCGGATGAAGTCAGGCAGAATGACTTCCAGGCGGCGACCCGCGGGCAAGGGGCACACATAACATTTGATCAAAAGCTTATCGATTCAAAAGCCCTGCTTCGCGAGTATTGTGAGGGCATCCCTGTATTGGAACAGGTATTAGAAGAAGGAAACCCTGCAGAACAGGCGTTGGTCAAGTTTCGGGAAGGGCTGAACCTTTGAACCCGTGAACGGCTACACATAACATTTGCACCTATCAATGTGTTTTCTTTTTGTTAACAGCCAGTTAGGACGTTTCAACCCAAAACCTTGAACGCTGAACCGTTCAACCCAGGTTTATACGTCACTCAACAGATCACTGGCCACATAAGCGCCGGTGATGCCGCCATCGATAATATTCATCGCCCCGTTGATATAAGAGGCCTCGTCCGATGCCAGAAACAAGGCTAGGTTGGCAATTTCAATCGGTTCGGCCATCCGTCCCATCGGAATAAATTTTCTCCTGCTATCGAACTCCTCTCGCCCATCAAAAAAAACCTCTAACCTTTCTGTTCGGGTGGGCCCAGGACAGATACAGTTAAATCGAATGCCCCGCCGGGCATATGCGATGGCTAACTCACGGGTTAAGGCGGTTACACCGCCTTTGCTTGCGGTATAGGCAATTTGCGGGAAGACCGAACCGACGACCGCTACAATGGAGGCATTGTTGATGACACTCCCGCCCCCTGAACGTAATATGGCGGGTATGGCATATTTGCAGGAAAGAAAAATACTGGTCAGATTAACCTCAAGGGTTCTCTCCCACACCGACAAGGGGGTGTCAACCGGATTTGTATCTTTCGCGTCTCTGATCCCGGCATTATTAAACAAGACGTTAATACCGGACAAGGCGCTTTCCGCCTCAATGAAAATGGCCTTGCAGCTTTCGGCATTGGAGACATCGCCTGTTACGGAAACGGCATGGCCACCTGAGGATTTTATTTCCTCAACGGTTTGGCGACCCGCCTCTCCGTTGATGTCCACCACGCAAACCGTTGCGCCTTCCTTGGCAAAGCGCATTGCCGCAACCTTCCCAATTCCTTGACCGGCACCCGTAATCAGGGCTTTCTTACCTTGAAGACGCATCATTACACAGAGGATATTTTCAAAGGAGTTACAATTCCTTGATCACCAGATCGCGAAGATTGTTTTCAGCGCTGGTCATCAACATTGAATATTCCGGAAGTTCCATCCATGTTGAAGAATCCTGGGTTAACGGTTCAGACGCCACAATAATGGAATCCGAATTGGCTGCCCCCTGGACCATTTTCCATTCCCCATCATGTAGGCCGTAATCTTGCCCAAAGGTATACCATAAACTTAGATAGGAAAGATCCCACTCTTCAACGGATTCGCCATAGTTGCCAAAATCAAAGCAATAGCGAACCGCTACCAGTTTGTTCCCATCGCTAAGGAAAAGATTGGCTATCGAACAGATGGAGATCCCCATTTTTTTGTAAACCGTATCAATAATATCCAATGTTTTCTCAACGGCCTGACCAATTTCAGACAAGGTTG
>JADHXI010000134.1 GCA_016783065.1 Desulfobacteraceae bacterium | reverse complement strand
CGTATTTGGATCTCGGGGTATCAGGGGTCGAAGAATACAAATTAGATCTTTTTCCGCTTTTGGACCCAACACTCCAATACTCCAGTACTCTCTCCGAGCCGTAGGATCTACGAGCCGGAGGCCAACACTCCTGATTTACACCCCCCACTGCCTATTTGAATGAGGAGAACAACATGGACTTCACTCTTTCCGAGGAACACCGGATGACCCAGCAGAGTATCCGCAAATTCTGCCGGGTAGAACTGGACCCCATTGCTGGGGAGATCGACCGGGAGGAGCGATTTCCCGCGGAGGTCTACAAGAAGCTGGGCCGGGAAGGCTTCCTTGGAGCCCTCGTACCGCAGGAATATGGTGGAAGCGGTTCCGATCTTATGGGCATGTATATTATAAAGGAAGAGCTGTGCCGGTCGGCCGCGGGGATGGGGGTGTCCGTGACCATTTGTACCCTGAACTTCTGCCATTTTACCTGCCGGTTTGGAACAGAAGAACAAAAGCAGAAATACGTCCCTCCCGTCGTAAACGGGGACAAGGTCGCCGCCTACTGCCTCACGGAGCCCAATGCCGGGTCTGATACCCTCGGGATCGAGACCAGGGCACGCCGTGACGGGGACCGGTTTGTCATAAACGGAACAAAGACGTTTATCACTAATGCACCCATAGCCGATCACTTCATTGTGGTCACACGCACAAGCGGGGATAGGAGCATTGATGGCGCGACAAACTTCATCCTTGATAGAGGCATGGAGGGGCTGATTACGGGAGAGCCTTTTGAAAAGCTGGGTATGAAGTGCTCGCCAACGGGAGAGGTCTTTTTCGAAGACGTGCGGGTTTCCAAAGAACAGGTCCTGGGGACCAAGGAGGATGGTTTTCGGGACATGTTTACCACCCTCAATGCCGAGAGGGCCCTGGCGGCTGCGACCGCCACGGGGATCGCCCAGGCATGTTTTGATGCCTCCATCCGTTATGCCCGTGAGAGGATTCAGTTCGGAAGACAGATCGGGACCTTTCAATTTGTGCAGGGAATGCTCTCGGATATGGCTATGAACCTTGAGATGGCCCGCAATTATGCTCACAAGGTGTGCTGGCTTTACGATCAGGGGAAGACCATAAGGCATGAAGCTTCCATGGCCAAGCTCTTTGCGTCAGAGATGGCCGTAAAAAGTGCACTTGACGCCGTTCAAATCCACGGAGGGTATGGCTACATAAAAGACTTTCCCGTGGAACGTTACTTCAGGGATTCCAAACTCGGCGAAATCGGTGGCGGGACCTCAGAGATACAGAAGCTCATTATTGCGAGGCAACTCATGCGGGCGACATAGCCCAAGAGAATTCCCGCGGGAAACGGGCAAGTGAAGAAGCCGGGAAACCGATCTCGCACACTCTGGCACGTTTTTCCTCGGTGCAGGTCTGCAACGCTAGGGTAAAGGTGAAGAAACAAAGGAATGTAATGTGGTTTTGAACCAGAGGTAACAGAAGAGAAGAGGAATGACATGGCGAGACGTGTAGGCATAATAGGCGCGGCCCAGACGAAGTACGGCAGGAAGCCGGAAATGCACCTCCAGGACGTGGCCTTTGAGGCGGTCCAAAAGGTCCTCCAGAAAACAGGTCTCAAATTCACAGAGGACGGCAGCGGGATCGATGCAACCATCAGTTGTTCTCAGGACCACTGGGACGGATGGACAATTTCCAGCAAGAATGTCGTGAACGGGGGTGGAGGCCATCTCCGTCCAGAAGAGAAGGTGGCTGAAGACGGGGCATATGCCCTTTATTATGCAGCCCTTTGCATCCTCGGGGGGCACTATGACTGTATCCTTGTTGTGGCTCACACAAAAGAATCACAGGTGGACGGACGGCTGATAGAGAACTCGGGTCTGGAACCCCTCTACACACGGATGCTTGGGCTTGATTTTACCTCGTGCGCTGCCTTGCAGGCCAAGCAATATATGCATACATATGGCATAAGCCACGAGCAATGCGCACGGGTAGTTATAAAGAATCGCGGAAACGCCATGCACAACCCCTGTGCTCAGGCACCTGAGATACTAACAGTGGATAACGTCCTGGGATCTCCCGTGCTTTCTGAGCCTATCAGATTGCTTGATGCCAAGCCCACATCCGACGGTGCATGCGCCCTGATCATAGGGACCGAAGAAAAGGCAAAAAAATGGACGGACAAGCCGGTCTGGATCGAGGGGTTGGGGTGCTCCTATGACAGGCACTATCCAGGCTACCGGGACCTCACGGATCCCCTTTCCTTGAAGGAGGCTGCAAGGCAGGCATATGGAATGGCGGGGATTTCCAATCCACGCGGGGAAATCGACCTGGTGGAACTCTCAGAGTACTATTCCTTTCAGGAACTCTTGTGGTCGGAAGGGCTGGGGCTCTGCGAGCCCGGGCAGGGCGGACGGCTGATTGAGTCCGGAGCCACTCAAATCGGGGGCGAGATCCCAATCAATCCGTCAGGGGGCCTACTTTCGGGGATCCCGGTAAACGTGGCCGGCCTCAACCGGGCGGCGGAGGCAGCTATTCAATTGAAGGGTGAAGCCGGGGGGAGGCAGGTGGATGGGGCCAGGACCGCCGTGATCCATGGAGCGGGCGGCGTGTGCGGGCAAATGCACTGCGTCATCAGCGTAAGGAGGGAACCCTGATGGGTGAAAGAGTAGGGATCATCGGCATGGGTCAAACAGAACATCGTTTCATCCGGCCTGACATCAATCACGAGGAGATGATCAATGATGCCGTGAGACTGGCCCTCGAAGATGCGGATCTTACCATCAAGGATATCGACACCGTCATAATAGACAATATGGACCTTTTCGAGGGACACTACCTGGCCGACGGAATGGTGGTGGACGGTGCAGGAATGTACATGAAGCCCGGCCTCAAGATGAACACAGGAGGCACCAGCGGAGGAACGGCAGTTGCAACCGGATGGCACCATGTGGCTTCCGGGATATTTGAGACCGTCCTTGTCATTGGCTGGCAGAAACAGGATGCCTCTCCTTCTATAGCCGCCCTGGCAACGGCAAGGGAACCCCTTTATGACCGTGGAATAGCCGCAGGTGCCGTGGGAATTTTTGCCTCCATGGGGTTGAGCTACATGCAGGAGACCGGCTGCCGGGAGGAACATGCCGCCCTGGCAAGAGTCATCATGGCCGATAATGCCAGACGTAACCCCTATGCCCATTTGAAGCTGGATCTGACCGTAGAGGATGTTCTCAAATCGCGGGTCCTTGTCTGGCCAGTGAGGTTGCTGCACATGTCGCCCACATCCTGCGGGGCCTGTGCCATGATACTTTCCAATGAAAAGAGGGCCAGAAAGGCGGCCAGGCCTCCGGTCTGGATCAGGGATTTGGAGACGGTCCACAGGGAAGTATCCGTTTTCAGAGGGGGGTGTGTGGAGCCCCAACCTGCCATCAGTGCCATCGAGGTGGCGGCTTCCAAGCTTTACAAGAGAAACGGCATAACCAGGCCCGCCCGGGATATTGATGTCTGGGAACTTTACACCCCTTCTTCGTGGGCGCTTTTCCCTTGGATGGAGCTTTTTTCCATTTGTGATAAGGGTGAGGCGTGGCGTCTGGTGGAAAAAGAGGCCATACGGATAGAAGGGGAAATCCCCATCGAGCCGTCTGGCGGGGTGGTCTCAACCAATCCCATCGGCGCCTCTGGTGTCATCAGGGTGGCGGAGACCGCTCTCCAGCTAAGGGGAGAGGCGGGTGAGCGACAGGTAACAAAGAAGGCGGAAACAGGCATTGCTACGGCTTGGGGTGCCGGCAGCTGGATCGTAATGTTTTATCTTTCCAAGCATTCTTAGGGAGACGGGTATGAACGAGGAACTACTGGAAATCATTATTCCTCTTGATCTCAAATACAAGTGGAGTGCGGGACCTCACCTTGGGGCCTTTCTTAGAGGGCTCAAGGAGGAAAAGATCATTGCAAACCGGTGCCCTGTATGCGCCCGCCTTCAGCTTCCCCCCACGCCTGCGTGCGGTCGCTGTCATATCGGTATGGGGGAAGACTGGGTTGAGCTTTCCCATCAGGGCAGCGTGATATCGTACAGCTCCGTGGTGGATCCCATGTTCGATGCCGGTATCGGAGGTATGCGGCCAGTACCTTATACCATTGCGGCCATTGTTTTAGACGGTGGTCCAGATGTGGCCTTTTTCCACAAACTGGAGGAGAACAACCCGGAAAAGGTGAAGGTAGGGATGCGGGTGGAAGCGGTGTTCAGGCCCCCCGAGGAGCGTAAGGCCCTGATGGAGGATATTATTCATTTCAGGACTATAGGTTAGCCTAAAGGAAGAACCCTGGCAGAGGAATGCCGGACTCATGAATCCAATGATGAAAAGAGGAGTCACCCATGGCCCACAGAAAGCCCACCAAGTATCCGGACATGTTTCATCTGATTACCCCCAGCAAACGTCTCAACGTTTTGAGTAAAGACCCTTTTGTGGCTGAGGGAAGACTGGCCATGCCTTATCGATATTTCCCGGGGCCCGTTGCAACCCGCTTTTTCGTGGAATTGCGAGACAATAAAAGGATCATGGGCATCAAATGTCCCGATTGCGGAACCGTCTACGTCCCGGTGGAGACAACGTGTGGAAAGTGTTTCGTGAAGACGGAGGAATGGATTGAAGTGGGGAATGAGGGTGTTCTTGAGAGCTATACCGCGACCCATTACACCATTCCCGTCCAGCCAACTCCCGCGCCGGTGATTTACGGGCTCATCAAGCTGGACGGAGCTGATACGGACCTGCTTCATCTGCTGGGGGAGGTGGACCCCCAGGTCCTTCGGGTTGGAACAAGGATGGAAGCGGTGTTCAGGGAAAAACGAGAGGGGAATATCCTGGACATCGAATATTTCCGACCAGCCGGGAATCATTGAAAGGCAGGACCAGAATGTTCGGAGATATGACTCCTGCAAATCGTGTTGAAATCATGTTGTCCGGGAAGTGAATCCGAATCCCGAATCCCCAAACCCCGAACCGTTTTTTCAGTTTCCAGTTTCTTTTCAAATCCATGGCGGCTATGATTACATCAAAGACTTTCCCGTGGAACGGTGCCTCAGGGATGCCAAAATCTGTGAGATCGGCGGCGATACCTGGGAGATGCAGAAGCGGATCATTGGAGGGGAGTTGATGCGGACTGCATAGCCCGTTTTCACTGGAAAGAAGACAGCGCTCTTAAGTCTTTTAACAGGAGAGACCTTTGAAAAATGTTCAATTTTGGTCAAGATCAAGGAAGGCGAGAATTTCAACCACAGGAATATATTGAATATTTCGAGGATTGAAATTTGAGCCTGACGCCGAGATTGGCCAAAAGGGGGCGTTTTTCAAAGGTCTCTGGCATGCAACATAAAAAGGGAGGTATGTTGATGGAACCTGAAATCGTCTATTGGAATGAGGAGATTGAGACGCTTCCCGGGGATGGAATACGAGAAATCCAATGGGAGCGTATCCGGAATCGCCTGAGTTATTTGAAAGACAAATCACGTTTCTATAGCAGGAAGCTCGGTGATGTGGACCCGAAATCAAACGCATTTCAGGATCTTGATGATTTCCGGAAACTGGTTCCTTTTACGACCAAGAAAGAATTGCAGGAAGAAAGGGAAAGAAGCCAGGATCCTTATTCCGGCCTTCTGTGTGTCCCTCCCACTGAGATTATCCATCTGATCCGGACGGCTGGCACAACGGGTGTTCCCACGATCTATGGCCTGACGCGAGAGGACCTCCATACCATCGGGGAATTGTCCGCTCGGATGTGGTATCAGCTCGGGGCCAGAAAAGGGCATACCGTGGCAATCGGGACTTTCGGATCCTGGAACCCCTTCTCAACTACTCTCCTGGAAGGTCTCAGGACTGCGGGTATCAAGAGATATCATTTCAGCATGCCCGCCCCGGGGGAAGAGGTCTTTCCGGTCGAGATTCTCTCCAGATGGATGGATATAGAGGGCATCTATTTGTCTTCCAGACCCCTGTATCAAGTCACGGAAAAATACGGTATGAAGCTGAAAGAGTTCCTCCCCAAACTTCAATATCTTTTCATGGCGGGACAGCACGTGACCTCGTCATTCCGCAAAGGGATAGAGGCCATTTGGAGCGGCAAACTCTTTGATGCATACCCGATGACCGACGCGTGTCTTCCGTCTGCCAACTGTACGAAACAAGTGGAAGCTTTTCATTTTCCCCAGGATGCTTTTTTTGTGGAGATAATAGATCCTGAGACGGGCCAAGATCTGACCGGCAGTGGGAAGGTGGGCGAAATCGTGGTGAGCTCCCTGGTCCTGGAAGGTACCCCGCTCCTCCGGTTTCGGAGTGGGGACATGGGGATTATCGTGTCGGAGCCATGTCCATGCGGACGGACGGGCGCGCGTCTGGGTATTTCGGAAAGGATGGCCCACGCCGTTCTCGTTGGAGACCGGACCATCTTCAGTTCGGACGTGGAAGAGGTCCTTTACGGGATTCCCGACTTCTTCCTGAAACAGTACCATCTCGTCAAAAGGAAAGTCCAGCCGCAGGAACGCCTCATCCTCCGCGTGGAGCAACCATCGGGGACGTCTTCAGAAGAAAGATTGAAGGAAGAGCTTGCCTCAAGGATCAGAGAAGACATGGGCGTGGATTCCGAGATCGAATTCCTCTCTAAGGGTGATGAGAAGTTTGTGGCCATGTATAAGTTCCTGAAAGTGGTTACCGAATAGGACGGAAAGAGGACAGGTGTGTTGTTAGGAGGACCTACCTTTCCAGGATTTAGGTTTGTAAAGAGATGTCTAGGATGGTACTATGGTTTCGAACAAATTCGTTGTCAAGGTATCCGTAACCGGTTCAATAGGTGATAGGACGGGGAATCCTGCTATTCCCATAACACCCGGAGAGATAAGGGAAAGCACCCTAGGGGTCTATGAAACGGGGCCGTCTGGGGTCCGGATGGCGGAGCCCTAATTGTATTGAAAGTCTTACCTTGCTGCCAACTGTCCTTTATGGCGGGAATTATAAACTAGAGTTTTACGCAAATTCTTAAGCCCTCTGGTTCCTGTGTCTCCAAAATAACTTTTTGGTGGATTTATGGATTATAAAGTCGTCATTGTTGGTGCTGGTCCGGCTGGTATTTTTGCAGCACTGACTCTCGCAGACTTGGGCATAAAGGGAATTTTGTTGCTGGAGCAAGGAAAAGATCTCAGCAAGCGGAAGCGACAAAATCCCGAAGACAGACTTTGTGGGTGGGGAGGCGCAGGCGCATTTAGCGATGGAAAGCTTACGCTTTCCACGGAGGTTGGGGGAGTCCTAAAAGAATTCATCGAGGAGAAGCCTCTTTACGAACTACTGAAGAATACTGATGAAATTTATGCGGCTAATGGGGCGCCTGACCGTATTTTTGGTAAGAGTTCACCTCAATTGGAAGAGTTAGCTGATCGAGCCCGCATGGCCGGCCTCGAACTCCTGCCGACCCGCATCCGTCATATCGGTACAGAGAATTGTCGGGCTGTCCTAGAGCGTTTTAAGAACTCACTGGCTGGACGGGTCGACATACATACAGAATCTGAAGTCCAAGAACTCATTGCTGACCATAGCCGAATTCAAAGGGTAAAACTTGCTAACGGTGGAAGTATTACTACCAAGTTTGTTATAGTCGCTCCGGGCCGATCAGGGGCGCGTTGGATGAAAAAACAGGCAGAATCTTTGGGGTTAAGAACAAGGGCAACTTCTGTGGATATCGGCGTGCGTGTGGAGCTTTCAGCCCCTGTGCTTAGGGAAATCACGGACACGGCTTATGAATCAAAGCTCGTTCACTACTCAAAAACCTTCGATGATAAGGTGCGCACCTTCTGTATGAATCCATACGGTGAGGTGGTGACAGAGGTGAATGGTGGAATCGTCACCGTGAACGGACACAGCTATGCCGATAAGAGAAGTGAAAACACCAACTTTGCAATCCTGGTGAGTAGCGCCTTCACAGAACCGTTCGATGATCCCATTGCCTATGGGCATTACATCGCTCGACTGGCGAATCTACTTGGTAGAGGGGTGATAATTCAGAGGTTGGGCGATCTGTTAGCAGGCAGACGGAGCACTCGAGAACGTATTGACCGTTGTCTTACTAGACCGACCCTCAGGGATGCGACCCCGGGTGATTTGAGCTTTGTTTTTCCTTACCGCCATCTCCTGAGTATCATCGAGATGCTTCAGGCTCTTGAGAAAATAGCACCAGGGGTATACTCGAGGCACACACTTCTCTACGGAGTGGAGGTCAAATTCTACTCCAATAGGATTGACGTATCACCCGAAATGGAAACTGAGATAGGAAATCTATTTGCCATCGGCGATGGAGCGGGCATCACCAGGGGTCTGCTTCAGGCTTCTGCAAGTGGCATCCTTGCTGCCAGAGCCATTGCAGAACGATAATTCGTAATCCATCTCTTCTATGCAATTTTACCAGTACATTATGTGAATCTGGTTCTCTATAAAGTGCATCATTCTGCTATTCTAGGGTCTGCTATGCCTGAAACTATGACAACCAAGGAAGTTGCCAAGTATTTAAAACTTCATAAGGTTACAGTCAACAAATACGCCGCAAAAGGTAAGATCCCGGCTATTCGGATTGGTAGCGTTTGGCGGTTCGAAAAAGAAGGGATTGATAAGTGGATAAGTGAGGGACAAAAGAAAGTTGCCCTAAAAGCAAAGAAAGTATCCACAGGTGATATTGATCCGAACATTATCAAGAAAAGTAGAAAAGGTGCTAGGGGTACCACATTGAAAAAGAAGACAGAGTTCAAGGATGACAACCAACGTCCTATTATTTACAAGCTAAGGAAACAAGGTAAAATCAAGGGTGAACGCAGGGGTGTTTATGTTGAAGCCTGATCCATCAATCTGGTGGGCTTGGAACCATTGGAAATTTTACACTACATTCTGAATACTTCAATAAAAATCGGGCGGTTGCGGCTCAAGTTTCATGCAAGCTGAATCGATGAACCTTAACCAAGGTTCAAGGTTTTTGGTAAGAATCATGGTCTCTGGTGATGAAAACAAGGCCCTTCAAGACATGATCTATTGAGTATTGACTACTGACTATTGAGTATTGACTACTGACTATTGACTATTGATTACTGAATAGGAAAAGGGATGGAGACTCAAGAACTATTAGACAGGACAAAGCATTTCGCACATCGGTGTGTGAAATTAGCTTTGTCATTACCAAAAACGAAATTAGGCAACCATATAGCAGGTCAACTGATAAGATGTTCCACCTCGGTTGCGTCTGATTATAGAGCATCCTGTTTAGCTCAATCAAAGGCCAGCTTTGTTGCAAAGCTGAGCATAGTTATTGAGGAAGCAGATGAATCCGCATTCTGGCTTGAATTTATTATTGACGAAAATCTTTTAAAAAAGCAACGTATTGAACCATTATTGCAGGAAGCCAAAGAATTAACTGCCATTTTCATGGCATCCAGGAAAACAGCCAGGAAATTGAATACCAAAGATCGAAAAGAGTAGACAAGGAGTTTTGATCAATAGTCAATAGTCAGTATTCAATAGTCAATTAAAATGGGGATTTTCTGATGGCCAAAAAGCCAACTTACGAAGAATTGGAACAAAGGGTCGAGGAATTAGAGAAAAAGGTCGATGCCCACAAACAGAGCAAGCAGGCCGGGGAGGCGCTGCGCAAAGAGAAGAATTTTACCGAAAGCCTAATCGATACAGCACAGGTAATAATCTTAGTGCTGGACACAGAAGGCCGAATCGTCCGCTTTAACCCTTATATGGAAGACCTCTCTGGATACAAGCTTGACGAAGTACGGGGAAGGGATTGGTTCTCGACGTTTCTGCTGAAGCAGGACTACGACCAGATCAGGGAGCTCTTTCGGGCAGCGGTAAGCGACATACAGACCCGGGGCAACATTAACCCGATTGTCGCAAAAGATGGGCGTGAAATCATTGTGGAATGGTATGACAAGACATTGAAGGACGCTGATGGCAATACAATTGGCCTTCTTGCCATCGGACAGGACATCACCGAGCGCAAGCAGTCGGAAGAGGCACTGCGGGAGAGTGAGGAGAAATACAGACAACTGGCTGACTTATTGCCGCAAACTGTATTCGAAACAGATGAAATAGGTAATTTGACTTTTGCCAACCGTTTTGCATTCGACCTTTTTGGTTACACCAGAGGTGATTTTGAAAAAGGGCTCAACGCCCTTAATATGCTGGTACCGGATGATAGAGATAGGGCACTGGAAAATATTGCGAGGGTTTTAAAAGGCGAATGGCTGGGTGGTACTGAATACACTGCGCTGACCAAAAACGGGAACCTATTCCCTGTCATGACACACACGTCGCCGATTATTAGTGAAGACAAAACCGTGGGCCTAAGGGGGATTATAACCGACCTCACCAAGCTCAAAGAGGCGGAAGGAGCGCTGCGGAAGAGTGAAGATAGGTATCGCCTCTTGGTGGAGACAATGAGTGATGGCTTGGCCATATATGATGAAAACAACCTGAACACTTTTTGTAACAACAGATTCTGTCAGATGCTAGGGTACTCCAGGGATGAGATCACTGGGCGTCCGGCAAAGGATTTTATTGACGAGATCAACAGGAAGATCCTTGAGGAACAGATTGTCAAAAGGAAAAAGGGAGAACGTGAACCTTACGAGATTGATTGGGTTCGAAAAGACGGAGGAAAAATTTCTACGATCGTTTCCCCATCACCAATCTTTGATGATGCGGGTCGATACAAGGGTTCTTTTGCGGTTATTACTGATATTTCCGAGATCAAGAGAGGGCAGAGGGAACTTCAGGAGAGCAAGGACAATCTGGACAAGGCCCAGAAGATGGCCCATATTGGGAACTGGAGCCGCGATTTGAATCTCAACCGTGTCCAATGGTCCGATGAGACGTATCGGATTTTTGGCCTAACCCCGGGAGATCCAGCACAGCCTTCTTTTGAAACCTTTCTGTCCCGCGTACATCCGAAAGACAGAGAAAATGTCACCTCAGTGCTAAAAGAAGCAGCGGAAAAGAAACACGCTTTTGATTTTGAATTCCGAACCATACCCATAGAGGGCTCAGATAGGATTATCCGAGACCGCGGAGAGGTGGAATATGATGAAACGGGGACCCCTAGCCGCATTTTTGGAACGGATCAGGACATCACTGAAACAAGACGCCTCCAGGCCCAACTCCTGGAGACCCAAAAGTTGGAGGCCATTGCCACCCTGGCAGGCGGGATTGCCCACCAGTTCAACAATGCCCTAACGCCCATCATCGGGCACATCGACCTTCTCAAGATGAAACATGGCGAAGATGAAAACACAAAGAAAAGCCTCAAAGACATGAAGAAGTCAGGCCACCATATGGCCCACCTCACCAGTCAATTGCTGGCCTATGCAGAGG
>JADHXI010000133.1 GCA_016783065.1 Desulfobacteraceae bacterium | reverse complement strand
TTCAGATTCAACAATTCAAAATGCACCCATCAAGATCTGGATTTTTTTATCTGCCTTTGCAAGAAGGAAAGCGTAAACATCCATTTCATTATTCCTATCGAGGCCATGCCGCCAAGTTGTATTGTCTCTCTATTACCCATGGCAACGGAGGACCAGGGCAAATATACTCAGTTCAGGGAGGCGTGGCACCTCCTTTCTAATATATAGGGGTTAGACACTCTTTATCTCATCCGGTGCTGGGAGAAGGTTTCGTGCATCATCCTTCTGTCTCACATCCGCCAAATCCATGCAAGGCTGCCAGCACAATTGTTGCCAATCTGGAAATCCAAACCATGGGCCATTTTTACCCGACGTTTGCCAAAAAAACAATCATTTTGAGGGTCAATTAGCATCGAGTGCCGGCGAATCCAACATTGGGGAACTGGACGGGAGAAACCTTCATCCAGGATTTCATCTGCACGTGGTTCCCGAGGCATGGCAAAGGCAAGGCTAAGAAACTGTGGCCGAAGAAGGACCCGGAGGAAGGGTGTAAGTTTTGGGAGGGGAGGGTGGATTCGAGTCGGTAGAAAGTCTCTGCCCAGGATAGCCGACCGCGGCGAAGACCGAGGTACCTTTTTTGTGGCATGATCCGACAACCGACCGGGGCCGATCAAGAGGCCGGATTTTACTGTTTTTGGTGTTAGGTGTTGGGTATACTGTTGGGTATTAAAAAAAGCCCAGAGAGTGAATTTCTCTAAGCCTTTGATATGGTTGGCTCCCCGGGACGGACTCGAACCGCCGACAAGGTGGTTAACAGCCACCCGCTCTACCAGCTGAGCTACCGGGGAATAGAGTGTCAATTTGACCCGAAATTATAACAAAATCATATTGATCGGTCAATAAAAATATCTGTTGATTAATCGACTGCAATTTTCTTCCTCTTTTAGATCCGAAATCCAAAATCGCCCCCATTTTCGTTCTGGCACTGAACAGAAACGGCTTGTTTGACTACTTGGTATGTACCGGAATGGATATGATTTTCGGGTAAGTTCTCAATAAACTCGAGCGCCGTGGCATCAAGGCTTGCATCAACCAGGCCCTGTGTTGTAAGATGCCTTTCGTAAGATAAGGGGTATTTCTTAACCGGAGACATATCTGGGCCACGTTTTTCCTTAGACAAGGGGTGTGTGCCATAACATGGCTTCGAGAAAGCAGCGAAAAAAAGGCGTGCCGGGCCTGGTCAAGAGGACCAAGAATGCCGTTTTTTCATGGATCTGGAAGGAACCCACCGCCGAAACTCCCCTTTGGCAACGCCCCTTGAACGTAGTTGCGCGGATCTTCTTTATAGTGGTTGAGGAGATGCGGCGTGATGCCATCACTTTGAGGGCCAGGGGGCTGACGCTCCTGGCCTTTATTTCCATCGTACCCATGCTTGCCATGGGAACGGCAGTCGTAAAAGGCATTGGGGACGAAAACAGGTCTCGTTTAGAGGCCTATCGTTTCTTCGATAAGCTCATAGCCTTTGAACCTTCCGATGAGGTTGCGGGAAAAGGGGTGCAAGGGGCTGGAAGTGAACAGGAATCTCCAAAAGCCCTGGCCCAGGAGACACTCTCCATTCACCTCAGGGCTGCCGTAGATAAGGTTTTTGACTATATTAACCGTACCAATTTTGCAACACTGGGCCTTGCAGGGATCCTTGGCGTAATGATTATTGTGATCCCCTTTTTCAACAGCCTGGAACAGTCCATGAACGCCATATGGCAGATTGAGAAGGGCAGGCCTTTCGGGCTTAAAATACTGAACTATCTAGCCGTTATCATTCTGCTCCCCATAGCCATAAATGTGGGGCTTGCCGCCACGACAGTGCTGGAAAGCCCTGATTTACTTGCCAGGCTGAAGGCCATCCTCCCTGCGTCATGGACGGTGCCGCTGCTGCTCAAAATGGTTCCGGGGGCTGTGGTAGTTTTTATCTTCACAGCACTTTATCGCGTTCTTCCCAATACAAGGGTTGCTCCCTGGCCGGCTTTGGCCGGTGGGATCGTTGGCGGAGTTGGCTGGATAGTTGTCCAGGCCCTCTATTTGAAGCTCCAGATCGGCGTCGCACGATACAATGCCATCTATGGCTCTTTTGCAATGATCCCGCTCTTCTTGCTCTGGATATATGTGGCATGGATCATTTTTTTGATGGGGGCAGAATTATCCTTTGCCATGAAGGCTTGGCGCGTCTATCTCCCTCAGAGGGGAACAATGACCGTTGCCGCAAGGTTGGCACTGTGCATTGATGTCCTGGTGGCGGTGTTTGAAGAATTCAAAGGAAAGAGAATGGTAAATCGTGAAAGCCTATCTCGCCGCCTCAGACGGCCGGAAAATCAAGTGGGCGGGGCTCTGGGAGATCTTCTTAAAGCGGGTTTTGTCAGGCGCGTGGAAGGAAAGGAAGAGGGTTATGTGCCCGCAGGACCGGCAGAAGAGACAGACATGGCTGGACTCGTCAACATGATTTATGGCAAGGCAGAGCTGGATTCCCAGGGCGGACGTAAGGCGGAAGATGCCCTTGAGGCCGCAAGATCTGTCTTGGCCGGTCAAGAGATCGCCCGGCTGTTGGAACAGAAAGGAAGGGAGTTAGGTTAAACAAATAGTCATGCTAGATGAAATTCTAGATAATCCGGCCCTTGAAAAATATTTCACGACTTTCAAGGTTGGTCAGACAATCTTCCTGGAGGGCGATCCTTCCCAAGACCTCTATATCCTGGTTTCGGGACAAGTGGACATTCTTAAAGGGAACAACAAAATCACTGAGGTCAGTGAGGCAGGGTCTCTTTTCGGAGAAATGTCGTTCCTGCTGGGTGCCAAGAGAACGGCATCGGTAAAGGCCGGGAGTGATGTAAAAGTCATCCGAATCCCCAAGGAAGAGGTGACTCTCTTCCTCAATGAGTTTTCCGCAGTAGGCGGAGAAATCAGCAGGCTCCTGGCGCAACGTCTCGACAATGCCAGCCAGATCGTTTATGGACTCAAGGAATTCTGCAACCAGATTCCTGATGCGGTTATTTTGACCGATGAGGACGGTAAGGTCCTGGTATGGAACAGCGCTGCCGAAAGGGTTTACGGCAGGGAGTGGCGTCAACTCCACCGTAAGTCTGCGGATGAAATCTATGAAGAACCTGACGTCTATAGGAAATTCATTGAGGAGGTGCAATCCAAGTATCCCGTGAGCGAAAAGGTGCTCAAGATAAGGCACCCTGAGAAAGGTATCCGCTATATATCCACCAGTACAACCGTCCTCTATGACGGCCACCACAATTTCCAGGGTGTGCTTTCCCTGGGTAGAGATGTCACGTCAGTCCAAAAGCTGGAGAGGAGATATCGGCGGGCACGGTATTGGCTTATACCCTCTTTCATCGTCCTAGGGATGATGGCGCTGGCCATATTTTTTGGTTATCCCTATTTTTCAAAGGGCTACAAGGCGACAGATATCAAGAAAGAATACCTGCGAAATCAGTTATCAAAAGATTATCTCTTCCTCAAAACCCTTTTGATTAAACCCTTTTCAGCCGGTGAGAGATCACAGACAACAAAACAGATGAAGGAGTTTTTCGGGATTCTGAAAGGTAGTGGCGTTCCTTACAAAGGACTGGTCCTGCTCGATAGAGATAAAAAGGTGTTTGATGCCTTTTCCATCAAAGGGGAAAAAGATATTACAACCATGGCGGGGAGCAGTTACGCCGGGGTTGTGTTTGAGGGGGATAAGGATTCACTTCACAGGGTGCTTACCCCGTATCATGTGGACAGCCGTCATCCCATGGGGGATAAGGGCTTGGAAATCGCCTTCGTAATGGCGAATGGTTCTGGTTTCCTGGGATGGGTGGTCTTTCAAATGGATTCGGATATTCTTAAACGGGAATATGATATGGATGAGGAAGATTTGAAGGGATTCCATTTCAAAAAGAAAAACCCTTAAGGGTCTATGAAGGCTTCCAGCGATCTGCCATCAATACGCTACGAAATATCTGGTGAGGATGACGGGGCGATCCTTCATCTGTACGGGGCGATGGACGCGTCCTCTGCGGGTTCTATGATAAGAAAGATAGTGCCTCTGATCAAGGATCGGCGTCCCGCAACCCTGGAGGTGGATCTTGAGAAGGTCTCCTATCTGGATGATTTCGGGGTACTGGTCCTTGTGGAGTTGCGGAAGACAGTGACCCAGTGGAAAGGCGGGTTCTCTCTTAAAAATGTCGGTGATGAGGCCAAGGAAACAATCTCTGCGGTCCATTTTGACGCCTTTGAAGAGGTTGACCTCCCATTTGTCAGGAAGTACCGCCCCAATGTCTTTATTCGCCTCGGTGAGGCGATGTTTCGCCATATCTCAGATATCAAATACCTTGTCGGATTTATCGGATCTGTCTTTCTCTCATTCCTGTATGTCTGCCTTCACCCCAAATCCCTGCGGGCGGATGACACCATCTTATACATGCAGAAAACAGGGGTGGATGCACTTCCTATCGTGGCCTTAATCAGTTTTTTGATGGGCCTTATTATGGCCTTCATGTCGGCGGTTCAATTGGAGCAATTTGGGGCCAACATCTACGTGGCGTCGCTGGTGAGCCTGGCCATGGTCCGTGAACTTGGACCCATTATGACGGCAATCATAGTTGCGGGAAGATCGGGTTCAGCCTTTGCCGCCGAGATAGGGACGATGAAGATCTCTGAAGAGATCGATGCGCTCTTTACCATGGGTTTTGATCCGACCCGTTTCTTGGTGGTACCCAAGGTCATCGCCCTGGTGAGTATGGTGCCGATTCTGACGTTGTTCTCCGACCTGTTTGCAATGGCGGGGGGGCTTGTGGTGGGGGTCTTCATGCTTGATTTGACCGCCAATGCCTACATCGAACAAACCATCAAGACCTTGAAACTCTTTGACGTTTTCTGGGGGTTTGTTAAGAGCGGCGTATTCGGCCTCCTCATAGCCTGGATTGGGTGTCTCAGGGGGTTCCGGGTCAGGGGAG
This sequence comes from Desulfobacteraceae bacterium, assembly GCA_016783065.1. GTDB lineage: Bacteria > Desulfobacterota > DSM-4660 > Desulfatiglandales > Desulfatiglandaceae > JABMQV01. The sequence goes on along the minus strand of JADHXI010000133.1, from coordinate 6,415 downwards.
GGGCCGCCTCTGTTGGCGAGGCCACAACCTCCGCCGTTGTGAGCAGCATTTTCTTGATCATTCTTTCTGATTCATTATTTTCCGTTATTCTCCGATACTGGGGGTAGCAAAGGATAGCTGATGGAAAGACAGCCCATTATCAGCGTCAAAGATTTGGTTGCAAAATACGGGGAGGAGGTTATCCTGGAACATGTATCTTTTGACGTCTATGACAGAGAGATATTTGTCATCTTAGGGGGAAGCGGGTGCGGCAAGAGTACATTGATGAAACACATAATCGGGCTTATTCAACCCGATTCCGGGAGAATAACCGTTGATGGTGATGACATTTCCAGCTGTGAGGAGACAACCTTACAAAGGGTATTTAGAAAAATCGGGGTCCTTTACCAGAGCGCTGCCCTTCTGGGCTCCATGACACTGGCCGAGAACATCGCATTACCCATCAAGGAATATACGAATCTGCCGGATGAATCAATAGATACAATGGTCAGGATGAAGCTGAATCTGGTTAATCTGGTGGGTTATGAACACTATCTTCCCTCTCAATTGAGCGGTGGAATGAGAAAAAGAGCTGGGTTGGCAAGGGCCATGGCCCTTAACCCCAAGATCCTGTTTTTTGACGAACCATCAGCAGGTCTCGATCCGGTGACCTCATCCGAACTGGACGACCTTATTGTCCATCTGAACAGGGCCCTTGGAACCACGATGGTTATTGTGACCCATGAACTTCCAAGCATCCTTGCGGTGGCGCACAGGGTCATAATGCTGGATAAACGTACCAAGGGAATCATCGCCGAAGGTGAACCCGAATATTTGAAGGATTACAGCCAGAATCCATTCGTAAAACGGTTTTTTAATCCCCGGGCCGAGGGCAAGGCCCTGGCTTGAACGTTGGATCAAGTATGGCTTCCCAAAAGGCAAAATTTGCTGTCGGACTCTTTGTTGCATGCGGGATTGGTATCACCCTCGTGGCCATTATCTGGCTGGGTATGTCCCGTTTCTTGGAGAAGGGACGTTTCTATGTGAGCTATTTCAATGAATCAGTTCAGGGGCTTCAAAAGGACTCTCCGGTGAAATACAGGGGCGTAAGTGTAGGCAGGGTGAAAAATATAGGAGTTGCCCCGGATTCAAAACTGATACAGGTGGTCTTGGAGCTCGAATCCCACCAGGCCCTGGGGAGCGACATCGTGGCCCAGTTGAAGGATGTGGGGATCACCGGGAGCATGTTTGTGGAACTGGACCTCAAAAAAAAGGAGGAACCTGACCGGTCTCCCCGCATCAGCTTTCCATCAGAATATCCCGTGGTGGCTTCAAAACCATCCGAGATCAGTGAATTACTGAAGGGTATTGATGACGTTTTGAAACAGATAGGGTCCCTGGATCTCAAGGGGATCTCTGAAAAGGTAAAACGAGCACTTGACAGCGCAAACCAGATGATTGTCGATGTCGATGCAAAGGGTATTTCCTCCCGCCTGATGTCTTCTTTAGAAAGGATAGACCATATCCTTGATAGGGAAAAATGGGACAGAATTTTGGCCTCCATTGGCGAGGCAGGGCGATCTCTCAATACTTTGATGCGTAAGGCGGAGAAGAGCATCGGCCAAATGGAAAACACCTTTGGCGAGGCAGGGCTCTCGCTCAATTCTTTGATGCAAAGAGCGGAGAAGAGCATCGGCCAAATAGAAAACACCCTTGCACAGGTTGAGGGGATGATCAAGGAGAACCGGAAACCTGTCAAGGCAGCGGTTGCGGATCTTGAGAAGGCCATGGAAAATGCAAACATCTTTCTGGAGAAAGGGGCATCACTGGCTAGTGGGACAGACGATTCACTTACCTATCTTAGGCGTTACCTTTTGGTGGTAGCCCAGAACCTGGAAAAGGCAACCGAAAACCTGAACCGTCTACTAGAACTCCTTGCTGGTCAGCCATCTCAACTGTTATTCGGGGAGCCCCCTGTCCCCAGGAAAGTGGAGCCAATGCCCAACGGAGAATAAGGGAGATTGTCTATGAATTGGTACAAAAGGGTATCTATCCTGGTCCTGGCCCTTTTTGTGGGTGCCTGTACGACCCTCAAGGAGCCGAGGAAAAAGATCGAGTTTTATACACTTGAATATGAGCCTCCCAAGATTTCAGGTCTCCAACCTCTCCCTTTTGTTATCAAACTGGTTCGCTTCAGCGTTGCCCCGGCATACAATACCGATCTGATGATTTACAGGGACAAGGCATTTAGAAGAGATGCCTATATCTATCATAAATGGCGTGCCAATCCCGGGGATCTTGTCACCTATTTCCTGAGCAGGGATATGAAACGATCCGGTCTTTTTAAGGCGGTTCTTCCATTCGACAGCACCTTTCCCTCTTCCTTTGCGGTGGAAGGTTCGGTGGATCAGTTTTTTGAATGGGATACTGAGAAGAGCTGGAAGGCGGTCTTAGCAGTGAGTATTACTTTGATGGCAGAGAATGAACCGGATATCAGCAAGAGGATCCTATTCCAGAAGACCTATGAAAAAACCGAATTGTGTAAACGAAAGAACCCAAGGGCCTTGGCTGCGGCCATGAGTCGGGCCATGGCAGGAGTTTCAGAGGAGATCATAAAGGATATTCACGCTCATCTCAAGAATCGTACCTAAGGTGGTGGGTTGATTTATGCCTCCGACTGTGTGCTTTCTTTGATTACCTTCTGTTTCTTGAGTGCAAAGTCGATGGTGGAAGCGATTAGTTTTAGATCAAGGGGTTTGTTCAAATAATCAATGGCACCATATTTTATGACCTCTCTTGCCAGGTCCAGGTCTTGAAAAGCGGTGATGACAACCACACCCACCTGATAGGATCTCTTTTTTATCTCTTTGAGTACTTCCAGGCCCCCTATCCCGGGCATTTTGAGATCCAGGAGCATTAGGTCGTGGCGCTGGGCAGAAAGTATCTCTAAAGCCTTTTCTCCGTTATGGGCGATGTCCGCCTCATAACCTATTTCAGCAAGAAACTCTTCCAGCACATCACAGACAGCGGGCTCGTCGTCTACGATTAATATCCTGACCCTGTTCTGGTTCTCCATAATCTCCTGGATATCCCAAATAGCGACCTTTCGACCGCTTCCCAGCCCTTTTGAAATTATTGGCCAACGGTTTCAGGATACAAAGAAAGCCGGGGTTTTGCAAGTCTAAACTTTCGTCTGGTTCTGTTTTCTTCGCAGGCTCGTATATTGAACCAGGGGCCCCAGAGCCCGTGCTGCGCGCTCTGGTCCGGGATAAACCAAGAGCCCCGGCCCAGAGGAATGGCAAGAAGGGCGAATGAATAGAGGAAATCGGGCGGTTTGTCAATGCCGGAAGGAACATGGCCTTATGGTGTCAGGATCTTCTCGTAGGTCTCCAGTTCCCTTTCTTTTTGGGCGATCTTATCTTCCAGGTCCTCAATCACCAATAATTGATGGGGTCTTACGGAGTGGGGAGGCAAGGCCAGTTTGCGTTCCTTCAATTCTGATTCAAGAACTCTCATTTCTTCCAGAACGTCATCCTTTCTCAACCGGACCTTTTCCTCAGCTCTCCTGACTTCTATTACGAATCGCGCAACCTTTTTAAAGTCCTTCTTGAATCTAATGGGGGTTCCCTTTCCATCCTTCTGATTGGTTTCGGAACAACTGTCCGCACCAGCGGGCATTACCTTCATGATCGCTTCGTAGACGTTTGCGGGGGAAAGGCCCCCGGCCAGAAGCACCGGGATTTCGCTTTGAATGACCAGGTCGCTGGCGATCTCCCTGTCAGCCGTCTTTCCGGTGATGCCGATATACCCTGTCACAGGCTCATTTTCGAGCCAGGTATCGATCAGGAAAATGTCGGTCAAAGATTCAAACGAGCCGGCTATCTTGACGGAAGGGAAATGGGAGGGACCGTCCTTCTCTGGAACGGGTATGGAGCGAATAATCCCTATCTCGGGGAATTTTTTCTTGAGGTCGGATTGATAGGTGAGGAATCCGGAAAGATCTCTTTCCTGACCCTCCTCGTCCGTGAGACTGTCGCAAAGATGAACGTAATGCGGCCGGTAGTAGTCTAGCGCCCTGTAAATGGTGTCGTTGTCCTGGAAGATGGGTATCACGCTGTTTTTGACAGGTGTTCCTTCGGAAAGGCGGATGCTTTCCCTCAGGGCGGGTACCCGCCACTCATCTCTTCTGAGTATGACACTCCCGAGGTGATCCACGCCTAATTCAATGCACTTCTCTGCTTCCTGGGGAGTTTGAATTTCATAGATTTGAATGATCATAATTTTTTCCTTGTTAGTTCAATAAGTTAAACAGATTTGATAAGAGGCCTATGCTGAACGAATAATCGCCAATTCTGGAAAATTCATAAAAATTATAAAAGATACCAAAACCTTATTAAATAAATGGCTTGATTTTTTAGATTTATTACAGTTTAGTTAAGTGATAGTGCCTTTAATATATAGTCCTGACCGGTTATGTTTCCCAAAAATGGGACCGTTCCGGAACAGCCGTTTTAGCCAAAAGCTCATCATAGAGCGGCAGAATTTGTTCAAGTATTTTCAGCATGGCACTTTATCCAGAAATCTGGATATCTCCTCTTCTAACATGTTATCCAGTCAGAAACCTGTAAAATGTGAACCATTTTTTGTCAATAAAGAAATTTCAGACAGGAATTATCCGGAAACTGTATAATAACTTGCCCCAAAAATTGACCGAAAATTGTATTTTGGTATAATTAGTGCCTGAACGAAAACCCTGTTCAGGCACTAATTATGTCCCCGATCCTGAGCCCGACAGTATATTTGTAATCACGGCATATGAATTGGTAGGGAAACCCCCTTAAAGCATATTGGCGTCGAGGCCGAAGGAGACAAAGACGATGAATCAAAGTAGGTTCCCAAAAGGATGGGATGAAGAGCGCATCAAGCGCGTTCTTGATCATTACGAAAACCAGACTGAGGATGAAGCGGTTGCCGAAGACGAAGCTGCTTGGGAAGATGCATCCCACACTTTCGTCGAAGTTCCGAATGAACTGGTTCCTGCTGTGCGGGAGTTGCTTGCAAAGAAGGTAGCCTGATCCTTACTAATACAGGAAAATATGTAACTTCAGGCAGGAAACACGGGGACGTCTGTGATTTTATGCCATTCAGGATTTGAGAAGCTTGCGCCGGCAAAAATTGAGTCTTAAGTTGAGAAAAGCATAAAATGATAGACGTCCCGCTTTATTTTTTCTGTTCGGCACCTATTGGTTACGATGATGTCTCAATATGCAAAATTAGAAAACATGGATCGTATTAATGAATTTTGATATAATCGATGAAATTACGGAAATTGAAACAATTGCAAAAGGCTCAGGAATTCGTGAACTTAACCGATTGAAAAAGTTTTATGGCCTTGGGAGCTGGAAGAAAATGAAAGGTATTGCCCATATCCGACTTTCATCAGGAAAAATCAAATTAGCCGAACTACATTGGTATGAGGCTCATGGTATTGGTAAGAAAGAAATTAAACGTAAAAGGTATTTGGAGTAAGCCATGCAAGAATCAAAACAAAATTTGCCGGAATTTGTGGTTTGCATCAATAATTCGGATTATCCTGCATCATTAGAACTGCATAAAATTTATCGTGTACTTGTTGATAAAGACGCTACAGAGGAAGGAGACATCCGTATTATTGATGAGAGTGGAGAGGACTATTTATACCCCTCCTCATATTTTGTACCCATCCAAATTCCTCAAACAGTTGAAGAATCATTGAGAAAAGCGTCCTAATTCAAGCAACTGTGCCGAACATCAGCTTTGAGAAAGATTCTCATTCCGCTTAGCTTCATTCGCACCTCTCAAGCTGTGCGTTATTTGCGATACGAAGGTGTATATGAATAGGGGTCTGCTGTTGGCTGTTTCACTCTGAAACGACATATGAGCAGGTTATTGAAATTATGAAAAGAGAATATCCGACAAGCCTAAACTTAAGAGCGGCGTTAAAGAGATAGAGGAAGATGCCAACTAACAGCAGACCCCTCTCCCACTGGTCCTTTTTTCCATAAGGAACTGGAATGGCCCCGAAATCCGTTATTGGACTGTGGTTGAATTGGGAATGCCTATGGTGGATTTGGCGAGGAAATTTGACATAACGCCTGCCGCTGTCAGTTATGCAGTTCAGCGAGGAGAGAAAATGGCAAAGGAACGGGGTTGCCAACTGGAAACTTGAGTTACTTGAATATTTAAGGTCGTCCCCCTTTTCGTTTCAATTGAGTGGGAAGAGGGTGAGGCCCTGAGGGTCGATCTTGAACAATATCACTGAGGAGAAGTCATGGGAGAGTATTTTGTTAAGCGTCCTTTAAAACGTCCACCGGTTCATCCCGGTGAGATTTTGCGTGAAGACGTGCTTCCAACCCTTGGTCTGTCAGTAAGCGAAGCTGCAAGACGTCTCGGTATT
>JADHXI010000011.1 GCA_016783065.1 Desulfobacteraceae bacterium | reverse complement strand
GACCTTTATGCCTGGGGCGCCTCCCTGGGTTTGAGGTTCGGCGCAGGCCCCTTCTCCTTGAGCGCCGAAGGTCAGCTTGGCAGGAACTGGAGGAATTCACTGGGTTCAGCCGGCATCAGCCCTGCTGCGATGGCCGGGGCTGCCAGTATTAACACGGCAACTGGCAGCATTCAGGATTCCAAGTGTTATGGCGGTTGGATCGACCTTGCCTTCAAGTTAGGTCCTGCAACGCCCCACCTTATTTATGGTTACGCGAGTGGAGAGGGCTCCGGGACTGACAAGACAAAGGCAACGAGCCAGATGATCGGAATCAGTATGCCCATCAGCCTTGCAAAGGGCTTCAGCCTCAGACCTGAAGTCATGTTTTATTTTGACGGCACCAACAACAAAAATTCCGCCGGTAAAGGTATCAATAACGGCTCGTATGGCATCTACGGTCTCCAGTTCCAGATCACCTTCTAAATGTAAATGTAACCATAACGCCTAACACAAAAAAACCTCCTTCCCGGTTTTCGGGGAGGGGGCTTTTTTTTGGCAGATGATTGGGTGGTTCCTAATCCAGGTCATACATGACGATCCGGCTGCGGGGCATGCCCAGGAAGTAGCTCTCCCTGGTCACCGATGCGATCACCAGCTCGAGGGTGCCGTCGTTGTCAATATCACCCACTTTATAACCCACGGCCGCACCGGACAGCTTCTGGGACGTCCACCGGCTGATGAGGGAGACACCGTCCCAGGTCATGAAATGGATCTTCCCGCTGGCAAACCAGCGCATATCCGACAACCGCATGGTTTTGGAACGGTTCTGACAAATGACCACCTCCTGCCGGTCATCCTTGTCCAGATCAGTCAAAAAAATGGGGGACGGGATAAAAATGCGCCTGCCGGTGTCGACCATCTGTTGATCCCCCGTGCCAACCTGTCCCAAATCTAACATATAGGCCAGGCTGCCGCCAAAATAATCCCCGCTTTTCCAGAGCTGCTCCCCCTTCTGGTCATACACGCACAGGTATTCGTAAGGATTCAGAAGGGTCGTGAAGATGTTCCCATTTCCGTCAAAATCGGCCTTGACAAAATTAAATACATTGCCCACACGAGGGAGCTTCACGATCCCTATCGATGAAAACCCGCTGCCCTTCCGCTTCAATACATGGACATCTCCCGAATATTGCCCTGCGGGCGCCCGTCCCTGCCCCACCAGGGTCTTCCCCTTTCCTGGTAAATCCACGACCCGTATCAGCCATCTCAGCCAGCCTGTATTCTTCTTGAGTTTACCCCCATCCCATTCAAAAACCGCAGAGGAGACATCTCTGTTACCCAGGCCGCTCACATATATCTCTGCCCGGCCATTACCATTCAGGTCCGCGACACTCACATAGATATAGGTTGGGGACCAGCTCCCCTTCACAGTCGTGAACTGAAAAAAAGTGCCTTTTCTCCACTTATAGACATAGACGGTATCCTTATCAATGAATACCATATCATTCTTACCATCCCCATCTACGTCCCCAATATCCAGGCCCGTAATTTCCATCTTGAGACGCTGGACATAGCTCGGCTTCGAAAGGCCCCCCACCCCTTCCTCCGTACTTACGAGAGCCCCCTCTTCGGCCTTGGCGGGTTCAGCCGCCCGGGCGGGTTCCCTAACCTTCCTGCCCATGATCCTGGCGTTTATGTCCTGGGCAAACTGGTTGATAGTGGGGATCACTCCGTCCATGCCCTCAGACTGATCAAAGGCGGTCACAAGGGCATCTGACTTGGACACATCCAGGATCTTGGCATCCATACTCACGCTCTGGCCAAACACGGTGAGGCTGCCCAATATGACATAGTCCACTCCGAGACGCTTTCCGATCTCAAGGGCCTTCTCCTTGTCAAGCGGGCCGGGGAAATCCGCCACTATTTTCTTGACCTTTCCCTTTTCAATGACCACCACCTTCCCCTTCCAGGCCAGTCTTGAGCTGAGCATATCCATGATACCCTCCTGGAGGAAGGTGAGATCGCGGTCGGCATTCATTGTGAAGGGAAGAATGGCGAGGGTCTTGGGTTTCTTGGCCAGAGAAGTCCCTGTCTGGAACAAGGCAAGACCAAGCAGCAAGATCGATAAAAGGATCGTTCCTCTTTTTCTCATGACTATCCTTCTCAGGTTTGCTTCTTTGAGAGTTCCGGAATCGTATAACACCACGCCGGTAAGGGAGTCAATATCAATATGAAAGGGCCGACTACCCCCTCAGTGTGCTATAAAACTGCCCTGACCGATCTGTCTTGTCCCCTACCTTGGCCCCGCATTGCTGACAGCGGTATTCATACTTGTCACCTTCGGGCAAAATCAGCAGCAGGAACTTGCGCACCGGCATTGCCTGACCGCATTCCGGGCAGTAGAGTTCCACGGCCTCCAGTTCCTCAAAATCTGCCCTTTGTTGCGGGGGCCCCTGGGGAGGGTTTGGGCCAAAATTGAAAGTCCTGTTTCTCATGGGTTCAACCTATGGATTTGTTATGGAAGTTGTGATAACCTAATTTTATTTTGTGGCAGATTGGTCCTCTTATAATAGTAATCCAAACCCCCAAAGGCAAGGGCTTTTCAAAGAAGAAGCCGCCACTAAGGCACCAAGACACCAAGAAAATATGGAAGGCAGATTCAAACCGCTCTCAAGGAAAGAGGAATCGGTTGCAAGGATGGTAGTAGATTCAGCGTATACTGTTCATAAAGCACTGGGACCCGGTCTGCTTGAAAAGGTTTACGAGATTTGCTTCTGTCACGAGCTGTCCAAACGAGGATTAAGGACTCAAAGGCAGATAGAAATTCCTATCAAATATGACGGTTTGGTTTTTGACGAAGGTTTGCGCCTAGATGTATTGGTTGAAGATTGCGTTATCTGTGAACTGAAAGCTGTGGACAATATGAATCCTGTATGGGAAGCCCAGCTCCTGAGTCATTTGAAATTGACGGGGAAACGGCTTGGTTTTCTCATTAATTTCAATGTGTCGATTATTAAAAAGGGAATTAAGAGAATGATTTTATGAACTTTGTGCCTTGGTGTTTTTGTGGCGAGACGAAGGAGGAGACTATGAAGATAAAACACATTGATCACATCGGAGTTGCCGTTAAGAGCATTGAACAGGCCGGCAAGTTCTACACGGAGATGCTGGGGCTTGGTATTGAAGACGTGGAAAACGTGATTGAGCAGAAGGTAAACGTGGCCTTTATCCCCATTACCGACAGCGAGGTGGAGTTGCTCGAATCCACTGACCCGGACGGCCCGGTCGCAAAATACATTGACTCGCGTGGGGAGGGTGTCCAGCACATCGCCTTCCGCGTGGAAAACATTGAGGAGGCCCTTGAGGAACTGAAAGAAAAAGGGGTCCGACTTATCGATCAGGCCCCTCGAAAGGGGGCAGGGGGGGCAAAAATCGCCTTTATCCATCCAAAGGAGACAAACGGGGTTCTGGTAGAAATCTGCGAAAGATAGGGGTAGGTGTTCACCGGTTACAATAATGAAAATCACATATATATATCCCCCTCTTTTCAAGGGTTTCTATCCCATGGCAACCCGTATGATTACAGAGAATCTTTTACGCGACAAAAACCTTTCCGTGGATTTCAGCGATATTCCCATCAGGACTTATGCCTCCAACATCCACCAGGAAATTTTTGACAGAATTATCTCGAAGGCCCGCTCCACCCTTTCTCCCAATGCGGTTGGGTTCCTGGAGCAGAAATACATCCTATATAATCTCTTTTATGTATTCATGGCGCACGGCTATTATGACCCCTATATCTTGGAGGATTTTGATACCAGATATGTGGTTGTCACGGTCATAAATTTCTGTGACCTCCTTATGGTAAGGCACCTGTTGAATACAAAAAAAAAGGTCGTCATTGGAGGACCGCTCATTACCATTGGGTTGTCACCCGCATTTATACGGCAATTTCTATGCAATATGGGCGTGAATCAATCAAAACTGAGCAGTAACCTCATCATTGTTTCGGGTAACATTGATCTCAAAACGAATCTTTACGGGATCATCAGGGACTGGAAGGATGCTGCCATCACCGAAAATGACTACGGAACCACTTTTGAATGCGAAAGAGACTTCTTGAGGGAGTATTATGATGGCCAGTCTCAAATACCCGTGCACCTCGGTTTCAGCAACAGGTGCTGGTACGGGAAATGCAAATTCTGTACCTACAGGGAGCTTCCCCCAATGGACTTCCTAAAAACCGCCGGGGATACGAAGGTCATCGAGTACATCCGGAAAATGATGAACACCTTGGGCTCCACTCACATTCGATTCATTGATTCCTATTTTCATACCACCTCCCCTGCGGTTCAAAATATCCTCCGCCAAATCAGCGATTATGACATCACCATCTACACAGGGATTACGCTCCTGAAGAGCAAGCCTTATATTGAATTCATCAATGATTATGTGAATTGTCTGTTGATAGGCCTGGAATCCACGTCCGATTTCAGCCTGGACTATATTGACAAAGGTTATACCTATAAAGACATAAAAGAGGCCATCAACAACATGATCAACTATTTGGACAGGAGAATCTTTCTGGAGATATCGATCATCATCGATCTGCCCTCCAGGGACGGGGGGGATATTGAGAACAACTACAGGAAAATCTCCGAGATCAAGGAAAGGCTAATAAGTGAGGGGTTTAAGGTTGGGTTTCATTTGAACATCCTGAGTGTCTTCCCCAACCTGGAATTGCTGTATCCGGAGGGAGGCTTGCTCAGGAGGTCAAATAACCCGGCGGATATGGGTTGTTCAACGGGTAAGAGTTACCTGATCAGCCTCTTGACGCAATCCGGTATGGATAACCCGCCACAACTCCCTTCCGGTTCTGTCTTGGTGGACGAGCATACGCCCGGTCTGCAATATGGTTATGTAAGCTCGGATGTACCCATCGTTCGCTACGATATCGACGGCAATGTCTTGCCGTCGGACTTAACCTTGATTGATGAAGGGATCATGAGGAGAATACTGGAAAGGACCAGCCGGAAATCATGATCAGCGGCATGTGCCGCAGCCTTCCGGATCGATATGGGAGATCTTAAAAGCGGTAGGTGATCAGGCCATGGGACGTATCGTAGGGAGAGACACTTACCTGTACTCTGTCTCCAACCATGACCTTAATGCGGTATTTCTTCATCCGTCCGGAGAGCACTCCCCTTACGGTGATGTCGTTATCACACTGAATTTCCATGGTGCCACCACCTAAAACCCTATTCACCACGCCTTCTAACTGAATCAAGTCGTCTTTACTCAAGATACTCCTTCCTAGGCATCCATGCCTGAGCGTAATTTCCAGCTGACCATATCATCTTATGACATAATGTCAATCAGAGGGCGAAACTTTTTTGTCTGTGCCCCCCTAAGGCCGGGAGGTTTTTTGGTGACGTTCATCTTTGATTGGTGTATAGAATCCGGTAGAAACTTGGCCTTATAACATCAGAGACGAACGATTGCGCCAGCCACAGGGTTAAACTATGGAAAACCATAATATTTACAAAACCTTTCGTACTTTCACACAAACCGGAACTGTCATCTCTCCTCAAACAAGCGACCTCATCGTCGAAACACCCCTGGAAATTATCATAAATAATGAAAGCCATATTATTATAATGTTTACCCCCGACATGGTCAGAGAACTGGTGGTGGGGTTTATCTTCACGGAAGGACTCATAAGCCATCTCACACAGATTCAGGAGTGCACGATCTCTCCATCCCAAAATGGTAATCGGGAGCAGCTCATAGAGGCGAAAGTCACGATTTCGTCTGACAGGGCACATCCACCGGCGAAAACGGGTAAGCGGGTTTCATATTCCAGTTGTGGTATTTGTGGAAAAGAGGGTTACTCCAACATAGAGCTGGGACTGAACCGGGTAAAGAGCAGACAGAGGTTCAAAATGGATGTCCTCAATGGTTTTTCGCTAAAACTTGAGAAACGTCAACCTCTTTACAAGAGAACAGGAGGGGCGCATGCGGCCGTCCTGTTCAACGCCAGCGGTGACTCGTTTTTCTATTGTGAAGATATGGGCCGCCATAATGCCCTGGACAAGGTTATCGGCGCCGCGCTTCTCAAAGGGATTGTACCCGAAGATAAGGCCGTGGTCTCCAGCGGTCGTGCCAGTCTCGAAATGATACTTAAGACAGCAAGAGCCGGATTCCCACTTTTTATAGCAATGTCCAGACCCACCTCAAGGGCAGTAGAAGCAGCCAAATTTTACAATATCACCTTGATAGACCTGGCGAAAGATACAAACCGCATATACAGCCATGCCCGCAGGATTGTTGGGTTCTGACCAAATAAATGTTACCGCCCGAATGTTGATTTGAAATAGGACATTCCACGGATGTTTCGATCCTGACCCATGAAGACAATTGATAATGTCTCAGGTGTTATCCTTGCCGGCGGCAAGAGTAGTCGTTACGGCAAGAACAAGGCCTTTGAAAAAGTCAATGACATCCCATTGATTGAAAAAGTGATCACGGCAATGGGAGCAGTCTTTCAGGAGTTGATCATCATCACCAACACCCCCCATGAATACACCCATCTCCGGCTTCCCCTATATAAAGATCTCATTGAAGGCCTGGGCCCGTTGGGCGGGGTTTTTACCGGGTTGTCTGCAATCTCAAAGGACGCAGGCCTTTTTGTGGCCTGCGATATGCCTTCCCTCAATGGGAAGCTGTTACGGCATATGGCAGGATATAAAGACGATTTCGATGTGGTCGTCCCCAGGATATCAGGTCAGGTGGAGGCCCTTCACGCGCTTTACAGAAAAACATGCCTCGGGGCCGTTAGACGTCTGATTGACTCCCGCCAATACCAGGTTTTCCGTTTTTTCCCCGAGGTGTCCGTCCGATATGTGGACGAGGATGAAATTCGGCGGTTTGACCCGGAATTAAGGTCTTTTCTCAATGTAAACACCCCCCAGGAGCTACAAGAAATCAAAAAAACAGACACGAGGTTTAAAGACCCATGATAGAGCTAACGATTGCTGTGAGCTTTGCCATTCTCATTTCGGCTGGATGCTCTCTATTTGAAGCCGTTCTCTACTCGGTGCCCCTCAGACATCTCGAGGCCATGGTAGAGGCGGGGAAACCTGCCGGTAAGATCTTCAGTAAGATGAGGCAGAATGTGGAGCGTCCCATAGCGGGAATATTGTCCCTCAATACCATCGCCAATACGGCCGGAGCAGCCTTCGCAGGGGCTGCAGCCACTGCCGTTTTCGGCCACGAGTGGTTGGGGTATTTTTCCGCTGTCTTCACCCTGGCCGTGCTTTTATTTTCCGAAATTATCCCCAAGACCGCTGGAGTTGTCTACGGGAGGTCTCTGGTACCCTTTGTCGCATATCCTCTGAAGGCACTCGTATGGCTAATGTCCCCCGTCATATTGGTAAGCACCCTGATGACACGCCTGATTGCCCGAGGTAAGGACGAAAAGGCTGTAACAGGTGAAGAGGTCCGGATCATGGCCCGCTTGAGTCTCAGGAGCGGGAAGATTACTTCTTATCAAGATCAGGCGATTGAGAGAATATTGACGCTCCAGGAAAAGATGGTCAAGGATGTCATGACCCCCAGAACTGTAATCTTTTCCCTGAGCGAACATCTGACTGTGGATGAGGCAAGCAAAGTTGCCGGTAGGTGGGAACATAGTCGGGTGCCGGTGTACGACCGGGAGAGGGAAGATGTGGTGGGGGTCATCCTTACAAAGGAGCTTTTTATTGCACATGCGGAAGGAAAAAAGAAAACCCATTTGACAGAACTCATGCGGCCCGTCCACTTTGTGGTGGAAACGGCCAGACTCAATAAGGTCCTGGCTGAATTCCTGGAATTGAGACAACACCTTTTTGTGGTCCTTGATGAATACGGTGGGGTTGCAGGTCTAATCTCTCTGGAAGATATCCTGGAAGAACTCCTTGGTCGGGAAATCATTGATGAGTCCGATGAAGTGGTGGATAAACGGGAACTGGCCCGAAAACGTCGACGCAAGCTGGCAAGAACATGACCAAACCCACTTTGTGTCTCCCGGATACTGAGAAAAACTGCTTTGCCTGTTGTCCACCCATCCGCCCCGCAGGCTACGAACATCTCCAGCACACGGGCATCGTTAAGAGAATGCTGAGGGAAAACACCCGGGCCTTTGCCGGGAAAGGGGCTGCGATCTCCCCGATCACCGGCTTTAGCTGCTGAACCTTGGGATACCTGATATGAGTATGAAGGAAAATAGGTCATGAGCGTCAAAATACTGCACAACACGATTTTAAAAAGACGTTTGAACCTGTGGATCTATCTGTTCCTTACCGTGGCAACACTTATCGTCTACTGGCAGGTGATAAATCACGAATTTGTCAACCTTGATGATGAGTCGTACGTCACCAGAAATACTCATGTCCAGGCGGGCCTGACCCTCAAGGGTGCCATCTGGTCATTCAAGACGTTGGATCTGAGCTTCTGGCACCCGTTGACGTGGTTGTCTCATATGGTGGTCTGTGAGCTTTTTGGAATCAATCCTCTTTGGCATCACTTGACCAACCTGATTTTGCACCTGGCAAGTGTCCTTCTGTTGTTTCGTGTCTTTCTGGGTATGAGCGGCAATCCATGGCAAAGCGGCTTTGTTGCCGCCCTGTTTGCACTGCACCCCCTCAATGTGGAACCGGTCGCCTGGGCGGCGGAACGCAAAGGAATCCTGTGCACCTTTTTCTGGATGCTTACCCTGTGGAGTTACCTCCGATATCTGGAGCGCCCGAAGATCTCCAACTATCTATTGATCCTTTTCTTTTTTGTCCTGGGCTTTATGGCCAAACCCATGATCGTGACCCTCCCCTTTGTATTGCTCCTCCTGGACTATTGGCCCCTTCGCCGATTTCAACCCGGGAAACCGGTGGACGGTCGCGGTTCGGGTGCCAAATCCTTTGATCCGCGCCCGGTCTGGGAAAAAATCCCCCTGTTTTTCCTTGTGGGATTCATGAGTATAATGGGTTATTTCGCTCAACAGAGTGGCGGATCCCTTTCCACCATGGCGGCCCTGCCTTTTGGCATAAGGATCTCCAATGCCCTGGTGTCCTATATCCTCTACCTTTGGAAGATGATCTGGCCGAGCAACCTCTCCGTCTTTTATCCCCATGAGGCGATTCCTGGATGGCAAGTGATCGGGGCCGGTCTCTTTCTGGCGACCGTGTCTTTGCTGGTGGTGGCGGCTCGAAAACACCGGCCTTATCTGGCAGTAGGATGGTTCTGGTATATGGGGACCTTCGTGCCCGTAATCCAGATAGTACAGGTGGGCATGCACTCCATGGCGGACAAGTACGCCTATATTCCACTCATCGGCATTTTTGTCATGGTCGCCTGGGGTGTCCCCGATCTCTTGACCCGATCGTTTCGTTCAAAAAAGGTGCTGGTATCTGCGGGGGGTATCTGTCTTATTATCCTTGCGGTCATTACCTGGAAGCAGTTGGGGCATTGGGCCAACAGCATGACGCTCTTTCAACATTCACTCCGTGTGGTGTCTAACAATTATGTGGGACACAACGGTTTGGCCCGTGTCTTCGAAACGCAGGGCAAGACCGCAGAGGCCATCAGCCATTTTGAAGAGGCACTGCGCATCAAACCCGGGTTTAGAGACGGCCGCTATAACCTGGCCCGTATCCTGGCTGCCCAGGGAAAACATAATAAGGCGATCCGCCTCTATTCCGAGGTCTTGGAAAAGAGGCCCGGGTTTGTCCGGGCCCGCATCAACCTGGCAAATATACTTGCGGAACAGGGCCGGATAGACGAGGCCATCAGTCATTATAACCAGGCGTTGCAGGTCAAAGGTGGAAATGCCAACGCCCATTACAACCTGGGAAACGCACTCGCGCTCGCAGGAAAGACCGAAGAGGCCATCAAGCACTATCTCAACGCGCTCCGTCTGGACCCCAATCACGCAAACGCCCACTACAACCTGGGCAATGCGCTTGCGAAACAGGAAAAACCAGAGGATGCGATCCGTCATTATTCCGAGGCACTGCGTGTAAGGCCTGATTTCGTGGAGGCCATGATTAATCTGGGAAATACATTGGGAAAGGAGGGATCGACGGAGACGGCCGTAAAACATTACATGGAGGCCTTGCGTCTGAGGCCCGACTATGCCAAGGCGCACTGGAGCCTGGCTTTCGCCTTTTCGAAGCAAGGGAGGCGTGATGAGGCCGTCAAACATTTCTACGAGGTCATCCGCCTCATGCCTGATGACCCCTATGCCCATTATTCCCTGGGAAACGCCCTTTCAGAAGATGGAAAGGGAGAGGAGGCAATCCGCATCTATTCCGGAGCCCTGCGAATAAAACCCGATTTTGCAGAGGCCCGTATGGGTCTGGCCGATGCATTGGCAGAGCTAGGCAAGACCGATCTGGCCATCCAGCATTACCATGAAGCCATAAGGATAAACCCTTCCGCTGCCCCCGTTGCCTATTATAATATGGCCTGCATCTATGCCCTTCAAGACATGGTGGAACGGTCAATAGCGTGTCTGGACAAGGCCATCAAGAGCGGGTTCCATGACTGGCATCTTGTCAAGACCGATAATGATTTACAAAATATTCGGGGGACCTCCTCCTATAAGGAGCTGATCTCAGGGAATCGGTGACCGGAGCCGTTGGCAGACTGCCGGGGCCATTAGTGAGGGATTTGGATGAAAAAAGTATTGATCACGGGAGGCGCAGGGTTTGTGGGTGCCAGCCTGGCCATCTCTTTGAAACAGGACCACCCTTCCTGGACGATTATTTCCTTAGACAACCTCCACCGCCGTGGATCGGAACTGAATATTCCGAGACTCCGAGAAAACGGGATTCAATTTGTTCATGGCGATGTACGGATCAGGGAAGACATCGAGGGGGTCGGCGCTTTTGATCTACTGATCGAATGTTCGGCCGAACCATCGGTATTGGCCGGCTAGCTGCATACGGGATCCGGAAAATCGAAACTTAAAATAAAAGAGATGGGAAGTCGTTACCTTTTTATCGTCCTTTACTGCCTGATCGAAAAATGGCTTTCAGTGGGCGACTACAAAAAATAACCCCAACCTCATTTACGGATTACCTGAAGGAGAAGGGTCTCACAGCATCCACAAATCAGAGAACGTTTACCTCCCACTAAAGTGGTCGAAACCTTCAACCTTCACCTCCTCTCTTACACCTCCGGGCCTTACGATCTTGATACCCTCCTCTCCTGTAATCTCACCCAAGCAATAAATCGGCGAGGAGCTGTTTTCTTGGAAGATAGTCTCAAACTGCCCCGCATCCTCACGCGGGACCGTGAAGAGAAGCTGGTAGTCCTCTCCTCCTGACAGGGCCAATTCGTACGGATTAAAATTATTGATTTCCGCCAGGGCTTTGAGGGAGTTGGAGATAGGCAAGGCTGATTCAAAAAGGATTCCGCCCACACCGCTTGCCCCACATACGTGCCCCAGGTCGGACAAGACACCATCACTCACATCTATCATGGCGGTGGCCAGTCCAGATTGTGCGATAACCCTGCCGGCTTCAACTTGGGGTTGCGGTCTGTTGTGAGCCTCCTTTAGGACGGCTGCCAGTGGTGCCGGGGCGGAGAATTCCTCTTTGATCAATCTAAGCCCGGCGGCTGAATCTCCCAGGGTACCCGTCAAATATATCTTATCCCCCGCCTTTGCCCCGCTTCGAAAAAGCACTTCATCTCCACGGGCTTCCCCGATCGCGGTAACGTTGATCGTCAGACCATCCGGTGAGGCCGACGTGTCTCCCCCGAGGACATTTGTGTCATAGCGCTCGCACATGGCCTTTATGCCCTGGTAGAAGGAATGCAAGGTCTCAACCCCCATGGCAGGGGGTATGGCCAGGGACAAGAACAGATGACGGGGGATTCCCCCCATGGCCGCAATATCGCTCAGGTTTACCGCCACCGCCTTTTGGCCAAGATCTACAGGTGAAATCCTATCCCAAATGAAATGGATATCTTCCACAAGCAGATCGGTGGTGATCAGAAAAACCCTGTCCTGATAGGGTCCGATAACCGCACAATCATCACCAATGCCCTTGATCAGCCCCTCTGGAGAAAAATGGGAGCCATCCTGGATAGAACGAATAAACGCAAATTCGCCCATCTCCCCGATCCTAAGGACCCTACTTTTTATGCCAGACATTTGGGTTTCTCCCTGTCATCCGGTGGCGCTAACTGATAATCAGTTTCATCTCCTTGACGTCTACGTCCACGCCCATTTTTTTACAACGGGCCGTGAGACCCCTTTTTTTCTCCCCACTATTTTCTTTGAAAGAAACAATAATGTTCTTGACGAGATATTTGTTGATGATTTCCTCCAGATCTTCCTCTCCCCCAAAGACAGGATACCCCCTGATTTTCTTTCTCTTTATGTTGGGATTGTCGTCCATAAATCCCACAACCGTCAGTCCCAGTTTCCTGTTGGTCTCTATCTCCCTGAGGGTCATTTGGCCGCCGAGACCTGCGCCATAAATAAGAACCGGATTTCCCTCCGGGTTTGCCCTTCTCACTCCTTCCTCCAAAAGCCGAAACGACAGCCTTGACAAAGATACCAGTATGAGCATGAGACCCCAGTATATGACAAATACTGCCCGGGAAAAGCTGTAAAAACGGTAGGCAAAAAGGAGGATAAGCATGGGCATTATGGTCCCTACAGTAATGGCCTTAATATATCCGATGAGGTCTGTGAGGCTCGTTCTTTCCCACACCCCCCGGTAGACGTCAAAGACAAAAAAGGCCAGGACCTGGCAAGCGATCAAGATGGGCAGAGACTTTAAGAAAAAATCGAAGTTGCCTCCGAGGGTCCCTTCAAACCGCAAGAGGTAGGCTGTATAGTAGGCCACTGAGATCAGTACCAGATCCAACAGGACCTCAAAAAGCCTTCTCCTGTTAGTAATCTCAATAAGGATAGGGGTGAATACGCCTGTTCCATCACCCGATACGACAGAGGCCTCCGGGTAGACCTTGACCTTTGCCAGATAGATCCAAAAGAACAGGATGAAAAGAAGATACAGCACAATGATTACCAGGCTTACTCCAATGCCGAACCGTGTGATTGAGAGTGCTATGAGCCCCGACACGAGGGAGAAGGCATATAAGACCAGGACCGCCTTTCTCTCTGAAAAGCCAATGGCCACCAATCGATGGGAAGAATGATCCCGTCCCCCTTGGGAAATACGTCGACGAAACAGCTTTCTCATGAGGCTTACAAAGCCCGTATCCAGAATGGGGATAAAAAGGAGCAGAATTGGAATCGCAATGACTGAAAGCAGATGCACATAACTCCGCTCCATGGCCTGCGCCGGGCTACCGATCATGGTCAGGGAGGCCAGCATAAAACCGATGAAAAGGCTCCCTGCATCCCCCATAAAGATGGAAGCCGGGTTGAAATTATATAGGAGAAAACCCAGAATCGCCCCAAGGTACGCCGCACTCATCAATAGTACGGGCCCTGAAAACGCATAAGGGACCGGATTGAGATAGAGAAAGAGGAATAGAAAGGCGCCTGCTATAAAGGCGACTCCGCCTGAGAGGCCATCCATATTGTCAAGCAGGTTGAAGGCATTGGTAATCCCCACGACCCACAGGATTGACAGGAATAGATTTATTGTTGCAGAATCGGTCCACCCCAGACGGAACCCGAAAAACATCAAGATGGACGTGATGACAATCTGGCCCGCAAGTTTGTGCTGTGGGGCAATACTAAAGATATCGTCTGCCAAACCCAGCGCAAACACTGCTGCGGCACACACGATCATGGGAAGATAGGGGCGGCCATATACGATCCATCCAGAGTACATGGCCGCCGCCACCCACACCGTCATCATGGCACAAAAGATGCTCACACCCCCCAATACCGCAGTATCTCTTTTGTGCCAGCGGCTATCCTTAGGCGCGGCAACCTGACCTGTTTTTACTGCGAGCCTTCTCACGAGAGGGGTCAAAATGACAGAGAGGGCAAAACTCCCCCCAAAGACAATAGAGAAATAATAGAGAGGCATCTGCTTCATTAGTACCTATTCATTCAAATCAAGTCATGTTTTCGCATGATTTATGTCACAGCCAGATTAAATATTCTAAAGAATTCTTTAAATTTTCAAAAGACCTAATCAAAGAATGAAGGGCGAAGCGACTTCCACAAATATTCAATAGTCAATTCCGGCTTCGCCGCGTTAGGTCTCCACCCGCATCATCAAATAGATACCAAACAGGAAAAATATGAGGTTCGCCGACCACGCTGACAGCCCCGGTGGCAAAAGGCCCGAGAGACCGAAGGATCGTGAAATACCAAGGCTTATCAAATAGAAAAAACAGACAACAACCCCAAAAGATATGGCCAGCGGCGTACCCCCTTTTTTTGTCCCCAAGGCGATGGGAATCGCGATAAGAACCAGTATGACACTAATCAGGGGATAGGCCAGCTTGACATTCATATCCACCGTATATTCCGTGGCATCATAACCTTCTTCCCGAATCCTTTTTGCATATCGCTTCAATTGCCAATAGCTCATCTCTTCTGGCTTCTTGGGGGACCTGGTAAAGGCATCAGGCCTTTCAGGGAGTTCCAGATATATCTTGTCAAATCTTTTCAGATCGTACCCCCCATCCGTCGTGATCTCTTGCATAAATCCCTCGCGGATCTCCCATTTGTTCCCGGTCCATAGGCCCCGTTTTGCGTCTATCTTTTTTATGACTCCAAAAGAATCATCAAAAAAATAAAGCGTCAGGTCCTCCATAATCTCTCTCTTGGAATCGAAATTTCTGATGCGATAGACGGAACCCGATCCGCGGTACCAGATATGATCTTGACCATAAAACCCTGTCTTCGTGCCCTTATTTAGTCTCACCTGCCATATCTCGTTCGCTTTGGAAATAGAGTACGGAACAACCAGTTCGGAGACAAGGAATACGCCAATGGAAATCAGTACGGAGAGAATAATAATCGGCAGGGAAAACCTGAAAGCGCTCAATCCGCACGATTTCATGGCTGTGATCTCGTTGTTCTTCTCCATAATACAGAACATCACGATGACAGAGATAAGCGTCGCCACCGGTACAAGCTGAACAACAATCAGGGGAGTATTATAGAAGAGATAGACCACCATGAGGGTGCTCGGTGCATTGGCCTCGACAAAATCATCAAGCGAGAGGATAAACTGGATGAGGAGATACATGGTGAGAAAAACAAATTCCAAGAGGACAAAAAGTTTGAGGAATTCCCTTGAAAAATATTTTGCCAATGTTCCCATCTATTCGGTTTCCAGTTAAGCCGCCTTTTGTCTCAGCCCTGCCAAGAAATTGATGGGCCGTTCCTCTGCCGTGCGTCTCAAGAGATAGATGCATGAGAGCAGCAAAAAGAAGTCCGGAATCCACACCCCTATTGC
Organism: Desulfobacteraceae bacterium; assembly: GCA_016783065.1. Lineage (GTDB taxonomy): Bacteria > Desulfobacterota > DSM-4660 > Desulfatiglandales > Desulfatiglandaceae > JABMQV01. The sequence continues at coordinate 22,961 of JADHXI010000011.1, read as the reverse complement.
CGGCGAGAGGATTCCGGCCGAACAGATACTTCTCACGCCAGCCAGGGACAGGTAGAAGATAGAGAATATTGCCAGGCTCACTCCGATTCCGGCTGAGCGCCCCCGTGCCCTTAACCGTGCACCCAGGGGCACGCCGATGACACCCATCAGAAACACCGCAACGGGCATAGAACCCTTCTCAAAGAGTTCTCTCACAATCTCATTATATCTCGAGTCACTCTCGGGGACCTCCTCCATTTGTTCGAGCAGTTCTCCAACCGACAATTCGTGCGGTTTTTTCCTTCTGGAGGCGAGCCCGGCCATGATATCCTTGAGGCTGATATTCAGGTCGTAGACCTTAAACCCGATGGTTCTGGCTGACTTCAAGTCCTTCTCCACCAGGAAAATGGTGCCCCGCAAAAAACGGAGGGTAATGATCCTTTCGTCGGGATGTAACATAATTCGCCCTTCTTCGGCCACGATGGTGTTTGTGACACCCTTATCCCGTCTGTCTACCACAAAAACATCCTTCAGTAACTTCTCCCGGCTCGAGTACTTGTTGACATAGAACACGACGTTGTCGAAGGGCTCGGAGAAAACACGCTCCTTGATTCCCACATTGGCCTCTGATTCAGCTATCCGGAAGACAAGGTCTTTAAAAGATCGGTTACCCCACGGCGTCACATAGACCCCCATCACGAGAGCAAACAAGAACCCCAGGAAGGAAAGCAAAATCACCGGTCGAAGCATCTGATAAAGACTGACACCGCATGACTTTAAGGCAATAATTTCACTGTCGGCGGACAAACGCAGAAAGGCCACCACAACGGCAATGAGACTCACGGCTGGCAGGGCAAATGCCACGATGTCGGGCAACAGATAGATGACAATCCCCATGACCTGAGCCACCCCGACCCCCCGCGTTATGATCAACTCGGTGATAGAGAGCATTTGCGATGCCACCATGATAAAGACCATGACAAACAGGCCGGCAAAAAAGGTGGGCCATATCTCGTTAAGAATGTATTTGTAAAGGGTCATAAAGCGCTGAGTCAAGGACCATTTATCGATCTACGGTGAACGCCAAAGGCATATGCCAGCCCACCCACGAGACTTGCGGCCACCTGCACGGAAAAAAAGAGAAGCCCGAGACTAAAGGCGCTTTCCGGATCAATCCCCTTGAGCCCCAAGAAATAGACAAAGGCCCCCTCTCTGACCCCGATACCGCTGAAGCTGATGGGAATCATCATTATCAGGCTTATCATCGGAAGGCTGGCAAAATAGAATACCAGAGGGATTTGGATGCCTATTCCCGCCCCCAGCAGGGCAACAGCCCCCATACCCAGGGCCTGAAGAGAGAAGGATAGGGCCAATATCACAAGCATTCTCCTTGGTCTTCGCCAGATGCCAAGCATGTCGTTTAGATACCGGGAAACCCCGGGCCACAAACGCCCAAGGGCCTTGTGGAAAAAAGGAAGCCCCACAAGACCGCACAAAATCATCAAACCGCTGAAGGAGAGAAAAATGACGAATGGCTCGGGGAGGAGGTCCGGTTCAACCACCACCACCCCCGCACCCATGAGGAGCATTGAGGTGACGCCGAATAGGCGATCTCCCACAACGCTCCACGCGGCCAGCAGTCTTTTTCCCTCATCTCTTGAGAGGAAGTGTGCCTTAAAAACATCTCCCCCTATCCCTGTAGGCAGGAAGAGGTTGAAATACATCCCGACAAAATAAAACCCCAGATAGGTAGGCCATCTTCCCGGGAATGCAAGGGTGTTCGACAGCACCCACCAACGGATACTGCTCATAACCTGACAGAGGAGGTATATCAGCGAGGCGAGCAGCCAGACTGAAATGGACAGACCTTCAAAGGTGGCCAGGATCCCTTTAAGATCGTATCGTGAAAAGAGCCACCAAAGAAGCCCTGCGCTGACGCCTGCCCTTACGAGCCACCTCACCCACCGGGGAACATTCACCTTCACTCCAAGACCTCGCGCACAGCGTAGATCCTCTTGGCTGATGATTCATAATAGTTCCGGACCACCAGTTCGGCCAACAGACCTATACCGGCCAGAACGATACCTGTGATGATGAGCAGGACGCCCAGGAGCAATAGGGGTCGCCCACCGATATCCTCCCCTCTCCAGAGTTTTACCCATGTCAGATAAAGTTCAATAACGAGACCGACAGAAAAGAGGATCCCTCCACTCAGCCCGAAGAACTGAAGGGGCCGGGTGGCAAACTTCTGGAAGAACAGGATCAGGAGTAGATCCAGGAGGACTCTGTAGGTGCGGCTGATTCCATATTTGCTTTTTCCCATCTCGCGAGGACGATGGTTCACGGCCACCTCTGCGATCTTCGCGCCATAAAAGCTGGCCAGGGCTGGAATAAAACGGTGTAGCTCGCCATAGAGAAGGAGCTGTCCGGCCAGATCAGCGCGATAGGCCTTGAGGGTACACCCGTAATCGTGAAGCTTGACTCCTGTGGCCATCCCTATCAGCCGATTGGCCAGCATCGAGGGGAGGCGTCTTGAGAAAAATGGATCTTTGCGGTCCCGGCGCCAGCCATTGACCAGGTCATATCCTTCCTCCAGTTTGGCTATGAGGTGGGGGATATCCCCGGGATCACTCTGGAGGTCCCCGTCCATGGTGACAACTATCTCGCCTTTGGCAAAGTCAAAACCCGCGGTCATGGCAGCACCCTGACCGAAGTTGCGTCTCAGGAATACGGCCCGCATTTCCGGGTTCTCCGGTTGCATGGCGCTGAGGGCCCTGTGGGTGTCATCAATGCTTCCGTCGTCCACCAGGATCACTTCAAAAGGCCGCCCCAGGGGGCGCATCACACCCAATAAGCCCTCAATCAACGGCTGTAGATTCGGGGCCTCATTAAAGATTGGCACGACAATGGAAATCTCGGGAGGCACGGGTGGGCTCACGATGACGTCTCCTTCTGGCTGCTCAAATCTTGGGATACAGGAAAGTGAAAAAATAGAATATGGCGTAACAAAAAAGCACTGCCGAAAAATTCCAGTGACCGTTATTGTCCACAAATACGTCCCACTTGAAGACCCACAACGATCCCCGATCATTCCCTTTGAAGGAGGGAACAAAGCGGTTTACATCCCGGCAATAGCCTTTATATTCCTCCCCGAAAAAGACCCGCAGCTTATTTTCTTCCCGTTTGACACGATTGACCATATAGAAATAATAGAGCACCGCAAAAGCAAGGACTATCCATACATTTCCGGTAAGAAGCAAAAACCCCAGCAATACAAAAAAACGGCCCAGATACATGGGGTTTCGCGTCAACCCGTAGAGCCCCTTATTTGCGAGCACCCTGTTTTTTTCAAGAGAAGCAAAGCACCACCCCTGAATCAACTCCCCCAACAGGGTGACAATAAATCCGATCCAAAACCATGAAGGCCTTATGTGCGGGATAAATAGTATAAAGACACCCAGAAAGAGAACGTACCGGAGTTTTGACAGGACCAATCGGATGGTCTTGTTGTTGAATACATCATGAATCCACGCCGGAGCGTTACGGGGCATATTACGTCCCTTCCCTAGGTCCCTCTTGTCTACCACGTGGATGTGCGCCAGAGGCCTCCTGCAACCCACGTCATCACCTGGGGAAATGATACCAAAAATGCGTGTAATATCAACCACAAAGTTCCGAAGCCTGCAACTTCTCAACAAGTTCAGGAGATTGCCGGGAGGTTTTCTTCCCATGCTCCCCTGTTAGCTTTCTCATGACCCGACACCCAAGGACACCTCCCGAGATAAGGACAAGAAATGGGTCAACCAGATAATCCCATAAGTTTTGCGATTCCAACAGATGCAGGTTATGGCACAAGACGCACCCCATGAGTATTATTCCCAAACGGTTCCTGATAAAAAGCAGGCCAAGCGTAGTGGCCAATAGAACCGCAAAGAGCCATGAGAACCCCCAGCCAAGGCCATATGGATCAACGCTGCCCAACCCCAACGCCATTGGATAGAGTGCTGCACCGGCCGTCAGGGCAAATACCCTGGTACCAAAGAGGGCCTTCCTGTCCAACAGTCGAATTCCGAGTCCTCCTTCCAAGACCTTGCTCAAGAATATGGCAACGAGCGGAATGCTGAAATTGGCGTTTAGGCTGATCAGCCACCGGCCCAGTGGAATGCCCTTAAATGGGATGATCACTATTAATGCCGAAACCATACCCAGCATAAGGGTGGGCCTCCACCCATAAGGCCTTTTCCAAAGAATCCGCATCAGCCATTGAACCAAGGCCATCGCGAGAAGGAATGGAAAGAAAAAGGAGAAAACAAACGCCGTCATTATGATGCCTTTCTTATTTGTTCCCTGATCCAGGCCTCATTGAATTCCACATGTTTGATCCGTTTCCTGCGCCACGTGTAGACCAGATGAATCCGTCTCCCTTGGCCGTGAATCAGATAGGGGTATGAAAATTCCTGACCTTTCGTATCTTCGAGCCTTGCGATTCGCGTCCAATTGAGCCCATTGTCTCCTGAGATGGCAAACCGGAGGTTTTCACGGTAATGTTTGCTGTCATTAAAGACCAATAGAATATTGCCATCTGAAAGACGGAGCGCGTTCAGGGCAGAATCGGGATTTGGGAGATCAATCCGCCGGGGCCTTGACCATGTGGCGCCTGCGTCTTTTGTCAGTGCCACCCCCACGTTTCTTTCATCTGAACAATCCCTGTAAAAGGCCGTCGCGGCACCGGGGCCATACGCAACCACACTGGGCTGAATAAACGTACGTCCACCGTCCATTCTGGATTTTCTAAAAAAGACTTTTTGATTGTTCGCTCCCACAGAGATCCATAGCAGTTCCGGAAACTTCCCTAGAAACTCATGATATATGGGTATGACAAAACCGCCGTCTTCGAGGGGCACAGGGTTGTTTCTGACCAGTTCGCTGAGGTTCAAAAATGGGCTGAGTGTCAGTCTTTGGCTTGGTGTCCAGTTTGCGCCGTCATCCGTTGAGATCTTTACATTAAGAGAGCTGCCGGACCATCCGCCCACGGTGATTGTGACGTAAATCAACCACAGACGGTCTTCACGATCCGCAAAGATGATGGCGTTCCCCACCTTTTTCACAAACCGTTGGAGTTCTTTTGAAGCGGTCTCCTGATTCACCACAACCCGCGGTCTGGTCCAGGACGGGGGCACCCCGGGATTACGGATAGAAAGGTATATGGCTGTGTCACTTGCCCCTTCTTTGCTCCCGCCGTACCAGGCGGCGGCAAGCCGGTCGTCGTTCAGCCGGCAAATTGAGGCCGTATGGACCATCCCTGTTCTCAACTCCGGACTGATGAATTCCTCGACCAGATATGGCGGAGACTTATCCCCCCCAGGGATTGGTTGATCGACAGCAAATTTGGGATCTTTCTGACCGTCGGTCGTCAGCCCTTGCCCCGCGGACCAGGCGTAAATCATAACCGTGACAAGCGATAGTATTAGGATAAGCCGTTTATTCATTTTTGCCTGGAACCCTGCTGTAAACGATCGAAATTTATTTGGTTGAGAGAAGGTTTCTTTTTTGAGTTACCCGATAGTAATGAATCGTCGGTTTGAGACCTTCCAAAGAGTGGGTCTTTAGGGCCCGTTCCCAGTCATCACGTGTGGCATCTTCACGGACAAATCGTATCCACGCCTCTCGCGAATAAAAGCTCTTGAATTGACCCGCCTTTTGAAAATGAATCCCCAACTCCCTACAAAGGGTCTCGAAACCTTTGGCAGCCCGTTCTCCCATAAACACAAAGCCCTGAAAATCTTTGAGCCTGCGTCTATCGTTCTTATCAAAGGAACGGATCCTGACCGCACTCCGTTTCAGCCGGATCGAGAGCATGGATGGCTGAGAACCGTTGTAGGAAGCTACCGGGGAAGACCCAACGATCTTATCAAGGCCTGCCGGCATCGCATTTATTCCGAGAGAAGGGTACAAACCACCCATGATCAAGGCAAGTAACAGTGCCACGGACAGGGCAACCAGGCGCACATCACCCATGGCAAAGGTGACCCAGAGCATCAGGCCAACAAAAATGAGACATAATACCCCGATTAAGACCCCATGACCAAACCAAATAAGAAAAAGACAAAAAGGGATTGAGATCACCGCCATCAAGGAAACGGATATCCCCAGAAACGCCCCTTTCCATTTACCTTGATGGCGTTCTAACCAGCTGGCACACAATACACACGCCGCGGGGACAACCGGAGTCATATAGCGCGCAAATGCCTCCATAAAAAAGAAAGGGGCCACACAGCCCAAAAACCACACCGTAAGCCACAGTTCTTTGCGAACTATCCTTTCCCTTGCATGGCACAAAGAATGTACCAAGGCCGCGATCATTATGAGTGACCACGGGAAAATAAGCCCCAAGGCGCCGCCCAGGATCGAAAAAGGGGAGCGAAAATGAACGGTCCCAAGGTGTCGGGCGGCAATTTCCCCATCTACAATTTCAAAAAAATTCGGCCAAAGATAGGCCATTATCAATGGCCATGGGAGACAGATGGCCAGCAACAGGGCTGAAGCCAAGGCAATCTGTGACCAGCGCAATAAGACGAATGACCACTTTTCAAGGACAATCAGCGCACCGAGAGCACCCACTGCAAAGACAACGATCCCTACTGGCCCCTTTACCAGAAAGGAGAGGCCCAGAGAAATGGCCGATACCAACACCCAGCCCTGCCGGCCCGATGTTCCCCATCTGATGGCAAAGTATATGGCCATAGAAGTAAGAAAGGCGAGAGGAAGATCTAACATTGCTCTGCGCCCGTCAATGGCCACCGAAATCGTAGCCAGGGTGATCAATCCCGCGAGAATTCCGCTTTTCTTAAATAGGATCCTGTACAAGAGGCAAGAGGACATGGCGAGCCCGGCCCCGGATAGCACGCCCCAAATTCGCGCTGCAAAGAGGTTGATTCCAAAAAGCTTGTAGGTCAACAGGATGGCCCAGTAAAGCAGGGGCGGTTTTTTGAGGCGGGGCTCGCCATTCACCCACGGGGTAAACCATTCTCCCCGCTCAAGGGTCTCCATGGGGGTACGGAAAGAGAGCCAGTATTCGTCCTGACCGGTAATACTCGTCTCGCACCAGATACGGGGCAGCAGCAGTAAAACACCCAACAAAAAAATAAGTGCCGCCTCATGGCGACCCATAACCGTTTTCAAAGACGATAGAACCATTGTCTTTTCCTAACTTCTTATGCCTTGGTCTTGCTTCCCCATACCCGTGGCCCTCCCATTCTATAAAGGAAAAGGCCTTATGATACAAGCGCTTTCAGCCATATGGACCCGGCCATTGCTTGACCTACAGCCCTTAAAGGATTACAGTCTCTCTGCCGGAATCATCAGGATTCTCACTTCCGTAAAGAACCTATGGGAGATGATGTCGAACTCAAGAACAACAAGATATGTGTGATCTTTCAGTCATTATTGTCAATTACAACACCGCCTCTTTTATCAAAAGATGCCTGAATGCCCTCTCTGCCCAAGAGGATGTCAACCTCAAAGTTATTGTTGTTGATAATGCCTCCAATGATAACGGCCTAGAGGTGGTAAGGAATGGGTTTCCACGGGTAGAGTTGATAGCCAACAAACAAAACCTTGGGTTTGCTCGTGGAAACAATCAGGTATTAAAATTCTGCAAATCGGAATATATCTATTTTCTAAATCCTGACACCGAGGTCCAGCAGGGTGCGCTTGCAGCCATGATACGATTCATGGACGCTCATCCCGAAGTGGGTCTTGGCGGAACTCGAGTTGTCAACCCGGATGGATCACCCCAATCCTCGGTGGAGACTCGCTATCCGGGTCAAAAATACGCCAGAGAGGAATTGAAAGGCCTGGAGGGGGACATCGCCTGGGTCTTGGGTGCCTCAATGATTGCGCGGGCAGGGCTTATTGAAGATCTGGGGGGCTTTGACGAAAGGTTTCTCCTTTATGGGGAGGAGCAAGACCTCTGTCTGAGGATAAGGAAGGCGGGATGGACTATCGGCCACATCCCGGAGGCGATTGTAATACATTGGGGAGGACAAAGTGAGCGAGACAACCTTCCAGGGGAGATATGGAAAAAGAAATTTGAGGCAGAGCTTGTCTTTTACAGAAAACACTATACCAAAAGGACCATCCGGGCCATAAGGAGGGCCAACGTTGTCCAGGCCCTTTGGAGACTGGTTACATTAAGACTCACGTTTCCCTTTAGCGCTAACAGAGAAGGCTGCGTCAAAAAGTTGGAGAAATATAGGGTTGCTTTGAAGACCTTCGGCCCTTAAAAGGCAGAATCGCGATATATCTCAATTCTCATGGCTTTTTACTTGGAGAAAATCCGGCTGCCAGTGATCTTTGGGAAAGCTATCATTTCTAATGAAAAAAGAAAATAGGATACGCATGGGGCAGCAAGCCAAGCAGGTGGCACTCCGGTACACATGGGATGTGACCGCCGAACAGGTGGCAGAGGTGTATGAGCGGTTATGGGTCGACAAAAAAGGTCATGGTGGTCCATAGGCCCCAAGGAAGTTCTTGACTAGCCCTGCAACTGTAATAATATCGGTCTTCAGCCCATCGGCCAAATGTTTTCTTGCCCGGTTTAGGGCTTGCGCAAAAATGACTTCGCAGAATTGGCGCCCAGATTTGGGTCAGATTTGGCTGCACCGATTGAGCAAAACCACAGAAATAGTAGTACTATTTTGAGGGTTTTGCGATTGAGGCGCCGCCGAAGATAACCTGAAGATGGGATGCGAAAATGTGAAGTTATTCTTGCGTAAGCCCTTAGTGAGCTAATCTTATCTTTTTAAGGACGTAAGGCCATGAATCAATACCTGCCCCTGATCCTTTTGGGAGTGTTTTTAAACGCATTTGCCCAACTTTCACTCAAACAGGGCATGCGCACTGTAGGACACTTTGCCTTTTCCTTCGAAAACATATTGCCCATCGGGACGAAGGTGGCCCTCAGCCCCTTTGTGCTGGCAGGGCTGCTTTGTTATGTAATCAGCGTAATTGTCTGGCTCATGGCCCTGTCCAGGGTGGATGTGAGCTATGCCTACCCTCTCCTGAGCGTCGGTTACATCGCGACGGCCTTTGCAGGCCAAATCTTCTTCGGCGAGACCTTGGGGCCTGTTCGGTGGGCCGGGATCCTTGTAATCTGCGTGGGAGTCTATCTTATTACTCGGAGCGCCTAGTGAGAAATCAATTCCTGCCGTTTTCACGTCCATCCATAACAGAGGAGGATATCGCGGCTGTCGGCCGCGTCCTTCGGTCAGGATGGATCACTGCCGGACAAAACACTGCCAGGTTTGAACAAGAATTCTGTCGGTACATCGGCTGTGGCGGAGCCGTTGCACTTTCTTCGGCCACGGCTGGAATGCACCTGGTCCTCAAGGCACTCGGGATCGGACCAGGGGACGAAGTCATTACGCCTTCCATGACCTGGGTCTCCACCGTGAACCATATCGTACTGGTTGGGGCCACTCCGGTCTTTGTTGATATCGAGAAGGACACCTTGATGGTCTCCTCTGATGCTGTGGAAAAATGCCTTTCCTCCAAGACAAGGCTGATTGTTCCCGTGCACTTTGCCGGGGCCTCGGTCCATATGGACCCCATCCGTAAAATGGCCGATCAAAAGGGGGTCCCGGTGATTGAAGACACAGCCCACGCCCTGGGTACGCACTATTTGGGCCGACCTGTAGGCAAAGAGGGTAGCTCCATCTTCTCCTTTCACCCCATAAAAAACATCACCACGGGTGAAGGGGGCATGTTCTGCTCTGATGATGAGGACCTCCTTGAGCATATTAAGAGATTGAAATTTCATGGGCTTGGCGTGGATGCCTATGACCGGCAGACACAAGGGCGTTCTCCCCAGGCCCAGGTCCTGGAGCCGGGGTACAAATACAACATGACAGACATCGCGGCCGCTCTTGGACTCAGTCAGCTGGGCCGTATCAATGAATTGAACAAAAAGAGGGCCGAACTGGCAATGAAATACCGAGACCGCCTCTCTGAGATCGACGAAATAATCCCCCTTTCCGATCCACCTCATACCACCAGGCACGCCTGGCATCTATTCATTGTGCGACTGGATATAGATAGGACTGGCCTCGGTCGAGATGATTTTATGCACCAGGTCAAAAAGAGAAATATTGGCACTGGGCTCCATTTCCGTGCCGTCCACTTGCAGAAGTATTACACGGAATCAATGGGCACCCGCTACGGTATGCTGCCCAATACAGAATGGAATTCCGATCGTATATGTTCCCTCCCCCTGTTCCCTGATATGACCCCCGAGGATGTGGATGACGTAATAGAGGTAATAAAGAAGGTGCTGACAAGGTCGGCCCAAAGGGAAAGATCCAGACGATGACACCCGAAAAAGATCAGAGGTCAGAAATCAGAGGTCAGAGGACAGAGGACAGAGATCCGAGATCCGCAATCGAAAACCCGAATTCCGAATTCCGAATTCCCAAATCCCTCATATCGGTGGTCATTCCCGTATACAATGAAGGGCAAAATCTGGAGGAGTTCATACGGCGTTGTTTGGATGCCTGTGCCACCCTTGGCAATGCATACGAGATCATCCTTGTTGATGACGGTAGCACTGACAGATCTCGAGAGATCATCACCCATGCTGCAGGAGGGAGCCCTGACCGGGTAATCGGGATATTCTTGAACAGAAATTACGGGCAGCATGCAGCGGTTATGGCCGGCTTTGGGGAGTCGAGAGGTGACATTATCGTTACCCTGGATGCCGACCTCCAGAACCCGCCCGAGGAGATTCCGAGACTGATCCGGAAGGCAGAGGAAGGATTTGATGTGGTTGGCAGCGTCAGGGTACCCAGACACGACAGCCTTTTCCGAAGGGTCGCTTCCACTATGGTCAATAAAGCCGTGCAGAAATCCACGGGAGTACAGATGCATGACTACGGCTGCATGCTGAGGGCCTATCGCCGCCATATAGTAGCGGCCATGCTTGAATGTAACGAACGCAGCACCTTTATCCCCATACTCGCCAACACCTTTGCTCGAAACACGACCGAAATCGATGTACGCCATGAAGAACGTTCCTCTGGCGATTCTAGATATGGGCTGTGGAAGTTGATTAACCTGCAGTTTGACCTTTTGACCAGTATGACGACCTTTCCGGTACGCCTCCTGAGTGTGCTTGGAGGAATCATATCTGTCCTTGGAATAGGCTTCGGGATTTTTCTCTTCGTAATGAGATTGATTTATGGCCCTGAATGGGCAGCAGAGGGAGTGTTCACCCTCTTTGCCATCCTTTTTATCTTTATAGGCGCACAATTCCTGGGGCTGGGTCTCCTGGGGGAGTATATCGGCCGCATCTACCATGATGTCAGGGCACGGCCCCGATTTTTTGTGGAACGTATTGTGGGAAGAAGCGATCAAGAAGAAAGTAGTTAGTTGAGGATACCCGAATGAAAACCATAGTCTTGGCCTATCACAATATCGGTTGTGTCGGCATAGAGGCATTGTTGCGGCACGGATTTGAAATCAGCGCTGTGTTCACGCACAAGGACGATCCGCAGGAGACCATCTGGTTTGATTCTGTCGCAGAGCTTGCCGCATCATGTAATATTCCAGTCTATGCGCCCGATGATATCAACCATCCCATGTGGGTTCATAAGATAAAAGAACTTGGACCCGATATCATCTTCTCTTTTTACTACCGTAATATCGTGAGAGCACCTATATTGGAGATCCCTCCTTCAGGGTGCCTTAACCTCCACGGATCCCTCTTGCCCAGATACCGGGGAAGATGCCCCATCAATTGGGTCCTGGTAAAGGGTGAAAAGGAAACAGGCGTTACCTTGCACCACATGACACCGAGGCCCGATGCCGGAGATATCGTTTCCCAAAAAACGATCATCATTTCTGAAGATGATACAGCCAAGACACTTCACGAAAAAATGACAGGGGCATCTCTCGAGATGCTTGACGAGACCCTCCCTCAAATCTTAAATGAGACTGCGTCTCGTATTCCTCAAGATCACTCCAGGGCCACATATTACGGTGGACGACGTCCCAAAGATGGAGAAATAGACTGGGCTGGAACTTCAAAGGAAGTGAGGGATCTGGTCAGGGCGGTTTCACACCCATATCCAGGGGCCTTGAGTCACGTGGGAGAGAGGAAATGCCTTTTCTGGAAGGTTACAGATGTGCCTGAATACGGCCGGACTCAAAGCCCCGGAACCATTGTCACCACCGATCCCCTTGTGATCGCCTGCGGGGAAGGAGCAGTACGGATCGACTTCGGCCAGCCCGAGGATGGGGTGTATATGAGCGGGACCCAGCTTGCCCATGACCTCAGCCTCATTGAGGGCATGAAGTTTGGACCCTGTATAACAAGCCAGGTGGAAGCGGTGAGGAAGAAAAGAGTCCTTATCTTGGGTGTTGACGGTTTCATAGGCAATGCCCTCAGCGAACGGCTCCTCCAAAGCGGTAAATATGAAGTTCACGGCATGGACCTCAGGTCAAACTGTATTAAACGACTCTTGGACAGACCCGGGTTCTATTTTGATGAAGGTGATATCTCCATTCATCGCGAATGGATAGAATATCACATCACAAAATGCGACATCGTGATCCCCCTGGTCGCCATTGCCACACCCATCGAATATACTCGAAACCCCATCCGGGTCTTTGAACTCGATTTTGAGGAAAACCTGCGGGTCGTGCGGTATTGTCTCAAATACAATAAACGGATCGTTTTTCCTTCCAGCTCCGAGGTATACGGAATGAGCGATGACGAGGAGTTTGATGAAGACTCTTCCAATTTGGTGTTGGGCCCCATACGGAAGCAACGGTGGATTTATTCCTGCTCAAAACAGCTCCTGGACAGAGTCATTTGGGCCTATGGCGAACAGGAAGGATTGGAGTTTACGCTTTTTCGGCCCTTCAACTGGATTGGGCCGAGGCTCGACAGCCTCACCTCTGCGCGCATCGGGAGTTCACGCGCAATCACCCAACTGATCCTGAACCTTGTGGAGGGCACTCCGATTCAACTCATAGACTCCGGAAACCAGAGGCGTTGTTTCACAGATGTCTCGGACGGAGTTGAGTGTCTTTACAGGATCATTGAGAACAGAGACGGTATCTGCAATGGTCGAATAATCAACATCGGCAATCCCGACAACGAGGCCAGCATCAAGGAATTGGCCGAACTTTTGGTGGCAAGGTTTCAAGAGCATCCCCTAAAATCAAGTTTCCCCCCATTTGCAGGATTTCGCCAGATAGAAAGCCGCACTTACTATGGTGCCGGATACCAGGACATCGATCGCAGGAAACCCAGCATCCGCAATGCAAGGCGTCTGTTGGGCTGGGCGCCCGTTGTGGGGCTTGAACAGTCGGTAGAACAGACCCTGGATTTCTTCCTTCGGGAGGCCCTGACGTGTGAAGAGTTCACAATTTTTCAATAACTCCAGGGTAGATAGCAGGGGAATTTGCGGGCGAACCCCACGCTGCCTGGGTTTGCTGAGAGCTTACGTAAAGGTGTGGTGACCTATTTGGAGTAATATGGAAATAGGCCTCAGGATCGATGTGGATAGCTTCAGGGGAACCAGATACGGCGTCCCGAAACTGTGTGAGCTGTTGGCCGCTTATTCCATAAAGGCCTCCTTCTTTTTTTCCGTCGGTCCAGACAACATGGGCCGGCATATCTGGCGCATGATCCGGCCCTCCTTTTTCTGGAAGATGTTGAGGACCCGGGCACCTGGCCTATATGGCTGGGACATACTATTCAGGGGCACATTCCGGCAAGGACCCATCATAGGCAAAACCCTAGGACCCATAATATCTTCAGCTGCTCGCGAGGGGCACGAGGTGGGCGTCCATGCGTGGGACCATCACGCATGGCAGACCAATATCGGGTCCATGGACGCCCATACCATATATGGGGAGATCGGCAAAGCCGTAGAACTCCTAAAGGAGATCATCGGCAAAACACCGGTCTGTTCGGCCTCCCCAGGGTGGAAATGCAACGAGTTAGTACTCCTTGAAAAGGGGAATTTTCCATTTGCCTTTAACAGTGATTGCAGAGGGGAAGACATATTTTACCCCGTTGTCCGTGGAAGAAAACTATCCCAACCCCAGATTCCTGTCACCCTTCCTACCTATGACGAGGTGATCGGTCGAAAAGGGATCAACAATTGTAACTATAACGACTACCTCATTTCCCAACTCAAGCCTGATGGGCTGAATATCCTCACCATCCATGCCGAGGTTGAAGGCATTGCCCTCACAGAAATGTTTGAACGCTTTGTGACAACCACACGATCACGGGGGGCTTCCATGGTGCCATTGGGGACAATCCTCAAAGATACTTCCCGAATAGGCTCATCAAACATTGTCAGAGAGCAGATTCTGGGGCGAGAGGGGTGGGTCGCTTTTCAGGGACCTGCGGAACCCCAAACACCGGGACATTGATCATGGGGAAATCGTCCATCGCAGCAGTAATTGGGCTCTTTGCGCTGATCTACCTGGTGCCATTAGGCGTCCGCCCCATCACCATCCCCGATGAGACCCGCTACGCTGAAGTCCCCAGAGAGATGATTATTTCAGGGGATTGGATCGTACCTCACCTCAATGGGCTGCGCTATTTTGAAAAGCCGGTGCTGGGCTATTGGCTCAACGCCATAAGCATAACACTTTTCGGTGAAAATGCCTTTGCCATTCGTTTCCTATCAGCTATTTCAGCAGGTATCTCAGCATTGATGCTCTTTTTGTTGGCGAGTAAGTACGGAGGAGGGCATTGTTCGGGGATTGTTGCAGCTTCCGCATTTCTCACCTTTCCACTTGTCTTTGCCATTGCCACCATCAATACCTTGGACACAGGGCTTTCCATGTTTCTAACATGTGCCATGGTATTCTTCTTTTTTTTCCACATGACTTCTGAACCTGGAAAAAAAGGGCTTTTCCTCACGCTTTTTGGGGCCTCCTGTGGCCTCGCATTTCTTGTAAAGGGATTTCTGGCTTTTCTGGTTCCCGCTATAGCGATCCTGCCTTTTACCGTATGGGAGGGCCGATGGAAGGAGCTGTTGAAGTGGGCCTGGTTGCCGGTCTTGGCAGCCATTGTCGTTGTTTTGCCATGGGCCGTCATGGTTCACCTGAGAGAGGGGGATTACTGGAATTATTTCTTTTGGACCGAGCACATTAATCGGTTCATTTCTCCCGGCAAGGGACAACACCCAAAACCCTTTTGGTATTTCATCCCAATCGTCGTGGGAGGGGCATTGCCATGGATGGCCCTCCTCCCCGCCGCAGTTTGCGGCCTATGGAAAAAGGTCACCGGAGAACCGCTGATTCGTTTCGCCATATGCTGGTTCGTCTTCCCATTTTTGTTTTTTTCTGCCTCAAGCGGCAAACTCATCGCATATATCTTGCCGTGCATGCCGCCTGTTGCCATTATCATAACCGTTGGGCTTCTAAAATATTTTCGAGAAGGAAAGCAAAAGGCGTTCAACGTTGTGACGGTGTGTTTTGCGGCAATAATCGGGATTGTAGCGGTAGGATTGATTTTGGGGAAAACGTTTGATCTATCTGCTTTGAACCCTTACGGGCATGAGGAAGCCTGGAAATGGACAGCCGCCCTCATCGGCTTTCTTTTCTGGGGAGTGTTTTTGCTCTGGGCCACAAGGGCACAGAGTACCTGGAAGAAAATCGCCCTTTACTGCATGGCACCGGTACTGTTTATGTTCACCTCACAATTTGTCGTGCCGGCAAAGGTGTTGGAGGAACGGGCGCCTAAAAATCTTATCACGCGCAATGCTCATAGGGTCTCGCCCAAGACCATTTTGGTCTCTGACAATCACACGGTTTCCGCTGTTTGTTGGTTTTTGAAGCGCAATGATATCTACCTGCTCGAAAAGAGCGGTGAGCTCGCCTATGGCATGGACTATGAGAAACCCGAAGATCGCCGTCTTTTGACCGTTGATCAGGTCCGGGACCTGGTCGGCACGAATTCAGATAAAAACAGAATTGCACTCATCATGGACAGCACCCGTTACGCCAAATACAAAGCCATCTTTCCGAAACCTGCCTTCCGGGATGAAGACAATGGCTTTGTGTTTATCCAATATTAGTGAAACAATGGTTGTTTCCCCATTCATAAATGGCTGAAGGTAGACCTCCGACCTTACCTTTTCCAAATATTCTACTCAATAGGCTTTTGAGCGGTAAGCATAATGCTCTTGCGGAACAGGGGAATCATATCCCGAAGTGCCGTAAAGGGTAACCCCAGCCGCCGCAAACCCTTCTTCCCATGCCGGCGGGATCTAATGTATGCTATCTTGACAACTTGAAAGCCGCAACTCTCAGCAAGGACACATAAATCCCGCCGAGTGAATTCGTGATTGTGACGGTTAAAATAGGGACGTCCTTTATAAAATTCGGGATCATCGTCGATGTAATGTTTTTTGTAATCGTAGAGGATGTTTTTTCCCCGGAGAAGCCGATAGTAGTTATGTAGTTCACCCACATTTGGAACATCCACCACCAACAACCCTCCAGGTTTGAGAACCCGTCGGATCTCCGCCAACGGTTTGCGAGGGGAATAGGTGAAATGTTCAAGAACCTGGCCCATATACACACCCATAAAGCTGTTGTCAGGAAAAGGAATTGGATCCGCCTCAACCTGACACCTGTGCCACTCCACACCGAGTCTTTGCCAGAGAGATTCCTTCACATGGCGATGCCAATCCAGCGCCGCTACCTGGAACCCTAGCTTTGTAAGAGCCCCGCAAAAAATTCCGTCATAAGACCCTATATCAAGAATGCGACCTGTCTCAGGATTTCGGCTGAGTTCCTTGGTGGCAATGCTCCAGCGGTCACAGCTACCCAAAAAGGCGTTTTCACTATCGGAATCGAGGGATCC
The DNA here is from genome assembly GCA_016783065.1 of Desulfobacteraceae bacterium. Classification (GTDB taxonomy): domain Bacteria; phylum Desulfobacterota; class DSM-4660; order Desulfatiglandales; family Desulfatiglandaceae; genus JABMQV01. The sequence continues at coordinate 6,091 of JADHXI010000011.1, read as the reverse complement.
CTCGGCGCGTCTCTCATTAAGGGTGGCATAAAGCGCATGCACAGCCTCTTTATGTGTAACCATTTTTAGACCTCCAAACCTGCCAACCTCTCAAAATGCTAAAGGCTTCGGGGTTTTTCTTTGGGATAGGTCAGCACTCCATGACCTATAAAATATCATTTAGTCAAATTGCCTTTGGGATAATCAAAGTCGGAACCTCTCTCCTGGACGTAGGCTGTGTTCGGATCTTTCCTATAGGCCTTGAAAAATTCGCTATTGGCTGGAAAAACCTCGCTGGGACGATGAATAAAAAGGCTGTTTGCCAAAGGGCCACATTGTCTCCGGAGAGATAGGAAAAAATAACATCAATAGGATATTCCCTGGCCCACTGGTATAATTTGGCTAAAAGGTCACGGTTCATTTCCGCTTTGATCGAAATATGCCAGTCCTTTCTGTCATGAGTAAAGATCCGGGCCCAGAGGACTCGGCTTTGGTTATCCCCGGAGGGGATTTAGTCTACTGCAATTTGATTGGCGCAAGGAGTGATGGAGTATTGGAGTGATGGAGTGTTGAAAGAGCTACCTGATCACCTATGGAGGTAATAGACAAACCCAGTTCCTAAAAACTCACTGCCTTTTATGGTTTTTCCAGTACTCCAGTACTCCATCACTCCAATACTCCAGGTCAATCCTGTAAGGCAGAGCCATTTATCTCTGACCTGGCCCTGAGGACCAGGATTTCTATTTTTGAATTAAACCTTTCGAACCAGTCGTAATGCAAGACAGTTCCGAATTTCTCAAGAGAGGGTTTGAGGGATGCATTCTCCCAGGCACATGACGAAAATCGGAAAGCCTTGGAGATTCCCGAGGGTAGGACTGTTTTTCTCAACTACGGCATAGGTAATCGAAGAAAAGGACTGCATCTGGTCATCCGCGCCATGCTGGCCTCATCTGACAATTCTCGAATGTTGCTATTGTGTGCCGGCCAAACCAAGAATGATTCGGAAATCACAAATGCTCTTGAGCAATTAAAGAGACGAGGAACTGCGCCAGTTCTTAATCGCTTTGTCTCGGATACTGAGGAGAAGTTGTGTTTTTGTGCCAGTGATGTTGTTCTGCTCCCCTATGTGAAGCATTTCGGATCCAGTGGGGTAGTTTCAGTCTCAACTGTTGCTGGCAAAATGGTAATAGTTTCAGACGAAGGGCTCATAGCGCGTCGAGTTCGTGAGCATAAACTGGGATGGCTCTTCGCATCAGGAAACGTTAGAGCCCTGAAAGAACGCATGGAGCAAACAACCTCATTACCTTTACAGGACAGACCCAGATTTCAAGAATCTGCTTTAGAATATTCCCGTACTTGTTCTCGTAACGCCCACGCAAAAAGTAGAATTCATTCCCACCTTGCGGTATTTGCTGTTTGCTCTTTACTGTTTGAACCTCTGTTTTTTGCTCTTCTATCGCTTTTCCCCGATGTATTGGGTTTTCCCCTTCGCTCCAACAATCAACAATTTTACCCTGTTAAATCCCTTCGGGCTATTTAACCGGGGTAACAATCAACGATAATCAATCTCCAGTCCCATAGTCAAGCCCTTGTTGCATCGTGTACATATCTTCCATCTCATCTGCCACCCTGTCCCAGCTATGCTGGAGTGCTGTCTTGTGGGCCATCTCTCCCATTTTCAGACGATTCTCTTTTATTAAAAGGGAAGAGATCTTCCCGCCAAAATCAGAGGGAGCGGCCTCTTCTCCGAGAACAAAACCTTGAACACCATCTGTTACAAGGTCTTTAGCGCCCACTTTCTCGGTGATAATAACCGGCAGCCCGGCCGCCATTGCCTCAAGGACGGCCATCCCAAAGGTATCGAACTGGGAAGGCATGGCAAAAAGATCACTGGCGAGGTAGTATTTTTCCACCTCGTGTGTCACTCCGGCAAAAATCACCCGGTCAGTTATACCCAAATCACGAGCCAGGGCCTGGTATGAGGCACTATTCCCTTTCCCCACTACCAGCACCTTCAGGCTCGACCCTCTCTTTTCCTCCATGATCAGTTTAGCTACGCCCTCAATGACCAGTTTAAGCCGTTTGATCTCAAAGTTCATCCCCACGAAAAGAACCACAACGTCCGATTCAGAAAGACCATGGCGCCTTCGAATATGGAGCCGGCAGTTTTTCCTGTCAAGAGAGGAAAAGCGTTTTAAAGAGACTCCTGGGTGAATCACGTGCATTTTCGACTCCGGGATATCGTATACACTGAGGAGTTCATTCTTTACAAGAGTTGAGACAGGTAGAACCATCGGAATATGCGGTCCCTTCAAGCCCCTGCTCTCCACCCAGGCCATAGATCTGTCAAAGAGGTTCAGACGCTTATTTCTCGCCGCTCTGATCCATCTCTTATGAGGGATGCCATGCATTGTAAGGAGGTGCATCCGAAATATCCGGTCGTGGCTATGGACCAGATCAAATTCGTCAAGCCCGATCTTTCTGTTTGCAAAATATGCAAAACTGATTTGCCGCAGGAAACGAGGAAATATAAATATCGGGACCTTGTGGAAAACAATTGCGGCCCTTCCCTGACGCCACTGATTTGCGAACAGATGGATTTCAAAACGGCTGCGCATGGCCAGCCTCTCCGTCAGCTCATATGCAAAGCCCTCAGCCCCCCCAACCAAACCATATTTAGGAATAACAACTGCGATTTTCATATCTGCAATATCTGCCAATATCTAAAGTGATCGGTGCCAGGTTTCCCGCTTACAGGGGGATTCAAGGTTCAAAGGTCAGGGTCTCCAATATATTAAACCACTAAGACCAGAAAGAAGCACGAAGAATCTCATTCAACAGTTGCTTCTTCGTGTGCTTCGTGTTTTCGTGGTGAACAGGGGTTTAAGGGATCAGGAAGATGGCCTGTATTATTGACACTCATTTTCATTTTCCATATACTCCTTGCCATAAGAAGGCCCCTTTTTATCAAAGTCCATCGCTCTGTACAACCAGATCCATTTAGTCTCCGTCTGCTGGAGGATAATTTTGAGACTATTTTAGCATGATACCATCACTGCCCCATACTACTTTTTCCAATGGCAGTTCCAATGATCCCGGGTGGGTAGGGGCAAGGGAAATTGCCCTGATATTTATTCTCGGTCTTGTTATACGCTTTTTTGCCAGCCAGTACACCTTTATTGTCAATCCTGACGGGGTATATTATATCCACCAGGCGAGGGCCATCTATTACGGTGAGTGGAATAGCCTTACTTCATGCAACATAGGTTTTCTCTCAAATTATCCATTCTTTATCGCTGGAGCATATACAATATTTCACGATTGGATTGTTGCAGCCAAATCCGTCTCACTTTTTTTCGGTTCAATCACCCTAATCCCCATCTATTTTCTATTCAGACGCTTTTTTGACAAGAATATTAGCACATTGGGCGTGCTGGTTTTTGCGATCCTTCCTGTTTTTGTTGGAATAAGCGCGGATGTGGTGAGGGGGCCCATATGCTGGTTTTTTCTCGCAACCGGTTTATACTTTTTTATTAAGCCAGGTGACAAGAATTACCGTCTTCCACTCCTTTTAAGCTGTCTCTCTTTTCTGATGGCCTCCTGGGCAAGGATCGAAGCCATTCTATTTATCTTCGTAACCTGCGCATACCTGTTAGCCGTGCCCCAGGAAAAACGGATCAAAAAGTTCGCAATCTTTTCCATGCCCTTTGCACTCATCTTGGCATTTGCCCTCTGCGGGACGCTGTTTCTTGAAGCATCGCTTGTTGATACCATTCGATTGACTGAGGTGGGGAATAAACTCTCGGCACCTTTTATTGAATACGAAATTCTCAGATCAAACCTATCTGAATTGATGGCCCAGCCTTTAGCCGAAGGTGTATCGCACTTCTTACACAAGGCACGGCATCTAACCTGGCTTATTGCCCTCGGAACCCTTGTGAAATATATGATCAGGGCCTATTTTTATCTCCCTTTTATCCTGTTTCTCCTCGGCCTTGGAGGTATTTGGCGGTGTTTAAAGGAAGACCGGCGTGTTCTTTATTTGTCCCTTATCGCTTTTTTTGTGTTTATACTGTTGTATCTGCATGTGATCCAGACTTGGATGATGTTTGACCGGTTCTGGCCGATTTTTGTCCTGCCATGCTTTTTGGCTTTCGGGTTCGGTCTGGAAAAGAGTGCGCTCCTTATAAGATCAAAGTTTCATTTGAAGCAATCTACTGCTCTCGCTCTCTTATGCTTTCTGATTTTGGCGGTTGCTTTGCCCAAGAATTTGAAACCGAGAGAGGAAGACAAGGTTGTTTTCAAAGAAATAGGGGAACTCATTGCCCATAGAGAGGGAAACGAGAATGTGACAAAGATTGTCAAATCTTTGCGTACGCCAAATTGGACCCCCTTCTATGCCAATTTGAAATATGAAGGGGCTCCATGTCCCATGACCAATTTCGATCTCGAGGCGACAATATTCGAGGAAACAATGTTCAAAAGCTACGGGAGATTTGTCCATCGCCTTAGAAAAGAAAGAGTGAAGTATTTCTTGTGGGAAGAGAGGGCCTGGCCAAAAGGCGGGTTTGATTTTCTAAAAACAAAGAACCAGCGGGATCTTAAAGAGCTGGGAACCTGGAGTCACCCGGATACGGGAAAACTGATCCTTTTCAGCTTAGGGCCCGAACGTTGATTATTTCAGAAGAAAAGAGATCCCTGTTTTGTGTGAAAACGGCCTTAGAAAGGCTTCAACAAATTCCGGATAGACCCCCTACTGGTTCCCAAGCTTCTTCTCTATCTCCCTGATCTTGACGTAACGCACAAACACAGCATAGGCGGAAGTGACTGCTATGATTAACCCTGGCACACCGTCTGATATACCCCGTTTCAAGAGATAGACCTCAAGGAATTTGAACAAAGGACGTAATAGAAGGAGCGACAAATGGAAACGCTCTCCCTTCTCATGCCTGTCTGAAGCTATCAAGCCGGAAAAGTTGTCCACAGTCTGAAGCTGCCCTGAGATGACGCCCTGATAAGGATAGTGTAAGAGATCGTTTTTAAGGTCTCCGATGCTCCCCTCAATCTCCACTCTCTCGTGTACGCGGCCTCCTACCCATCGACCTTTGTTCCGCCTGAAAAGCCGAAGCTGTCGGTCAGGGTAAAAGCCACTGTGATTTATCCATCTCCCTTGATAAAATGACCGCCGAGGCATCCGGTACCCATTCTTTGCCGTCGCCTTATCGATCTCAGTCAAGATCTCATCACGCAATACCGGCGTGACCTCTTCATCGGCATCAAGGCTCAATACCCAGTTGCCGCGGGCTTTTGAAAGGGCAAAGTTCTTTTGATCCGCATACCCTGTCCACGATCTCTGGAATATAGAACCGGTGTATTGCCGGGCAATATTCACGGTATCATCACTGCTCATGGAGTCTACAATAACAATCTCGTCGACCCATTTAATACTATCGAGACATCTCCTGATATTCCGTGCCTCATTATAGCAAATGATACATACTGATAAGCGTTTGTCCGCTTCCGAATCCATGGGATTTACTCCGCCTTACCAAGAACACTCTGATTGCCTGCATAGCACAAAGTATACCCTCAAACAAAAAGTATCTTTTCCCCCTTACCTTAATCACCACACCCTCCTGTTCAAACTCCGCATAATAATAAACCACTCAACCACTTCCTAATTCTCAGGGACATCCTCTTATATGCCATACAATCAGTTGCGCGTAAACGATGAGCTTTCTGTTCAGATTCCTTTTCAGACAAAGGGTCAGTGCGACGCCCAAAAGTGAAAGGAGGGTATTTATCAGCAGACGGGAAAAAATTACCAAACATACAAGAGGATAAGACCCCGGGTGCCATTTCTTGAAAAAGGCATACCTGGAACGATAGAACATAACCCTGGCATCTGCCCTGGTCCCTACGCTTTTCCCCTGGGCATGGAATATTTTTGCAGCAGGAACAAAACAGATTTTCCATCCGGCCTTCTTCATCCTGTAGGCCCAATCTGTTTCCTCAAGAAAAAAGAAATATCGATCGTCAAGGAATCCTGCTTTGTCAATGGCCTTTTTCCGGATTAGCATGCAGGCCCCAATGCAGGAGTCTACTTCAATCG
>JADHXI010000010.1 GCA_016783065.1 Desulfobacteraceae bacterium | reverse complement strand
TTCAGTGTTCAGGAGGGGTAGGATTTAAGATTGTTGATTGAAAAACGCTTGAAAGACAGAATAATTCCTGTGCAAGAAGCCAAAAACATTTTCGTGAATACTGGAGAAACACTTGCCGGAGTCAGAGCGCCGGTGGACAGCACAGGGAGGATCATCCCTCCTGAACTCTGAACACTGAACCCCTGAACACTCGCATTACCTGAGGCGTCGAAACAATGATCAACATTGATTCAAAGTTGAAGCAAATTTCAAATATGTTTGGCTAGATCTCCCAGACTTATTGAGAAATTATCAAGAAAACATCTTCGCATCTTGCGGAGAAATTACAAATTAAGACTCTAAACGGGTTTTTGAGAGTTGGTTCGGAAGGAATCAGTGGCACTTGGATTTTGGAAGAGATTCAAAGATTTCCATGATATCGGTCTCCTGGCAGGCCCCAGTAAAGCTGATCATAATCGTGCGCCCCAATTCCGGGCAATGGAAATAAAGCCTTAACGTCTTGACCAGTTTTTTCTTTAGGAATCCCGTTCCCACCTCCCCCAGGATATAAGAGGCTTCATGGCCGTTGATGGTCAACGATCCCTGAGAATGGACCGCAACGCCCTTGGCTTTGAAATGATCGCGCTTCCCCCGTTTCACTTCGATGGTCAGATCCAGGGCAATTTTCCTTGTGGGATGATAGACGACCTGGTCCGTCTGTCCGGCGTCCACCCAGAGGAGTTCACCGCGTCTCACATTTGTGTGCACGTCGGGCTGGAGGTAGCTCCTGGTTATCCCCCATTCCGGGGGAAGGGCCAGGGTCAAAAAATGGCTAAGCCCGAAGAGGATGTTGTTGGCGGATATCCTGTGCTCGGCATGGTCAATGGCCATTTCGATGAGGCCTTTATGAACCACCCAAATGGCCTTGGAGGATGAGATCGAGGTGGGCTTTATCCCTGCCGCTGTATTTTTCTTTTTTGTTCACGATGAAGGTGGGATAGGTCTGGGTCCAGTGGCGGATGGATTTATAGAACCCGCGAAACGATGAGGCATTGGTGATCTCGATGCGAATTTTTTCCTGATATCTCTGTCCCAGTTCACTGAGCCAGTTGATTAAGAAGTGATGATCTTCTTTTACATCCTCTGGATATTCATTGAGGTCCGACTCGTCCCGTTTTTCAACCAGACCCACCTGGTCTGAAATGAATTCGTAATGGCCTCAATTACAGAAAGAGACAGGGACCAAAGAGAGGACTTCCACTGTAATGTGATTCATTTTTCACCTCAAAAGAGACGGGAAGGCCCGTGGAGGACCTTCCCATCCCATCCAACTTGGTTAATCTTGCTAATATCCCCTACTACGTCTCTCCTCCAGAGGATGGTGTTTCAGCCGGCTGAGCGCCCCCTTCACGCACATATCGGGTAATGGAGGCAATGGCATCTTTGACCAGGATGATCGCCAAGATGACCAGCAAGACGGCAATTACCCCGGTAACCCAGTCTCCTATGGCCCGATCCGCGGGTATATCCTTGGTGGTAAAAAAGTGGACAAACCCTTTAAAGGAAATGACCAGCGCCGCAGCGATGGTGGTGACACCCAGAAATATGGAGGGCAAGAGGGTGTAGTTGTAACTTCTCCCTTCCGAGGCCAGCCAGCAGGAGCAGATGAGCAGGGCCATGGCTGCCAGCATCTGGTTAAAGGCCCCTCCCAGCATCCAGAGCGCCGTCAACACGCCTGTGAAGCAGAAGACCGCGAAAATGGCGATGGAGACGATGGTGGAGAAGTGGATATTTTTAAAAGCCGGCCAGACTTCACCAAGCACATCTGACCCGTAAAGACGCATAAACCGCACCCCCAGATGGATCAGGGTAAAGCCGATGACCGCAAAGACCACGTTGGCGTAGGTCATGGCCACCCCTGCGGGGACGCCGACATTGCCGAGGAAGTTGCTCATTCCCTTGGCGAAGACAAACCCCTTTCCGGTCTTGAAGGCCTCGGCAAAGCCCTCGAAGCTGCCAAAGGCAGAGACCGCAATGATCAGGGCGATCATCCCCATGATCATCTCCAGGAACATGGCACCGCCGGCCACTGGGAGCGTATCCGTTTCCTTTTCGATCATCCGGGCCGTTCCCGAACTGCTCACCAGGGAATGCCACCCGGAAACCGCGCCGCACATGATGGTCACAAACATCAGCGGCCAGAGGGGTTTACCTGCCCACATAAAACCCGTGTATGCGGGGAAATTCCCAAAGGACGGGTGCCCGATGAGGATTCCGATTCCTGTGGCCAACATGGCGATTATGACAATCCAGAAGCCCAGGTAGTTGATGGGCTGGGCCCAGCGCCAGATGGGCAACGTCGCCCCGAAATAGCAAAAGGCCAGCACAAACAGGACCCATATAAATTTTGACTGGGTGATGGTCCCCCAGAGGACCGGAGATGGGTCGCCGCCGTTGACCCATGAGAAAAAGCTCGTGATCGGCCCCCATCCGCTGAAAACGAAGATGCCGATAAATGTGGCGATCACCGTGATCAGGGTAGCGGTAACAATCGGCATTTTCCACTTATAGATCATCTGGCCGAACAGCAGGCCCATGGCGATCCAGACCAGGATGCCAAAAGGGGCCGTAGGCTTGCCCATGGTGGCGGCGATGAAGAGGGCAAAGGCCCCGAAACCAAACATCAGGTTGAAGTAGATGAAGATGCTGACCAACGTCCGGCCCCGGGGTGAGATCAGGGTATAGCTCATGCCTCCCAGGCTCATCCCCTCTTTCCTGATGGAGACCTGGGCCGATGAATAATCGTGGATCCAGCCCAGGAAGGCCACACCCAGAAGGAGGTAGAGCATTGCGGGAAGCCATCCCCAATGGACGGCAATGATGGCTCCCACAATTGGGCCCAACCCGCAAATGGATTTGAACTGGAAGCCGAAGAGGACGTTCTTGCCGGTGGGCATGAAATCCACGCCATCCATATACATGGTGGCGGGGGTGGTTTTATTTGGGTCGGACTGAATGATTTTTCTATCCACATGCCGGCCATAAGTTTTATAAATTATGATCGACCACACAATAGCTAGAATCAAGGCAAACAGCGAATTCATATTTTCCCTCCTTGGTTTTGAGCTGAAATCCAAAGAAAAGGTACCTGCCGGCCCCTCAGGGTCGACACTGTCGGCTTGTATCGTGGACTTTGTGACACGGTCTGCATTGAAGGCTCTTGAGTTTACAAATTTGGCTCAAAGGTTTTGGCCGATGGATAAAATGCGTGTCAAAAAGGATGAGAGCAACTTACGGCGGTAAACCACCACCTTCTTGTTATAATGGGAAAACGGTTGTAGGATTAACAAGGTTGAGCGATTTGAAAATTTCTGTTGGCCCAAAAGGGCAGATAAATTCACCTCCTTTCTTGATATTCTATGCTGACGATCCAATAAGACTCATCCGCATAATATAGATTTCCAGAATCGTCCCCATATAGCTGAAATATTCAATAATGTCAATAGGTATCTTTTGGTCTGGGTGGAGTTAAAGACCAGGATCTGGGCTTTTGAGGCAAAACAGAAAACAATTTCTTGAGGCACGGGGGTATGATCAGCCCTGTCATTTGGCAGCGGGAAGATGGTTTTTTAAGGTGAGAGATAAAGACTTGAGCCTTTTCAATTCTTTCTCGGAAGTAAGATCGTACTGTATCGGTGTAATGGTGATCTTCTTCTGTTTCAGGGCAATGAAATCATCATCCGATCTGCCGTCGCCCACAAATCTCTCGCCGGCAAGCCAATAATAGACATTACCCCTTGGGTCGGTGCGGCTCTCGAAGCGTTCCTCAAATCTTGCAGTCCCCTGTCGGGTGATGCAGACCCCCCTGATTTTTTCAGGGGGAAGGGCGGGAATATTCACATTGAGGGCTGTTCCATCGCTTAACCCGTCTGTGCTCAAAAATCGTAGGATCACCTTGCTGAACCGGGCGGCAAAATCAAAGTCCGGATCTTTCAGGGAGTCAAGAGAGATGGCAGCAGATGGCACGCCAAGAAAAGCACCCTCTGTGGCTGCCGAGACGGTCCCCGAGTAAAGGAGATTGACACCCACGTTGGCTCCCAGATTAATCCCGGACAAAATGACCTCCGGGGGAGTCTTGAGGAGTTCTCGGAGGGCAATCTTTACACAGTCTGCGGGTGTGCCCGCAACGGCGTGGCCGTAAAATGACCCGTTTTTGTGAACCTCTTTGACCCGCAACGGTGAGGTGAGGGTGATGGCATGCCCGACTGCACTCATCTCCGACTCGGGCGCCACAATATAAAGGTCGTGATCAGATTTGAGGGCGTTATAGAGGGCAAAGAGTCCCGGGGCGTGAATCCCGTCATCGTTGGTCAGGAGAATTATCATTTTGCAGGCTGGATCCCCATTTTCTTGATTGCCAATAGGCTTGATGTTTTGTATAGGTAATCGGTAAGTGCTCTCAATAACCTCGGGTACCGTGGGATTTGGCCATTTCTTTCCACCGCTCTCTAAACCTATTGTAGAAGCGTGGCTGATATTTGGGGTTTGACAAAAGCATGGGGAAACTAATAGGGGGCAACAGGAGAAAACCCCAAATATCAGCCACTGCCAAAATGATGTGTAAATTCACTTTGAGAGAGCGGTTCCAAGAAACAGCCAAACCCCACTGTAGAAATAACAAGATTTCTGGAGTGCCCGACCTTAGTGAGAACTTACATTGTTACATGGGCACACGTTGGTGTCTGTCGGCTTGAGGTTGTTAGGGTTAGCGGGAGTGACGGCCTTGGAGACTTTTTACGAGACCATCAATTTTGTCCTTGTCCCTAACCCAGAACCTTGAACCCCGCCCGCCTCGCCTGAGCGAGAGCGATGGCGGGCAGGCCTAAACCTGTGAACGCTTAACTATTTGTAAAGATCTCCCATAAGAAAGTCAAACGTTATCGGAGGGCTTGATGCGCGAGGTGTCAACCAAGAGGATCATCGCCGAAGTGAGAGATTCGGCCATTCGAGCCAATTATGAATTGGGGGAGGATGTGGTCCGGGCATTTCAAGATGCTTTGGAATATGAAGAATCGCCGGTTGCCAGGGATATCCTGGGGCAGCTGATGGAAAACGCGGCCATCGCCAGAGAAGAGAGGACCCCCATTTGCCAGGACACAGGCGTGGCCGTTATTTTTGTCGAACTGGGCCAGGAGGTTTCAATCGTCGGTGGCGACCTGAAATCAGCCCTGGAGGAAGGGATCAGACAGGGTTACGAGGATGGCTTTTTGCGGAAGTCGGTCTGCCATCCGTTTAGCAGGCAGAATACGGGGGACAATACACCCATCATTGTCCATTTTGATGTGGTGCCGGGAGATAAGCTCAAAATTTGGGTGGTCCCCAAGGGGGGAGGCAGCGAAAATATGAGCCAGCTTTTTATGCTGCCCCCATCTGCGGGGTGGGCCGGGATTCGGGAGAAGGTGATTGATACCATGGAGAAAGCCGGGCCCAATCCTTGCCCGCCCACCATCGTGGGGGTAGGGATAGGAGGAAACTTCGAGCAGTCAGCCCTCATGGCCAAGAAGGCCCTGCTCCGGCCACTGGGGACCAAAAACCAGGATCTTGAATTGGCTAAGCTGGAAGAGGAACTGCTCACCGAAATCAATCGGACCGGTATCGGCCCTCAGGGCCTTGGTGGGCGCGTGACCTCACTTGCCGTCCACATCCTGATGATGCCCTGCCACATTGCCAGCCTTCCTCTGGCCGTAAATGTCCAGTGCCATGCAAGCCGCCATTTGGAGATCGTTCTGTAAGAGGAGGAAACCGTGAATGACGTATTCCATCTTGAGACCCCCCTTTCCGGGGAAGATGTAGCATCCCTAAAATCGGGTGACCGGGTCACCATCAGCGGGGTTCTTTATACCGCCAGGGATGCTGCTCACCGGAGACTGGTGGAACTGATCGAGGCAGGAAAGGAGCTTCCGATCCCTGTCAAAGACCAGATTATCTATTATGTGGGGCCATCACCAGCTCCGCCGGGCAAGGTCATCGGTGCGGCAGGGCCAACGACGAGCTACCGGATGGATCCTTATGCCCCGAGGCTGCTTGAACTGGGGCTCAAGGGGATGATCGGGAAAGGTCGGCGTTCCCAAGAGGTGAAAGAAGCCATGATCAAACACAAGGCCGTTTACATGGCCGCCATCGGGGGGGCCGGGGCACTCATGGCAAGGGCCATCAAGGAGGTGCGGGTGGTGGCCTACGACGAGCTGGGGCCCGAAGCCATCAGAGAGCTGAAGGTGGAAAAGTTGCCTGTGGTTGTGGTGAACGATATCTACGGCAACGACTTGTACGTTGAGGGTCAAAAGCAATATCGCATCGCTTAGCAAACCTCAAGTCCTGACCCCGAAACCCAATTCCAGATGAAGAAAAGGATTCCCCAAAGGAAGAAAAACGATGACAAGAGATAAACGAATCGTCATCTTGTTGGTCGCACTGGGGGTTGTGGTCTTGGCCGGGCTGGGCTACTACCTTTACTCAGAAATGAAAGGCGAACCGGAAGAGCTGTTGGAGGCAAGAAAGGATACGCCGGGTGAGACGGCTCCTTCAGAGCAGCGTCAAGCTGTCCCTGAGGTGGAAAAAGAGACACTGGACAGTCTATTTAAGGAGGAGACCAACCCTGATGGTACCTACACTGAAACTTATTGTGCCCAGATAGAAGAAGGTCTGGTTGATTTTTTTTCTTACCTGGATGAGCAGAGATATGTGAAACACCTGGATTCCGGAAAAAACAGCTACAATCGTTTCAAAAAAATCATCAAGGTGATGTCTGCCGAGCCTCCAATCCCTGCCGGAGAAGGCATAGATCCCAGAATCATCGTACGGAATATATTTTTCTTTTTCCGCATCTTGGACCGAAAAGACCTCCGTCTGATAAAGGATGTGGTCGTGAATGAGCAGGCTGGCATGGAGTTCAATCTAAATCTTTTTTACAGGTGGCTCACCTTGGGCCACCGTTGTCCTGACCCTGAAGCTCGCAGGCCTTCAATGAAGGTGATCTATCAGTATGCGGGCTATTTTCTAAATACCATCGGCGGCAGGGCCTATCTGTTCAGGCGTTCAGAACGGGTGAGGCTGCTTGTTACCTACTATTGTCTCTTGATTGTCAATGAGGCGGATAAACTGGGCAAGAACGACTATGGAATCGATATTGTCCCCTTTATCGAGCCCTTGAAGAGGGAGATCGGCTATTATCCGAAGTTTGAATTTCAAGGCGAGTACATTGATCAATTGAATGAAATGGACGACTACTATCTGCAAAAAAGATAAGCGTTCCAGCCCCGAAAAGGGCCCGAAGCCTTTTCATTTTTATCCCGTTATTTCAAGTCAAAGAGGAGATGTGTGGTACAAGACGATTTCCAACCTATCGAGATCCAACATAAAGAGACCTTTGACCACATCTTTCTCCAGGATCCTCCCGAGACTTCTGAACTGACCTTTACGAATCTCTTTATGTGGCGGCATAAGTACCGTCCCATTTGGCTCCAGTGGGAGGACTGCCTGCTTATTATCCTGAGACCTGAGGCGGACGCCCCGTTTGGCCTGCCCCCTGTTGGACCCGGGAACAAATCCAAGGCCCTGGAGTCCCTTGCGGAACAGCTCAAACAGATGACGCCAGCGGTAAGGATCTGCAGGGCGAGCGAGGATTTTGTCGAGGCCCATGTGGATCATGATCGGTATGAGTCCCTTATTGATCGAGACAACAGTGATTATGTCTACCACGGTCAGGATCTCATCGGGCTATCCGGGAGAAGGTATCACAGCAAAAAAAACCACCTGAACCGGTTCCTGAAGAACTACCCGTTCAACTATCGGGAGATGGATAGGGAACTGGTGGAGGGTTTTTTGGGGATGCAGGAAAAGTGGTGTCAAATGAGGGAATGCGTGGAAAGCCCTGAACTCCTGTCCGAAGATTACGCCATCCGTGAGGCCTTGACCCATTTTGAGGAATTGGACTATCGGGGCGGGGCTGTTGAAATCAACGCCGAAATCGAGGCATTTTCCTTGGGAGAGCCGCTTAATCCAAATACCGCTGTCATTCACATCGAGAAGGCCAATCCAGACATCCCGGGGCTCTATGTGGCCATAAACCAGCTTTTTTGCAAGAATGCATGGTCCCCTATGGAATATGTAAACCGGGAACAGGACCTGGGAATAGAAGGGTTGAGAAGGGCCAAGGAATCCTATCATCCCCACCATATGGTGAATAAGTATACCCTCATTCCCAAGGAATAAAGCGGCCAGGGGCGAGCTTTGTTTTTGGAGGCATGGATGCCTGAAAGATATTATCGTCTGGGGTGTGACATCGGCGGCACGTTCACCGACTTTGTCCTCCTGGATGACCGGACAGGTGACATACGGATAAACAAATGTCTTACCACACCCGGCGATCCTTCGGATGCGGTGGAAAATGGGATACGGGATCTGGAGAAGGCGGTTCCGGGGTTTGTGAAGGAGCTGGACGAGGTCATCCACGGGACCACCCTGGTCATCAATTCCATTATAGAGAGAAAGGGCGCACGGACGGGCCTGATCACCACAAAGGGTTTCAGAGATGTCCTGGAACTCGGCAGAGAGATCCGGTATGCCCCCTATGATGTCTTTGCGGAATTCCCCGAGCCGCTGGTTCCCAGGAGGTTTCGGCTGGAGGTTGATGAGAGGGTCAGGAGTGACGGGTCGGTCATAAAGCCCCTTGATCGGGAGGCGGCAAGGGGCGTGGTCCAAGAACTGATCCACATGGGTGTTGAATCCATTGCGGTCTGTCTCCTCAACTCCTTTGAGAACCCGGATCATGAGCTTGTGGTAAAGGCTATCATAGAGAAGGAGTTCCCGGAGATTTCCATCTCCATTTCCTACGAGGTCTTGCCACAGATAAGAGAATATGAAAGAACCAGCACCACCGTCACCAATGCCTATGTAAAGCCCCTGACGGGCCGGTATCTTTCCAGGCTGTCTAAAAGGCTTGAATCCATGGGCTCTAGAGGGAAGCTCTTTATCATGCTCTCAAGCGGCGGCATCACCTCGGTCGAAACGGCCGCCGAGTTCCCGGTGAGGATTATCGAGTCAGGACCCACGGCAGCGGTCATCTCGGGGCAGTATTACGGGAAGCTTTTTAATATCCCGGAGATGTTCTGTTTTGACATGGGGGGAACCACTGCAAAGTCCTGCCTGATCCAGAAGGGGATGGCGAGCGTGGTCCCCACATTTGAGGTGGGCCGTGTCCAGCGGTTTATGAAGGGGAGCGGTCTGACCATTCAGGTGCCGGTGGTGGACCTCATGGAGATCGGGGCCGGGGGCGGAAGCATCGCCAAGGTGAGCAAGATGGGTACCCTTCAGGTGGGACCCGAGAGTTCCGGGGCGGAGCCGGGACCCATCTGTTACGGCAGGGGGGGCAGGGATCCGGGGGTTACGGACGCGGATCTCCTGCTGGGATATCTGGATGAGAATTATTTTCTGGGCGGAGAGATAACGCTTGATAAAGAGGCTGCCCGGAAGGGGGTTGAGGAACGCATTGCAAAACCCCTGGGTGTGCCATTCATACAGGCCGTATGGGGCATTCACGACCTGATTAACGAGACCATGGCGGGGGCCGCAAAGACCCACATTGCCGAAAAGGGGGGCAATCCCAAGGTCGCAACCCTCATCGCATTTGGCGGAGCCGGTCCGGTCCATGCCTATGGCCTTGCCAAAAAACTGGGATTATCCAGGCTTATCGTTCCCCCAAATGCCGGTGTTGGTTCGGCATTGGGTTTTTTCACCGCCCCCAGGGCATTTGACCTGGTAAGGAGCCACAAGGCTGCCCTGGTGGAGGCTGATTTCGCACAGATTGAGGGGATTTTCTGGGAGATGGAAGCGGAAGGCGCCAGGACACTCCAGAAGGGGGGCTCGACCGAAGAGATCAGGTTTGAGAGGTCGGTGGATGTGCGCTTTGTGGGGCAGGGTTCCGAGACCCCTATCCCGATTCCGGAGGCCGATTTTACGGACGTCAAGAAAGAGGACGTGAGGAATCGTTTTGACGAAATCTACAAAAACCTCTATGGGCGTACCTATCCAGAATCCGCCGTGGAGTTTGTAAATTTCAGAGTGAGGGCCTCCCTACCGGAACGGCTGTTACAGCTTCCGAAGGCGGAAAGAGGAGAGGGCTCAGTTCAGGATGCGGTCAAAGGCCGGCGAAAGGCCTATTCAGGCATTGCCGGGGATTTTATCCCTTTCACGGTGTATGACAGATACAGGCTCTTTCCCGGTGCCAGGTTTCAGGGGCCTGCAATTGTTGAGGAGAGGGAGTCCACCGTGATCGTTGGGGAAAATGCTTCGGTTTCTGTGGATGAGTTTGGGTTTTTGTGGATGGAATTGGGGTAGGCTTGGGGTGAAGGGCGAGCGTCACAGGGCTAAGGGATTGATGAAATTAGCCGAAATTGGATCAGCCAATTTGTCATAGGAATGTGAAAATAGAACCGCAGAATTTTGAACAAGGAATTTCGAACTATGAAGTTTTTGGTGATCTTTTGCTGCTGCTTTAATTTCTACCACAGGCATGCACAGAGGTCCGTTGCTTTCATAAATCAAGGATTCAAATTTTGATGCCGCCGCGTGTGTTTTGTCTTTCTCAGTTATTTTGGAGCTCCGATAATTATATTTAACGATATCGCAATTTTATCGGGAAGCGTTCTTTAATCCTGCGGCATTCATTATTCCTTGTTCGACATTCGATATTCTTTGTTGAGAAATGGGTCTCAACCCCGGATAGAACACAAATGAGATAACGAAGCGTGAACAGGGACAAGAGGTTTGAATAGGGAGGATAGAGATGGGGAAGGCGTTTGATCCAGTAACCCTTGAGATCCTCTGGCGGAGGCTGATCTCCATCGTGGACGAGGCCGACGGAGCGGTGGCACGGACGGCATTTTCAAGTCTGCTTCGGGATGCCCACGACTACACGTGCATGTTTACGGATCGGAAGGGGAGAGAACTTGCACAGGGGACATTTGCAACCCCCGGTCAATCCGGTGCCATGGCCCTTGGGATCAAGGATCTCATCGGGAAGCTGTCTCTGGAGGGCTACCGGCCGGGGGATGTTTTTATAACCAACGATCCCTGGTTACTGGCAGGCCACCTGAACGATGTCTGTGTGATGAGCCCCATTTTTTTTCAGGATAGATTGACGGCCTTTACCGCCTGCGTTTTCCACCACTCCGATATCGGGGGCCGGGTCTCATCGGACAACCAGGACGTGTTCGAAGATGGCCTCTTTATCCCCCTGGTAAAGCTCTATGACGGAGGGGTACTCAACGAGGGCGTCATGGAGATGATCCGCTGGAATGTCCGCACACCGGATGAGGTGACAGGCGATATCCGTTCCCAGATTGCGGCCAATCATGTGTGCGCGGAAAAGATCTGCCAGATGCTTGAGGAGTACGGGCTTGACGGGTTGGATGACCTTGCCGATGAGGTTATCAATCGCACCGAAAAGAGTATGCGCCAGTCCATTTCAGGGGTCCCGGACGGGCTTTATGCGGCGGAGGGGATCGTGGAGCAGATGGAGGGCAAGGAGGATATCGTGATCAAGGTGGCGATCAAGGTGGACGGGAGCGATATCGAGGTGGACCTTGGGGGCTCTTCTCCTCAGGTGGACTGGGGTGGGAATGTGGTTTTCAATTTTACCTATGCCTATGTGTTTATGGCCATGAAGAGCATGTTCGACCCGGACATACCCAACAATGACGGGTGCGCCGCGCCCCTGCGCATGTCTGCGCCGGAAGGGAGCGTGGTGAACTGCAGATTTCCGGCGGCGGTTGCGGCGCGAATGCAGATCGGGCATTTCATGACCGAAATCGTTTACCGTGCCATGGCCGGGAGCCTGCCCGACCGGGTGATCGCAGGAAGCGGCGGTACGCCCGCCACGATGAATGTCTTTTACGGGAGACGGAAGGATGGAAACCCTTGGCATGCGGTGGTCATCAGAGGGGGTGGAATGGGTGCCAGCTCCGGTAATGACGGCCCGTATGATTATATTTTTCCCGCCAACGGTGCCAATACTCCCGTGGAGATCTTTGAGAGCGACACACCGCTGATTGTGGAAAAAAGGGAAATCCTCACTGATTCCGGGGGACCCGGCAAGATGATGGGAGGTCAAGGAAGGCGGGTGGTCTTCAGGGTCCCCGATGACGAATATGCGCCGATCCCTCCTGTCAATCTTGGCATCCAGTCGGGGAGATATCGCTATCCGCCTGAAGGGCTCTCTGGTGGCGGTAATGGGGCAAAGGCCCGGTTTCTGGTGAATGGAAAAAAGGGGGACCCTTATGGGCTGACCCGGTTAAACCCGGGGGATAGGGTCGTTATGGATGCTGCCGGTGGAGGCGGATATGGCGATCCCCTGGAGCGCGATCCGGAGAAGGTACAGGGGGATGTGGAGAACGGATATGTGAGTGTTGCCGGTGCCAGGGATAGCTACGGGGTGGTGATTGATCCGGAGACCTTTGAGGTTGATAGAGACGCCACGGAGAAGCTGCGGGCATCATTGAAGAAGGAGTGATCAAAGGATATGTCTCACCGCAGAGAAGCAAAGTTCGCAGAGCCTTTTCTTGCTTTCCCCTGAGGGGGCGGAAAGCAAGAAGGAACACTGAAGGAAAGGCCCCCAATAAGGGAATCACTCAATAAGGTGGATATTTTTTCTCCCGCACATCTCTCTTAGCACCTTCGGCCACACACTCGCCTCCACCTCCCCCAGATGGGCCTTCTTGAGGAGAAGCATAAAGGTGCGTGACTGCCCGATGCCACCCCCGATGCTGAGGGGAACCTCGTTGTTCAAAAGGGCCTGGTGATAGGGGAGTTTGAGGAAATCAAGCTGACCGGTAATCTCAAGCTGTTGTTTGAGCGTTTCTGCATTTACACGGATACCCATGGAAGAGAGTTCGTGGCGGCGCTCTGTAATGGGATTCCAAACCAGGATATCGCCGTTTAGCCCGTGCATGGGTCGCCCGTCCCTGGACTTTGTTTCCGTTACCCAGTCATCGTAATCCGGCGCCCTCAGTTCATGGGGGTAGCCATCCTCGAGGGTCCAGCCGATCCCGTAAATAAAGATGGCGGGGTACTCTTGGATGATTCTGGTCTCGCGCTGTTTTCGCGGAAGATCCGGGTACTTTTCAAGGATTTCTTCCGCATGGATGAAGGTGAGCTTATCGGGAAGATCCGGGTACTTATCTGTTTTTAGCTGCGGAAAGAGTTCCTGGGCGTGGACCTCCGCACCCTTGATGACCTTCCAGAGCTTTTCAACCACCCCGGTCAGAAAGTCCAGGTTGCGTTGTTCGCTGGTTATTGCCAGTTCCCAGTCCCATTGGTCCACATAGGCGCTGTGATCATGGTCGAGGAAATAGTCCTTTCTGACGGCGCGCATGTCGGTATAGAGGCCCTCTCCAACTCCCATCCCAAACTGCTTTAGTGCGATACGTTTCCACTTTGTGGCCGCCTGGACCACCTGGGCCTCGATGGGGTGTTTGTCGTTGTCATTTGAGATGTGGAACTGGACGGGCGTACGGGAACCATCACGGTCCAGGTAGTCGTTTACGCCGCTTTCCACATCCACGATCAGGGGGACCGTGACCCGCATGAGGTTGAGTTCCTTGCAGAGGTTCTCCTCGATGTAGTTTTTGACGGAAGTGATGGCATTCTGGGTGTCCTTCGGGTCTAACAGGGATCTGTAGTCATTGGGAAGTGTTTTCTCCAATTCGTCATAATCACCGATACCGGGCCCGGCCAGGTCTGCCTTCTTGTCTGTCATTGTGTTTCCTCCTTGTCGATTTTCAGAAGCATTAAAGCGCGCAAGGCTATCATCATAAAAAAAAGTCCGCAACTGCTTTTCGGAAAAAACCGCCCCGGTTCTATCCCATACCAGAAAGCCAAGTGCTATGGGGCGGTGAGAGACAAGGGCACTATCGGGCAACAATTCCCGCCAGCCACATGGTCAGGGGCGGCCAGAAAGTGATGAGCATCAGGTCAAAGATGAGTATTGCCAGGAAGGGCAGGACCCTCCGGGCCACGGACCCCAGGTTGTCTCCGGAGATGGAGCCGAAGACGATCAGCCAGATACCCATGGGCAGGTCAACATGCCCGCTGGGTTTGTATTTTCGAGGGGGATATTAAAAAAGAAGAACAGGCGTGTCAACAGGCCTTTGCCGTCAGCATTGGCTTTGGATCTATCGGCTCATCCCTTGGATCTTGCGGCTTAGTATGCTGGCCAGATTTCTCATGATCGTCAGACCCATCTTGGGCCTGGACCTCATTAACCTGTCAAGGGCGGCGTATTCGATTTCAACCACTTCGCACGCTGAGACCAGAAACACATCTGCGACGGCAGAGACGGGATCTGCAAATTCCACCTCACCCAGAAGTGAATCTTTGCCAAAGGGGATGGTCCGATCCTTTAGACGCACCTCACCCCTTCCGGTTAAGATGAGGTACAACCGGTCCAGCTTCTGACCCTTTCTTATGAGTGCAGTGCCTGCCGGATACTCTTTGAGTTTGCATATCTTCTGGATATCCTGAATATCCGCTTTGGACAGCCCCGCCAAAAGAGGCATGGACTGAATCTCCTTTGTCATGTCTTCTGTCTTTGAGTGTTGGCCTTGCAGCAGCGGGGGCCATGCGAGCGAAACACAGAGAAAAAGCACTGATCCAAATATCACAAACCTGCGTGTCATTTTTCGAACCTCCTATCCACCCCTGACAGGGTTATCTCTTATTTTCAGGGACATAATGTCTAGTGAACAGTTCCTTTCCTTATTATCTTAACCAGTGTCCCGGCCTGAACCGTTTCCTCCAGCCGCATTCCATTCATGACGGCCCATTCCTCCAACTTGGCCTTGGGTGCGCCCATGGCACATATCACCTGCCAGTTCGGCCTCGGTGTTCAGGTACGCTGGGGATGCCCCGCGTGAAATAGAGATAGCCGCCGGGGACGGCAAAGGCGTTCGCCACAGAAGAATCCAGAATTATTTTCTTATCATGGATCGTTTCTCGGAGCCCGAATTCGGCGGTGTCCTAAGGCTAGGGTGAGTATCAGACCCAGGGCGCTGAGGATGGCACAGAGAATGAATGCCAGCCTGTAGCTGTGGGTAATATCAAATATGTGGCCGGTAAGCCATGGGCCGAGGGCACCTCCAATGGTAAAGCCGAAGGAAACAAAACCGAGGATGAGCCCATGGGAGTCTAACCCAAAAAGCTCGGCCACCAGCGGGGACTCTGCAGAAACGCATCCCCCATATGCAAAGCCAAAAAAGATCGCAAACACAAAAAACATCCAGCCCTTCCCGGCCGGCACAAGCCAGATGAGTGCTGCTGACATGAGGATGAAACCGATGATAAAGACCTTCCGGCTTCCAATGATATCTACTCTCCTGCCCAATAATAGTTTTCCGATAATGCTCAAACCGCCGACGGTGGCCAGGATGTTCGCAGCGCTGGCAGATGAAATGTTCAGCTCCATGGTATGGGCAGCAAGGTGTACCATAATAGAGAATACACAGAACCCAAAGCAGATGATCATCCCGAAAAAGGTCCAGAAGCGCCTTGTCCGAAGGGCGGCTGCGGATGAAAGCCCTCCGGAACCCTGGTGCAGCGGGTCTCTGCAATTCTTGTCTTCACCATTTGCCGACGTATTCTCCCTGGACGGACCGCGCCTCAGGATCTGCGCGGACAAAACCATAATGATCAGAACAGTGGCGCCGATTACCAGATAGGATAAACGCCAGCCGTAAGCCAAGATCAGCCGGTTTGCCAGCGGAGGGCCTACCATGGCGCCGATTCCGATGCCGGCCGCTATAATCCCTGTCATCGCCCCTCGCCTTTTGACAAACCATCTGGCCACCGTTGTCATGAGTGGGACAAAGCCGCCACCCATTCCAGCTCCCAAAATTATCCCATAAAACAGATAAAGCTGCCAGATGTCACTGAGCCGTGACATAAGGATGTAGCCGCCTCCCACAAGCAGGCCGCAGATGGACATCACCGCCCGGGGACCCAACTTGTCGTTCAGCCCTCCCATGGCAATACCCAGAACGCCCATGATAATGGCGGAGAGCGAGAAGGCCCCTGATGTCATTGCCCTGGTCCAACCGAACTCGTTGAGTAAGGGTTTGAAAAAGACGCCAAAAGAATAGAACGCGGCCCAGACCACCACCATGATGAAAAAGGCTGCCGCGACCACGAGGTAGCCATAAAAGATGCCGCTGCCGGCGTCACCTTTCATTCCTGATCTTTCCGATTCTTGATGATCATCAACGCGTACATTGTGTGAGGCACGATGGGGACCGGCCAGGTTTAGGGGGCCTCGAGGTTCATTTTTCCCGGGTTCAAAATATTATTAGGATCGAACAGTCTTTTAAGAGAACGCATCAAATCGAGAGCGACCGCATCGTGTTCGAGACCCATATATGACGCCTTGGCCAGACCAATGCCATGTTCACCCGTCAGCGTTCCCCCGAGGCTGCAGGCGAGCTTAAAGATCTCGCCAACTGCCTCATCAAAACGTCGTTGCTGGTCCGGGTCTGAACCGTTGTACATAATTTTGGGATGAAGATTCCCGTCACCGGCATGGCCAAAGATGACAAAGGGCAAATCATAGTCTTTGACAATGGCTGCAATGCCGGTCAGGAGATCGGGCACCCGTGACATAGGTACCCCCACGTCCTCTGTGGCATGGTTGGTGCGGAGTTGGGCGGCTGTGCTGCCGGTTGCCTTTCGGATTCGCCACAACTCCTCAACCTCGCCGGCCGAGGCGGCCTCTTTGATATGGGTTGCATTGTTTTTCCTGAATTCGTCCATCACCTTTGACATCTGGAAAGCTGCTTCGCCCTCGGTATACCCATCTGTCTCCACGAGGATCAGGGCCGCGGCTTCGGGCAAATCAGCGTTGGCGTGTTCCCGAAGAACCCTGATGGTGTTTTCGTCCATCAGCTCAAGAACGCAGGGGATGATCCCCGAGTGCATGATATCGGTGACGGCCTGACCGGCGTCTTTCAGGCTGCCAAAAGAGCCCACTCCGGTGCTAAAGGCCAAAGGTTTGGGGTTGATCTTGAGGGTTATCTCGGTAATCACGCCCAAGGTTCCCTCCGAACCCACAAACAGCCGTGCCAGATCATAGCCGGACGCTGACTTCATACATTGCGAGCCGGTGCGCATAATCCTGCCATCCGGCAAAACCACCTCAAGCCCCATGACATAGTCTCTGGTGACCCCGTATTTTGCCGCCCGAAGGCCCCCGGCGTTTGTGGCCACGTTGCCGCCGAGTGTGCAGACCTTGCCGCTGGCAGGGTCCGGGGGGAAGAAAAACCCGTGCGGGGCCAACGCCTTTTCCAGATCTGCGTAGACCACCCCGGGTTGCACCACAACCAGACGATCCGCAATCCGGATATCACGTAGGGTGTTCATGCGGCACATGTCCAGGACCAGGCCGCCCCTGACGGGGATTGCCGCCCCGGCCAGACCGGTCCCTGCCCCGCGCGGGATGACCGGAAAACGGTTTTCATTGGCAAGGGTCATGATTTTTGAGACCTGCTCGGTGTTGGCAGGCCAGACAGCCGCCTCGGGGCGGTGGTTGTGATCAGAACCATCGTAGGAAAAGGAAACAATATCGATCAATTGGTCGGTAAAATTTTCTTGGCCCACGATATCTTGTATGGCCTTTTTGATGGACGCTTTCACGTGGTCCTCCCTGATAAGCCCTTGACATTGGAATCCAAGGGGAGATTTTTCAGAAAAGCTCGGACCAAATTTTCTGAAGGTCCGGACGAAATTACCTGAAATAGTATGGGTGGTCAAGGGGCATTGGCAGGGGAACTGGGGTCGGTCACGCTTCTGCTACAGGTTTAGAGAACGGTGGAAAGAAATGACCGAACCCCACGGTGCTCTGGGTGGCTATTTCTGAAACTGAGGTCTTCTCTTTTCCAGGAAGGCCGAGATCCCCTCCCTGGCAGCCTCTGTGCAGGCAATTTCACCGAATCCAATATAGCAGATCTCAAGGGCGTCAGAGAGGCTCTTGGCGGCGGCACCCTCTTTAATGGTCCTTGCGGCGATCGAGACCGCCTCCCTGCTGAGGGGTTGCTTCCCGGCCATGGGTTCGGCAGGGATGGTTATCTCTCCGATGTCGACGGTTCCCTCGGGTATGGTGTCGATCCTTCCCTTGAGATTTTTTACCTCTCTTACGGCCGTCTGGATCAGTTGAGAATAGTCATCCACGGTTTTCCGGACCATCCCGATGTCCGACGCCTCTTTTGCGCTGATGGGTCTCCCCAGACAGATCATTTCATGAAAGAGTGACGCTCCCTGGGGCCATTTCCTGTAAGGGACAACGCACCCGCCGATCCCGGGGAGGATCCCGAGGGTTATCTCCGGGAACTGAAACCTTGCATTTCTGGTGGCCACCATACAATGACACCTGATTGCCACCTCCAATCCTCCTCCCAATGCCAGCCCGTTTACGGCTGCAACCAGAGGTTTTTGCATCCGGTCCATGAACACCTGGACCTTGGCGCAGTCCCTGGTGTATTGGATCGAGGCATCCCTGTCACCCAGCATTGAGGGAAATTTCCCGATGTCGGCACCGGCTGAAAAGGCATTGTTCCCATACCCAGTGATGACAAATCCTTCGACCGATGGGTCTCGCTCGTGCTGTTGCAAGACAGAAAGAATTTCGTCATTCACTTCATCACTGAGGGCATTCATGGCCTGGGGTCTCCGGAGGGTGATGATTTTGACGCCTTCCATCTCATCCACAAGAATAAATCGTTTGAAGTCCTGGTAGGAAGAAAAGGGCTCTTTTGGCTGGGGGAAACCGGGCCTTTCCTCCTGAAATTTTTTCATAATCCGCGCTACCTCCCCCTCTCCCATCTCACGCATGACGTCAAAGGGCCCCTTCTTGAACCCGAGGGCGATCTGACACCCAAAATTGAGGTCCTCTTTGGTTCCGATCCCCCTGTCGATGATATCGAATGATTGGGAAAAGAGGATCCCCAACACCCTGTCCCGGATGGCCCCTTTGAGATCATCGGGGAGATCCACCTTGCTGCCGGGGCGATGGGTGAGCCACCTGTCGACCGATGCCAGGATGGCTGCCGGTTTGTAGTGGGCGCCCTCTTCCATCTGCAAAGTGTTTGTCTCAATAATGATGGGGTTGCCGTTTGCCATGTTCAGGACAAAAAAGGGGCCGGCAAAAACATACTCCTCTGTGGCCTTGTCGATCTGGCTTACCGAGGCATCTTTGAGGAGATAGGCAGCCTCGTTACACCAGTTATCAAAGACCCGGTCCAGCATAAAGCAGATAACATTGTCCGTTATGATGGGGGCCTTCCCGGTCTGAGCAAAAAACCAGAAGAGATACTCCACCACCTCCCGGCCGGCCCCCTCCCAGTCTATGACCTCTACGGGCAGGCTCCGCCATGCCGGGGCAAAGAAATGGGTAATGGTGGTTCGTTCCGGATGCTTCATTTTTGAAAAGATCCGGTCGGCCGGGATCGAGCTGGTGTTGGAGGTGATGATCGTGTCCTTACCGACGATCTTTTCCACCGCAGCAAAGATTTTTTGCTTCAGGGGTATATTTTCCGTAGCGGCCTCGATGACCAGATCGCACGCCTTTATCTGATCGTAGTCCATGGTATAAGAGATATTTTTCAGGACTGCTTCGGCCTTGTCTTGTTTCATCTTCGTCCGATCGATGGCCTTTTGAACATACCCTTCCAGCCTCTTTTCGGCGTTCTGGAGCGGTTTTTCCGCAACATCCACCAAAAAGAGCTTGATACCCGGGAGGGCGCTTTTCAGGTAATACCCTATGTCCGGGCCGATGGTTCCCGCTCCGATGATTGCGATCTCATTCGGAAGGGGACGACGGGGTTTGATCAATAGGGGATTGTGGGCGGTAGGGTATAGCTCTTTTTTGTTATCCATGACTGTCTCCCTTGCTTTAAGTTTTAAGTAATCTCGGGCACCGTGGGGGTGGTCATTATTTCTCCCGGACTTATTGAGAAATCACTAATTTTTTTGTTGAGTAAGACCTGTATACTGTGTACAAAACCTTTGTCAAGGCAAAAAATGCCCGGGTTTTAAGGCTCTGAGACCCACACCTCAAAGGCTTATTTCTCCAAAACGGGGCCGTTTTCAAAGATTGGTAACGGGAAGTTTGGCCTTGACGGCGTAGCTACATTAAAGCTATATTGGAGCTTCAATTGGAAGCTCTTTCTAAGAAAAAGTGAATTCCGAAAAGGAGGATTGCGTGATGGCCAAACCGATATTTGAATGGGATTATTCATCATACCCTGGCGCAAAAAAATACCCAAAGCTATTCGAACCGATCCAGATAGGGAATCTTCTGATCCCGAACCGGATTAAGTATGCTGCCACAGAGGACAATTTTAACGACCATAATGGTTTTATAACCGATGCCGATGTGGCCTATATAAGGAGAAGGGCCGAAGGCGTGGTGGGCGGGCTCTGTTTTATGCAGGGGGTCTATATGGATGAGGCCCAAAAGGGACAGGGATACGTCGGCCAGGCCGCATGCTGGGATGATAAATACATCCCCGGGCTAAAGAAGATGGCCGATGCCATTCACGCCGAAAAGGCCGTTGCAGGGTTTCAGTTGATGGATTGCGGCCGTGTGGGAGCGGTGGAAGTCCCTGCCGGCCATGGTCCTTCCACGGTGCCCCAGCGGTTGCGGATCTTTAAACCCATGTATGAGATGAGCAAGGAGGAAATAAAGGAGATGGTCCAGCAACATGTGGATGCCGCCAGAAGGGGCGTTGATGCAGGATTTGACATCATGGAGATTTCAGGCATCGTGGGATATCTCATCTCCAATTTTATATCCAGCTATACCAATCGACGGACAGATGAGTATGGGGGAGATATCCATGGGAGGATGAAGTCCGTGGTGGAGATCATCCAGGGGGTAAAGGAGGCGTGTGGGCCTGACATTCCGGTGGGAATTCGCCTTTGTGCCGAGGAACTCCTGGACGATGTTCGGGGCAACACGCCCGAGGAGTCAATGGAGAGTTACAAGATCGCCGAAGAGGCCGGGGCGGATTACATCAGTGTTACGGCGGGCTGGCAGGAATCCATCGTTCCGGTGATCAGCAGGGATGTTCCCATGGGCTCGTGGATCCACTTGGCCAAACTCGCCAAGGAACATGTGAATATCCCGGTTCAGATGGCCTACAGACTTTTTTTGCCGGAGCTTCCGGAAAAGGCGATTGCAGCGGGTGAGTTGGACATATGGGAGATATGCCGGTCCATGATCGCAGATCCGTTGATGCCAAAGAAGGTGTTGGAGGACAGGCAGGACGAGATCAGGCACTGTGTGGCGTGTAACCTTTGCCTGGCGAGACTCTTCAGGGATGCCCCCATGACCTGCTACATCAATCCCGTCTGTGCCCATGAACACGACGAAAACTTTTTCCCAAAGCCCGTGGAAGAAGATGATGAGAAGGAAATCATGATCGTGGGCGCCGGCCCTGCCGGTCTGGAATGTGCCTATGTGGCAGCACAAAGGGGGCACGACGTGCATGTCTATGACAAGGAGGAAGCCCTTGGCGGAACCATTCTTGAGGCTTCCAAGGCACCCTACGGGGATGAAGAACTCATGACATGCATCAACTATCAAAGGATCATGTGTGAAAAATTTGGGGTTGAGTTCCATCTGGGCACCGAGGTGACAGAGGAGTTGATACAGGATGAGATGCCCGACAGCGTGGTCCTGGCAACCGGTCCCGTCTATCCCGAGATCGGGGGGACCGTTTCTGAAGGGGCGACGATTGTGAATGTCCTGGATGTCCTTGGCGGAAGTGCAGAAGTGGGGGATAACGTCATGGTGTGGGGAAACAGAAAGCCCGGAATCGGGTGTGCCCTCTTCCTTGCCAAACAGGGGAAAAGGGTTACCATCGTCGGGAAGGAAAAAACAGCGGGATTTGACGTCAACCCCTCTTTTAAGTGGCGTTATATGATCTATCTCAGGCAGAATCGCGTCATGGCCTATAATGACTGTGATATAGAGGAAATCAATGAAGGTGAGGTCATTGTGAAGACCTATGATGGATATCGATTCCCGTTAAAATGCGACACGGTCGTTATGTCGGAGCGGGAGGCAAATGAGGGGTTGAAAGCCGTGGTCCAGGGGGAGGGCATCGAACTCTTTGTTATCGGAGACGCCTTGGTTCCTCGCAATATGTCGAGTGCGGTACACGATGGCTATCGGATCGGTCTCAGGATCTAAGGAGGAGGTTAAAAATGCCAGTCAACACAGAAAAAGAAATAACCACGTTGTGGAGAAATCTCCACACTGCCCAGAGTGAGATTTGCAAAACCTATTACAGGTGGCGAGAGGTGGCCATTGAAATAGCGGGTCCTGAGACAAAGCCCCTTGATGTTGCCTTGAAGGCCGCTGAGATGATGGGAGTGGACATCGGGAAAAATTTCCTCCCGCGTCTCAATTGGCTCAAGGGTGAAGAGACCTTTATGCTCAACCTTGGCAGACAACTTGCCGGCATGTGGGCAAGCGAAGGGGCCGCCACAACCGTGGAGCAGGGTGAGGGCCCTTCGGAAATCCTCATAAAGTGCACGAGGGATCCGTGGCCGACTGCCGCGAGACATTACGGCGTCCCCATGGAAGAGGTTGCCTTGACCCGGGAAAGGCTGTTTCAGGCAATACTGGTGGATGTCAATGTGTTTTTTGATACCCCGTTGAAAATCGAAATGCTCAAGGCCATCCCCAGAGGGGAAGGTGAATGGGTATTCAAGCTCTACAAGGACGAAAGCAAATAAGGGAGTAAATCATGGTTGCTCAGATAGATTTGGATAAATGTCAGAGGTGTGGGGGGGAGATCCAGCCCGTTTGTGTTGAAGTCTGTCCGGATGCTGCTATACGGGTTCAGGATGGCAGGCCGGTGGTTACAGAATTTATCTGTGAAGACTGCAATGAATGCGGGTCTGCCTGCCCGGACAAGGCGATCACTTTGCCGCTGGCAAAAGTAACGTTTTAGGATTGAAGATTTGCGATTTGCGATTGGTGATTGAATAATGAAGGAAGTTAAACCAGAGTCGTCAATCGAGAATAGTCCATTGAGAAAGGAGAGAAATGAAGACAAACAAGGTGGATCATATCTGTATTGCTGTCAAGGACCTGGAGGCGGCCAAAAAGATCTGGGAGCCTGTTCTGGGCAAGAGCGAGCCGGATGACGCCTACGTGGATGAACCGGAAAACATTAATGTGGCGAGATACTATGTAGGGGAAGTGGGTTTTGAGTTGATGGAATCAACCGCCCCGGATGGAGATGTGGCCAGGTTTATCGAGAAGAACGGTGAGGGCATCATGCTCATCAGCTTCAATGTGGATAACACCCGTGAGGCCATTGATGAGTTAAAGGCAAAGAATTATCCCTTTATTCCGGATTCAAGAGGGGAAGTGGCCAGGCCCTTCCGTGATTGTGAATTCGCCTTTGTCCATCCCAAGATGATGAACGGGGTCCTGCTTGAGCTGATAGATGATAAATAGTGCCTGAACGAAAACCCTGTTCAGGCACGATTTCAGATTTCAGATTAATGGAATTAAATTTAACCCACTAAAACATCATTATTGATGTTGGGTTCGTTTTCATTTCTCGGCTGGATGCAGCGGGACGCTCTGATGGGAAAGCAGTATCGAACCTTTGAAATCTATCTCGTCCATGTTGATCAGGACAAGTGTGATGGATGCGAAGAGTGTTTGAAGTTTTGCTCCGTGGATGTCTTTGATTTTTCCAGCAAGGCTTACCCGGTGCGACCCAACAACTGCCTTGGGTGTGGGACCTGCGTCGCAGTTTGCAAGTCCAAGGCCATCATCATAACGGAGATATGATCCGAACTTAGTTCGTTTCGCTCACAATTGGCCTCCGGCCCGTAGGGCCTACGCCCCGGAGGGAATAATGGAATAGTGGAATGTTGGAATAATGGGTTTAAGTGAAAAATGATACAAAGACAATTCCATTTGATTTCATCGAAATTGTTTTCTTATACACAGCCTTCCATTATTCCAACATTCCATCATTCCATGTGGCTGACCTCAGGAATAGCCACTTGACAACCTTTAATTTCAATGGGTTGTGGAATTTTCGAGACGTCAAATTAGCAATGGGACCTCCTTCACCCCCAATTTCCTTTGCCGCTTCCGCCTACCGCCTTCAATCATGCCAGAGGTGAAATCATGAGTGAATCGATAATGATCATCGGCGCAGGTGTGGCCGGAATCAACTGCGCCCTGAATGCTGCCGATTACGGGACAAAGGTCTATCTGGTGGATGACACGCCAAGTATCGGGGGGATGATGGCCAGGCTGGACAAGACCTTCCCAACAAACGACTGCTCCATATGCATCGAGGCCCCGCAGATGTATGAGGTGGATAATCACCCCAATATCGAGATCCTGACAAATACTGAGATCAGGAAAGTAAAAAAGACAGACGCCAGTTTTAAGGTGAGACTGGTTAAGAAGGCAAAGTTTATCGATGAGGAGAAATGTACGGCATGCGGGGCCTGCATGGAGGCCTGCCCGGTCGCCATCCCGGATGAGATGGACGGTAAGATCGGCGGGAAACGAAAACTGATTTATATGCCCTTTCCCCAGGCGGTGCCCAACGTTGCTGTGGTCGACCCTGAATGCAGGCACGGCAAGATGCGCGAGGATGGTGCCTGCGTGGGGGGGTGTGTTGTTGACTGCAGCCAATGCCGGGAGTGCCCTATCGCGTTGTGTGTAAAGGCATGCCAGAAGGAGGGAAAGGACGCGGTCCGACTGTGGCAGTCAAACAAGAATTTGAACCTGGAGGTCAAGAGCATTGTTGTGGCGTCAGGGATCATGGACGCCAAACCAGCCGAGGGTCTACACGGCTATGGGGTGCATCAAAACGTGATCACCAATATGGAATTCGAAAGGTTGATGAACGCCGGTGGCCCCACCGAAGGGCATATCATAAGGCCCTCGGACGGGAAACATGTAAAGAAGATTGCCTGGTACCAATGCGCGGGACGCGGTCTGGCCGATGGGGTGCCTTACTGTTCAAAGGTCTGCTGTATGGTCGCGGCAAAGCAGACGATTATCACCAAGGAACACGACCCTTCAGTAGAGACCCTCATATATTACAATGACCTCAAGGCATACGGGAAAGGCTTTTGGGGATTCTATGAAAAGGCCAAGGAAAATGGTGTCAGATATATAAAGGCGCGGCCCTACGATGTCTTTGAAGACCCGGAGACAAGGAATCTGACCATCCGGTACGAGGATGTGGAGACGGGCAACCTCATGAAGGAGGAGGTGGAACTCCTTGTTCTCTCGACGGGGCTTATCCCGAGCGACAGAAACAAACGGCTGGCAAAGGTGCTGAAAATCGAGCTGGACAACCTCGGGTTTTTCAAAGAAGAGGACCCGATGATGGCGCCTTTGGAGACAAAAGCGAAGGGTATTTATCTGTGCGGGGGCGCCACGGGCCCCATAGATATTGCAGAATCGGTTGTGCAGGCAGGCGCGGCCAGCATGAAGGCGGTGCTTAGGATTGGCGATTGATGATTGGTGATTGACGATTGAAAGGGAATAGAGAGGAAATCTGGAACAACAGACCTTCTTCTGGGGTGAATTACCAGTTTGTTAAAATCGTGTCGATATACCCCAACCGTCATTCGCGTAAGGACAGGCTCTTGGCGGCAATGACGGGGAACCTTTTCGATATTAGCAAATTGGTAAGGCTACCCCAACAATTAACAATCATCAATCGACAATCATCAATCAGCATTGGGGTGCAATAGATGCGTGAGGATATACGGGTGGGGGTGTTTGTCTGTGACTGCGGTTCCAATATCGCGGGTGTTGTGGATGTACCGCAGGTGGTGGCCTATGCAAAGGGGCTCCCAAACGTGGCCTTTGTGGACGAGGGGCGATGGTCATGCTCTGTGGACGCCCTGAGCGATATGCAGGAGTCAATAAAGGAGCACCATCTCAATCGGGTGGTCATTGCCTCTTGTACCCCGAGGACCCATGAACCCCTCTTTAAGCGGAACGTGAAGGAAGCGGGTCTAAATCCCTACCTCCTTGAATTTGTGAGTATCCGGGAGCAGGTCTCCTGGGTACATATGAATGAGCCGGAGATGGCTACCGACAAAGCAAAAGATCTTGTCAGGATGGGAGTGGCCAAGGCGGTTCTCCTTGAAGAGGGTGAGGAGATCAGGCTTCCCGTCAAGCAGGAGTGCCTTGTCATTGGCGGAGGAGTGGCAGGCATGACCGCTGCACTGAATGTGGCGCAACAGGGTTTTGATGCCATCATTTTGGAGAAGGAGCCCCACCTTGGCGGTATCTTAAATAAGGTGACCACGGTGTCTCATGATCAGAATGAAATGGCCGCTGCTGATATTGTCAAGGCCAAGGTAGATCTGGTGGAGACCCACCCGAACATAACGATCTATAGGAATGCAGCGATAGAGGAAATCGAAGGCTACATCGGGAACTACAAAGTCACCCTCAAGCCAAACGGCGATGGGCCGGGCGAGCCGCTGGACATCTCCACCATTATCGTGGCCACGGGGATGAAGGAAATTGAACCTGAGGGATTTTACGGATACGGGACTGACCCCCGGGTGGTCACCCAGCTTCAGCTTGAAGAACTGTTAAGGAATGCCGAATGCCGAATGCCGAGTGGTGAATTCCGAATGCCGAATTCCGAGTGCCGAATTCAAGATGTCGTGATTATCAACTGTGTCAATTCCAAGAATGAAACGCGGGGGTGCTGCAATATCGGGTGCCCTGTTTCGGTCAAGAACGCCCTGGCCCTCAAAAACCTCAAAAACGATATTCGCGTACATATCCTATACAGGGATCTCAGCATGGTAAAAGAGGAGCATTTTCATCTGGATGCGGCCAAGGAGGCAGGGGTCAAATTTATAAGATTTCCCGATGACCGTTATCCGGAAGTAACCGACGAGAGTGGCAGGTTATGCGTCAGGGTTCATGATATTCTTCTTGGGAGGGAGTTCACAATCCCTTCGGATCTGCTTGTGCTTACCACGGCCTTTAAGGGCGATGATACCGTGGATGAGATCAAAGGCCTTCTCAAGGTCTCTGCCAGTGCGGACGGGTTTTTTCAGGAGGCCCATGCAAAGCTGGGTCCGGTGGATTTCCCGGCTGACGGGATTTCGCTTTGCGGGTGTGCAAAATCCCCAAAGAACTACAGGGAGAGTTGCGAGGAAGGGATTGCCGCTGCCATGAGGGTCTCTATTCCCATGAAAAACGGGTACATCGAGGCAGAGGGTATTGTTGCCGACATAGACCTCACCGACTGCAATAACTGCGGCCTCTGTTATAAGCGGTGCCCCTATAATGCAATAAAGGTGGTGGAGGAAGCCGAACCCGCGGTGATCAAGGCCCTCTGCAAGGGGTGTGGGCTGTGTGCAGCGGACTGCCCAAAGGAATGCATTACCATTGTCCACTACTCGGACGAACAGCTTCTCGCCCAGGTGGAGGCCGCGCTGGAGGAGGAGGCCGACAAGAAGATCCTTGGCTTTGTGTGCCACTGGTGCGCCCTGGGTGGCGTGGATATGGCCGGAGTCAGCCGGCTCCAGTACCCACCCCATGCACGGCTCATCAGGGTCATGTGTTCGGCACGTGTCCCGATCCGGTTGATTGAACGGGGCTTTGAGCTGGGGGCCGCCGGGGTCCTGGTGGCAGGATGCGAGTTCCCGACCTGCCACTATATAACTGGCAACTACGCCTGTGAGACGCGAGTGAAACGGGCCAAAAAGAGACTGGCCAAGAGAGGATATGATCCGGAGAAACTCTGGAACATCTGGTGCTCCGCTGCGGATGGACCAAAGTTTGCGAACACCATGCGGGAGATGGCAACACAACTTGACCTTGTTTGAGGGGTTGAAGAGATAATGGATGGTAACCTGGCATTGGCCGAGAAGTTTAACGATGTTTCCATGTTCAGGACGTGTGAGCAGTGCGGGTGTTGTAGTTCCGCATGCCCCATCACCGGCGTAAACGGCTTCAATGTAAGGCAGATTGTGAGACACATTGAGCTTGATCTGGTTGATGAGATAGCCGAGACGCCCTATCCATGGTACTGTACCACCTGCGGCAGATGTGAGGGGGTATGCCCAAATGGAATAGCCATCCTTGATGTCATCCGGCCCCTCCGGTCCCTATCACCCGAGGCCTTTGTTCCCGAGGGCCCGGCACCGTGCACAAATGCATGTCCGGCCGGGATTGATGTTCCGGGCTATGTCAGACTCATCGCACAGGGGAGGGCAGATGAGGCCTGTCAATTGATCCTGGAGCGGGTCCCGTTCCCGGGTATCTTGGGGAGGGTATGTACCCACCCCTGCGAGGAGGCGTGCCGGAGGGGTGATGTCAATGACGCCATTTCCATCTGTGCCCTCAAACGGTTCGCCGCGGACAGGGCAGGGAGTTTTCCGGAAGGGGGTCAGGATGTTGCCGGTGATACAGGTCGCAAGGTGGCGGTAATTGGCGCGGGGCCGGCCGGTCTCACGGCGGCCTTTTATCTTCGAAGGCAGGGCCATCAGGTCACCATTTTTGAGGCAAGTCCCAAACCGGGGGGGATGATGCGGTATGGAATTCCCTCCTACCGATTACCTGAGGATGTCTTGGAAAAGGAGATTGATCGGATCTTGACCCTGGGGATCGAACTTCAAACAGGGAAAACACTTGGCGAGGACTTTGATCTGGACCAGTTGAAGGGGGAAGGTTATGATGCTGTCTATATGGCACTGGGGCTTCAGAAGAGCAGACGGATAGAACTTGAAGGGGCGGAACTGGATGGTGTGTTCTGGGGGATTGATTTTCTAAGAGACGTGCACTCCGGAGATGCGGTCACCCTGAAGGAAAAGGTGCTGGTGGTTGGCGGCGGAAATGTGGCGGTGGATGTGGCCCTCACCGCCCTGAGAGTGGGGGCAAGGGATGTGACCCTTGCCTGCCTTGAGGGCAGGGAAGAGATGCCGGCAAACCCTTGGGAGATCGAGATGGTCCTGGAAGAAGGTATAAAAGTAATGCCCTCCTGGGGTCCTCACCGTATCACGGGGGAAAACGGAAGGGTTGCGGGGATAGAACTTGTCAGGTGCAGCGCGGTCTTTGATGATGATGGCAACTTCTGCCCTGCCTTTGATGATACGAGGGAGATGGTTGAGGCGGATCAGGTTATCCTGGCCATCGGCCAGACTGCCGATCTTTCCTGTCTTGAGAGCATGGGGCCATTCAAGGTTGAAAAGGATCTTCTGGTGGTTGACCCCGGAACCCGTGAGACAGATTTCCCCGGGATCTTTGCCGGGGGTGATGTGGTCACCGGGCCCGGTACCATTGTACAGGCCATTTCAGCCGGCAGGGAGGCCGCGAGCGCCATGGATCGCTTTTTGGGCGGGGATGGGAATATCTTAGAATGCCGAATGCCGAATGCCGAATGCCGAATAAAGGAGAGAGAATATGATGGGAAACGGGAGAAGGGATTTGCAGATCTGGGACGTACTGAAAGCCCCACCCTACCACTCTCAGAAAGGCACCAAGGGTTCCCTGAAGTCGAACGCTGTTTGAGTGACGACCGGGCCATCATGGAGGCAAAGAGGTGTCTCCAGTGCGATCTTGAACTAGCCCTGGCCGGAAGGGGTCGGGGTGAATAACTGACGGAGGGATTGCCATGACAAAGCTCGACGATCTACTCTTTCTTGATGCCACGGCCCAAGCTGAACTGGTCCGTAAGAAGGAAATCCAGGCAAGTGAACTGATGGAGCGGACCAAAGAGTTTGTACCCTTTACACCTAGCTGCAATTTCACGGGACAACCCGCCATGTCTGTCCCCCTGATGTGGAATGACGACGGCCTTCCCGTTGGGGTCCATTTTGTGGGACGTTTTGGGGACGAAGCGACCCTCTTTCGGCTTGCTGCCCAACTTGAGGAGGCCAGGCCCTGGGTAGATCGACGTCCAACGCTATTGGAGGAATCATTCGATGGGGCATGATCATTCAGGCGGGGCTGAATCCAAGGTCCGCCTGTTTATCACCATGATGCTCAACTTTGCGATCACTGTCGCTGAAGTGATCGGCGGAGTTATATCGGGCAGCCTGTCCCTGATCTCAGATGCCCTGCACAATTTTAGCGACGGGATTGCCATCATTGTTGCCTACATTGCCATCCGTTTGGGTGAGCGTACCCGGACGGAAAGCTACACCTTCGGGCTGAAGCGGGCCGAAATCATCGCGGCGATTATCAACGCTGCTGTCCTGGTTGCCATCTGTTTTTTTCTGATCAAAGAGTCTTATGAGCGGTTTATGCACCCTGAACCGATCAAGGGGGCCCTCATGGTGGGGGTGGCCGGCATCGGGTTGATCGCCAATATCATCGGAACCCTCTTGCTGCGAAAGGGTTCAAAGGACAACCTGAATATCCGGTCCGCATATCTTCACCTTTTCAGTGATGCCGTTTCCAGTGTGGCCGTTATCCTCGGGGGCGTATTTATCTACTTCCTGGATGTCTACTGGGTTGATCCGCTGCTGACGGTCCTTATATCCCTTTATGTTCTCAAGGGAAGTTGGGATATTATAAAGGAGGCCACCACCGTCATCATGATGGGTTCCCCAAGATCGGTTTCACTGAGAGATATTCAAGAGGATGTGGAATCGATCCATGGCGTAAGAAATATCCATCATATCCATATCTGGATGCTTAACGAAAAGAACATTCAATTCGAGGCGCACGTCGATATAGAGGACATGATGGTTAGTGAGAGCGACAACCTGAGAAAACAGATTGAGGAAAGGCTGGGCCAGCGCAATATCACCCATGTCACCTTGCAGTTTGAGTGTGACAGCTGCGATACAAAGGCCCTCGTTTAGTCCTCGGCAATCTTGGATCTTGAATTCTCAGGCCTTCCTCTCATGGTCCGCTTTGAGGATTTTAATGGCTCCGGAACACAATAATCAGGACTTGAAGGGACTTGCGGAAGAGATCATAAATGGGCAGAGCACCATGACCCTTGCCACAGCCGAAGGGAATGTGGCGTGGGCGGCAGCCGTTTACTATGTTTATGTGAACGCCCGCTTCTACTTCTTTTCTGACCCTGAATCCAGACATATCCGGGAATCCCTGGCGAGCGGTCAGGCATCAGCAGCCATCCATGTGGTGGCATCCACCTGGCAGGAGATTCGCGGGTTACAGATGTCGGGGAGCGTAGGGGCGGTTTCTGTGGGGCCGGAGGCTGTGAAGGTTATCAGGGCGTACCTCAAAAAGTTTACGTTTACAACGGAGTTTTTTGAATCGGGTCAGTCACTGGATCTGGCTGCGTTTACAAGGCGCTTCAGGGTAAGGCTTTACAAGCTCGAACCCTCCCTAATCTACTATCTGGACAACAGCATACGGTTTGGATTTCGAGAAGAAGTTGTTCTCTGACCCCTTGTCTACAAAACATACAGTGTATCAACCCTATCCTGTGACTTTACGTTTGAAAAACAGCATTTAATGAATAAAGCAACTAGGATAGTTTCTTTGCTTGTAACGGCTGTACCGTCACTACTGCTCGCCACTGCCGTACTTTGTATCTGTGTTGTCAATTTTCATCCAAAGGCAAGGAGTTACCGCATCGGGCTTTTTCTACTTCAAGGGCCCGAAGTGGTGTTGACACCTTACGAGCAACTCGACAATTTGTTCAATAACCAGATGCCGTCAGGAAATATTTGGGTCCAGTTTGAAGGGTTTAGGCCTGAGCTAAAGGAACATAAAGGTTTTATGGCGGAGGTCTACTTTCGTGGTAACTATGTTATTTACCCCCGGCGTATTTACGTTTCGGATTCTTCGCCTGTTGTGAACGATGGCAAAGAGGTGGTAAAAAAACGTACTCTTCTAACGCCTGCACTTTCTGAGAAACTGGGAATACACTGGATAGCAGTTTTCTCGCCGCCTCAACACGGCCGGATTCGCGTTAAGGTTAGGAGATTGCGATGATGGATTGGGTTTGGCTGGTTTTTTATCTGCTGGTAATATTGACTCTTGGCATGGTAGGGGCAAAGCTTTTTACCTGGAAAGAGGAATGCCTGTTTTCCGAAACACTAAGCCTTGTAGTAATGTTGGGCACGGGAAGTCTTGGTTACTTATTGTTTTTGCTGGGACTGCTTGGAGTCCGGCCAACACGATGGTCGTTTGTGGTGCTGTTCGTGGTTACTATGATCCCTTGTCTACTTTTTTTCCGTAATTGGAAAATCCCCATTAATGAGTTAAGATCTGGGCTCCTGCATATCACCCGGCTTCCATTTATCGTCTCTACCGCTCTCTTCATTCTGCTCCTAATATTTCAAGGTATTGTCCTGGTTCACGCATTGGGTTCTCATCTGTATGAATGGGATGCGTTTTCAATTTGGGGACTGAAGGCAAAGGTAATTGTCTTGAAAGGGATAATGCCCTGTCCCGACTACTTCGGTGATCTATCACTCGGTTACAGCCACCTTGACTATCCCCTGATGGTACCTTTCCTGATGGCCGGTGTTTACGGTGTGCTTGGACATATCGATGATCAAATGGCCAAACTGTCTCTACCTGTAATCTACTTTGGAATGATGTGTCTTGTATTTGCCTTCAGCAAACGTCGATTACCAACCCCTGCGGCTTTGACAATAACGGCCATTGTAATGGGAACTCCAGTAATGCTGCGCTGGGCCGGATCGGGAAATGCTGATGTGCCTTTGACAGCTTTCTACACAGCCTCTGTAGTATACCTGCTCGATTGGGAAGAGCATTCCAAATGGCGTTCATGTGTGCTGTGCGGAATGCTGTCGGGATTCGCTGCATTTACCAAAAACGAAGGGCTGGCGCTTGGCGCAATCAACTGTCTTGTTATGTTCTTGCTTACAATTCGAAGTCAATTCTGGAGACGACGGTTGTCAGGTGCAGTCCTCTGTGTGGCAACGTTTATGATCCTCATCCTACCCTGGCTCATATGGTCAAATGATATACCTCGCACCATGGAAAACTACCCGACCCATTTGCGATTCAGCGAGATTATCAAGAATGTATCGCGCATTCCCATCATCCTGACTGAGTTTGTGAGCCAAGTCGTGAGTATATGGCAATACGGTTTAATATGGCCAATCCTTATCGTATCGGCCATTATTAGATGGCGTGCATTTTGTGATCGGACCACTCTTACAGCGTGTTCACTTTTTCTGCTTCATTTGGTAACCTACTTCCTGATTTTCCTGGTGACCCCATGGGACGTACGCGAACTTCTCAGCGTGGCATTGGATCGGCTCGTATTGCACATTTTACCTGTGGGCGGACTGTTGATAGCACTGCTTTTTTCTTCATGGATAAAGAAAACAGCACCTCAAACAAGTGTGTAGAACTTGACTTCTTAAAGACTTAGATGGGGAGGTACTTATCTAATTAATTTCGCCAACGATTTAAATTGCACCCTGTGATCTCAGCATGCTTGACACATGCTCCGCTATATCCTATCCTTCCACGGCCGATAGCGGGGCCATGATTACCCGCTGCGAGAAAAAATATGAGAAGGAGGAAAAGACGTTGCCGCTGAATAGATTTCAAGGAGAAATACTCTCAAGACTATCAAAAGAGGAATTGCTGGACTTTATCGAGATGTTTCAGAAAAACTGGTGGAATCTCCAAAACAACTACATCCTGTATATCAACAACGAATACGGAGAGGAAGCCGCGGTGAAGGCCGATGCCCACTGCTTCCCAGCCAATGCAAGGGTTCAGATGTATCGTTTGAGAAAGATGTTCGGTTTGAAGGACGACCTCAAATCGCTCAGGGACGCCATGATCCTCTCAACGATCTGGGCCAACGCCGATTATGAAATCGAAGACCTGGATGACAAGAGATTTCGGATCAAGGTGACAAATTGCCACCAGCAGGTGAGAAGGGTTGAAGACGGAATCGGTGAGTTGGGCTGTAAACCCGCTGGGTTGGCGATTGGCGAGGCCGCAGCCGAGGTCATCAACCCCAAGGCAAAGGCGACATGTCTCGTCTGTCCGCCGGACGATCACCCCAAGGATGTATGGTGCGAATGGGAGTTTGAGATACCCCTCACATGACCGGCCCTATCTGCCACGGGACGAATTCATTGTCCCCGAGGCCCAGTTCCTCGCTCCTGGTCTTTTTGCCCGAGGCGGTCTCCAGAATCATGCGAAAGATGGCTTCCCCCATCTCTTGAACAGAGGCCTCTCCGTCTACGATACGGCCGCAATTGATATCCATATCGCCGCTCAGCCTCTGATACATTTCTGTATTTGATGCCAATTTGATGCCCGGGACCGGTTTGAAACCACAGACAGTACCCCGGCCGGTTGTGAAACAGATGACCGTAGCACCACCGGCGATCATCCCTGTTACGGAAACAGCGTCATACCCGGGGGTGTCCATAAAGACAAAACCCTTTGCCGAGGCTAACTCTGCAAACCCGTAAACATCCACCAGGTTTGTGGTGCCCCCCTTGGAGGATGCCCCCAGAGATTTTTCAAGTATGGTGGTCAGGCCTCCTGCCTTGTTGCCCGGGCTAGGGTTGTTGTTTATTTTTCCGCCCAGGCTTGTGGTGTGTTCTTCCCACCATCGAATGAGTTGAACCAATTTCTCACCCACCTCACGGCTCACAGCCCGTCGGGTGAGGAGATGTTCGGCGCCGTAAATCTCCGGAGTCTCACTCAGAATGGCGGTGCCTCCGTGGCGCACCAGGAGATCCACGGCCGCTCCAAGTGCCGGATTGGCCGATATACCGGAAAAGGCATCGGAGCCTCCGCATTCCAACCCCACGACAATGTTGGTTGCCGGCAAAGGGCGTCGCTTGACCTGGTTGGCGCGCGGAAGCATCTCTCGAACGGCCTCTATGCCCCCCTTTACCGTTTCCCGGGTTCCCCCCGAGGCCTGGATCTCAATGCTTCGCAGGGAAGGACCCGTTTCGAGATCCATGTTCTCCATGAGACAGTCCACATAGTTTACCTCGCAACCCAGCCCCACAAGGAGGATGCCCCCGAAGTTGGGGTGCCTGGCATACCCTGCTAAGGTCCGCTGGAGCAAACGGAATCCCTCCCCATCTGATCCCATGCCACAGCCTGAACCATGTCCTATGGCGACCACACCGTCGACGTTTGGGAAGTCCGCCAACATGTCCTCAGCAATTGAGTCTGCGATGAAACGCGAAACACTGGCAGAGCAATTTGCTGTGCTTAGGACCCCAATGTAATTCCTGGTACCTACCCGGCCGTCTTCCCGCAAAAAGCCCATAAAAGTGGCGCGGTCCTCTTCTTTAACAAACGCAGTAGGCCGCGTCTCCTCCCCTATGGCATAATCCCTGGCGAAATCGAGAATCTCCACATTGTGTACGTGCACATGATCGCCAGGTTCCAGGGTTTCGGAGGCAAAGCCAATAATCTGGCCATACTTTCTGATAGGGTCTTGGGCCTCGATTTTCCGGATGGCAACCTTGTGCCCGTGGGGTATCTCGTCTCTGCATATGACGCCGTTGTTATCAATGGGGGTTCCAGGCAAGAGCGCCTCTAGGGCCACAACGACATTATCTTCAGGGTTTAGACGGATGGTGGTGGGGTTTGTTCCTGTCATTACAACCTCTTAAGCCCTTTCATGGCAAGTTCTCAATAAAGTCGGTTATGGTGGGGTTCGGCCATTTCTTTCAGGCGCTCTCTAAACCTGTAGTCCCACGGTGGCTGATATTTGGGGTTTTGCCAAAAGCACGGAGAAGCCAATAAGGGTTCATGGGAGGAAACCTCTCCGAGCTGGAGGCCCTACGAGCCGGAAGCCCAAATATCACCCACTGCGAAAGTGAAAAGTAAATCCACTTTGAGAGAGCGCCTGAGAGAAACACCCGAACCCCACTCCAGAAATCGTATTATTTCTCCTGAATTTACTGACAAGTTAGCTCTTATGACTTGGTCTGGATTGTCGTCTAGAAGTTTACCTTGTCAATACCTTTCAAGCCCAGGATATCTCGGGCTTCATCCGAGGTTGCCGGCTCCAGGCTCAATTCTCTTGCAATATTGACCACCATCCTGACCTGATCCGCGCTTGACGTTGCCTTTTTGCCCTTTCCGGCATAAAGGGAATCTTCCAGCCCTACCCTCACATTGGGAGCACCCATGGCCATTGCCGTAGCTGCCAG
Organism: Desulfobacteraceae bacterium; assembly: GCA_016783065.1. Classification (GTDB taxonomy): domain Bacteria; phylum Desulfobacterota; class DSM-4660; order Desulfatiglandales; family Desulfatiglandaceae; genus JABMQV01. The sequence goes on along the minus strand of JADHXI010000010.1, from coordinate 2,192 downwards.
AGGGATCTGGTGTCGGCCGGCACCGGCCACAGACCAAGTGAAATTACCTGCCCCCAGTCGATCCTCGGTTTCCTCATAAAGCCAAAGCAGATGTTTTACCGAAGGGGGCATCCATCCCGGAAGCGGGCCGAAGACGAACTGCAGGTGGGGTGGTTTTTTCACCAGGCCCTGGCCCATCAGCCATGTCACGTATCCGATATGGCCTAACTCGTAAATCTCAAACTCCGGCTTCGTGTCACTCTCCAGCATGGTTTGGGCGTAGGTAACATCGTCCTGAAGGGTGGGCCTCATTAACATGGTGGTCCTTGTAAACTCAAGATAATCTTCTTCCCAATCCCACTTGAATTGGCCCTTGTATTTGTTGCCCATTTCAAAGATTCCAAGATTGAACGGGGCCGGATCAAAGGAACACATCTCCGGTTTAAGTCTTGCTATGGGTATCAGTTTCTCTTCCACGCTTTGGTTTGGTCCCCCTCCGGTTGTGGGAAGGAGGATCAGGTTGCAGCGTTTCTTGATCTTCACATGAACCTCTTCAAAAAGATCCGCGTCGGCGGTGGGTTTCCCGTTCTCCGGATCACGCACATGAATATGTGCAATGGCAGCCCCTGCCTCATGGGACTTGACCGCGTCCTCTACAATTTCGTCAGGGGTGATGGGAAGATACTCGCTCTGAGTTGGGATATGGATGGAACCGGTAACTGCTGCTGTGATGATAATTTTGCTCATTGATAACTCCTCCTTATCTGGTTTTGTTTTTTTGCAGACGCGTTATGGCACGTCCGCGTTTTGCCAGGATACTGATAACCTCAAACGGTTCTATGGGCTGAAAGATTGGGACGACTCTCGGTCCCGGGAACGATTTGGCGGGTTCCTATTGCTTTTTATCTCCGCTTAGGGTCCAGAGAATCGTTTGGTACACGTATATCTCGGCCAAATTGAACAAAAAGTCAAGAGGGGGCATCAATACAGCCATTCCAATTATGACGGCAAGGGACGATTCATCGATAACCGAGCACCTGTAACCTGCATCATTTTTTCTTCACAGAAAATGATTCGTTGCTTGATAAGTAGGCCTGGTTATAGGATAATTCCCAGTTGAGAAACCAGTTGTTATTTCCCCTGGATTTTTCAGGCAGGTACGGTAATTTCTCAATAAGTTCGGGCACCGTGGGGTTCAGGTGTTTCTCTCTGGCGCTCTCTAAACCTGTCGTCGTAGCGTGGCTGATATTTGGGGTTTTGCCGAAAGCACGGAGAAGCCAATAAGGGTTCATTAGGAGAAAACCCCAAATATCAACCACTGCGAAATTGAGAAGTAAATCCACTTTGAGAGAGCGCCTTCAAGAAACACCCGAACCCCACTCCAAAAATTCCATCATTTCTCCCGGACTTATTGAGAAGTTACCAAGTACATTATTGAATAAATCGAAAAAGAATATTTGGAGATTTTCGGTCGACAACCACTTAAATGGCTGTTTAAATAGAAGAGGAGGAGATATGCAGATTCAAAAAATATGTGTGGTCGGCGTGGGGACCATGGGAAGCCAGATAGCGATTGTTTGTGCCAAGGGAGGGTATCGCACCGTCATAGTTGAGAAATCTCAAGAGCTGATTGAAAAAGGAATGAAGGGTATTCAGGCCTTCCTGGGAGGTCAGAAAAAAAGGGGAAAGCTGGATCAGGGTACTATGGAGAAGACCTTATCCCTGATTTCTTCAGATAGGGATTTGGGGAATGCGGTTTCAGATATCGATCTCATCATAGAGGCCGTTTATGAAGATATTGCACTCAAGAAAACTATTTTTGAGAAAATAGATGCGGCCAGCCCCCAGAATGCCATCCTGGCGACCAACACATCAACACTCTGGGTCGCTGAGATCGCCGGGGCAACAAAACGACCTGAAAATTGTATCGGCACCCACTTTTTGATTCCAGCGGCCTTGACTCCATTGGTAGAGGTTGTTCGTGGGCCTGTGACCTCTGACAAGACACATGAAACCACCCTCAAATTTCTCGAATCATGCGGCAAAGGGACGGTGACGGTTGCGGATTCGCCCGGATTTGTAATTAACCGGCTTTATCTCCCCATGGTCAACGAGGCTTTTTTTGCCCTTGAAACAAATCTTGCCAGCGCCGAGGAGATAGACCTGAGCTGCAAGAAGGGCCTTGGATTTCCCCTGGGTCCCCTGGCCGCGGC
>JADHXI010000132.1 GCA_016783065.1 Desulfobacteraceae bacterium | reverse complement strand
CTTCCAGCAGGGACTGGTGACAACCTGCAAAGACCTGTCGTAATAGTTAAATCGAAGACGGCGGGAGGGATTTGGTCTGGCGCATGAGCCAGTATGAGCGATGAAGGATGGGTAACGCCGTCTGACATGATGCAGGACATCGTGGCAAAAGCAGGTAACGCCTGGTTTTGGGCAAAGGGGCTCTCGGCACATGGCGGTGTTGGAAGGAAACCACCCCAGGGCGCAGTACCTGAATAAGGTGGATAACAAAATTTACAGCACGAGCCAAACAGTAAACCTATGTAGTGAGGGGCGTATGTGAGCCAGCACTTAAGCTTCCGCCAATGTTGGGAAGGCTGTATGGGAAAATGCCATGGTCGCCAACCGGACTCGGGAAAACCGACTGTCCGGGATGAAACGGGGGGCTTACGGAAACGTGAGTGTCATGAGTAGTAAGGATTAAGATTCGGGTTTACGGGAATCCCGATTATCAAAACCCAACCTGTTGCCGACAGAGGCAGCTTGGTCAACAGGGTAAAGAATAAGCTACCTCGAATTACTATCAAGACATTGCGCGCGCCGTATTTCTATCCCGACCCCCATTCCACTCGGGGGAAATCTGGCCAGCTCGCGGCGTAAGGGCTTGCGCAAAATGAAAGCTGGCTTGTACCTTGCGGGGGTTCTGGAATTCTGGAAAAAACATATAAGGGATATTATTCCCGATCCTGCGAATGCCCATAAATCGAATTACGCAGAATATGCGTTATGGGCTAACGCCTTGATGGAACTGAACAAAAACGAATACCATGCCCTGATAGCTCAATGGCGAAGAAAACATCATCGCCGCCGAAACTTGTGGCGGGATCTGAAAGCAATGAATCTGCCTGTGGATTGATAGGAGCGACAAAAGCGAAATGGGGGAAGCATGAGTGAATACCAGTATTACGAATTTCGGGCAATTGATCGACCGTTAGACGAAAAGGCAATTCAGTCTCTGAGAAATCTCTCCTCAAGGGCGCAGATCACCCCCACCAGTTTTGTTAACGAGTATAACTGGGGGATTTTAAGGGCAGTCCGTTGAAGCTGATGGAGAAATACTTTGACGCATTTCTCTATGTGGCCAATTGGGGGACACACCATTTCATGTTACGGGTTCCGCTAAAACTGATCAATTTCGAATTGGCCAAGCAATATTGTTATGGGGAAAATGTCACCGCCTATGTGAAAGGGAAGAACCTGATTTTTGAATTTATCTCAGAGAGAGATGATTATGAATGGGAGGAGGGCGAGGACTGGCTTTCCTCCTTGATTACATTACGTTCAGATATCCTTCAAGGGGATTATCGATGCCTGTATCTTGGCTGGCTCTTTTGCGCTCAGATGGGTGATTTTGAGTATGACGAGCTTGAGCCGCCGGTTCCTCCCAATTTGGGCGGCCTGAACGGGCCCCTGAAAAGCTTTGTGGACTTTATGCGGATCGACACCGACCTGGTTGCGGTTGCAGCCGAAAACAGCGCCTCAATGGACGTACATCAGGCTGTAGATCAAAAAGCATTGAGTGCCTGGATTTCAAATCTTCCCGAGAAAGAAAAGGACGATGTCCTGCTGAGTCTGATCAAAGGCCATGACCCTCATCTTGGTGCTGAATTGGTCCAGCGGTACCAACAGACCATCTCGATCAAAGACAATGGTGAAGCGGATATGACGCTGCGAACAGTTGAGGATATGATATCAAAGGGAGAAGCATATGCAACCGCGAGGAAAAGACGGATCGCTGAACAGGCAGCAAGGGAAAAGGCCCGAAAGGAGCGGGAAAGGACCGTCATCCGCGAGAAATATCTGAATGAAATGGCCAAATGTGGGGACCAGATCTGGAAACAAGTTGATGAACTTATTAAAACGAAACGGCCGTCTGATTATGATTCAGCAGTTCAACTCCTTGTGGATCTCCGGGATTTGGGCATAAAGATTAATAACGACAGGCTTTTTCAGGAGAAATTGCGGGGCCTTCGTGAAAAGCACAACCGAAAGCCGAGTTTTGTGAGACGGCTAAAAGAAGCGGGCTTGTATGGACAAGAAGGGAATTCTTAAAGGGTCGGCTTCATGAAACCAACAATGGGTCGACGTGATAAACATGCCGGGAGAAATTTTCAAAACAGTGTTAGAATATGATGATTTCCGGCAGTACCAGCTTTAACTCGTTGAAATAACAGAGGTCCATGCCCTGGAATGAGCAGTTTTGGACCTCAAAACTGAAAAAGCCATGAACTTGGGTTAGGAGTTTTTTATTTTTCGCTTTCCCTTTGTTCAAGTTGGAGGGGGCTGTTGAACAAGGAGATAACGGTCCGCTTTTAAGCGGGCAAAGACAACCGCTCCTGCGCAGGGGGCCACCAGTTTTCTTTTATGGTGATGACCCAGAACCTGAAACAGTTCTACGCAACAGGAGCACAAGTGTGCGCTCCTGTCTATTGAATAGGGTATTACGCCCTCATCATCTTCCACAAAGAGACGGGGGCTGATGAAGTTGGCGTGGTTGGCGGTATGGGTCAGATAGAGAAAATCAAAATCGGTTGTCTTTGACCCGAATTTTTTGGCCCACCTTAGATAGATCCTTTTTTCTTTCGCACTTACCTGTTGCCATTCCTCGGGAATACGCTCCTTGAGCAAAGGATTCTCAATGAGTGCCTTTTTCTCTTCCAGGGTGGCAAGTCGTGGGGGCACAAAGTCCGATTCGGTAATGACCGCGGCCTTCTGTGATCGGTACCCCTCCAGTTCGAATGAGCTCACAACCAGGTATTGTCCATTCTTTTCGGAGGTCCTGTACCAGCTACCCTGCCTGGCACACGTATGATCCCAAGTATGGGGTGAAACGCTTGAAATCTTGGAGGTTGGGTCCAAGGGGGTGCAGACAATCCCTTTGGCAGATTTGACCTTGATGTCACGGGCAGCAAGTTCGTCTCTCAGACGAGCCTCCTCCGCTCCGGTCAGCCAATAAATATGTTTCCTATATGGATTCTCGGGTTTCAAAAGACCGCTCCTAGAGGTTCAAGCCGGACGTACGCCCTTATGACCTGCAACCATTTATATGCGAAGACCTTTCGTGGACCAGACTAAAAGTGAGACGAATACTGCCATAGGCACGCTTTGAAAGCAATCATAAAGGCTGCGTCCAAATAAAGCCCTTTAGTAATGAATCCAGGACCGGAGGACTTATTCTTGATTTCGCCCAAAAATGTGGTTCATGAGGGTCAAATTCCTATTGCAGTGTTATGTCCGTTATGACATATTCAACTGGCACTAAAACATTGATGGCAATTCGCCTCGTAAGCACGTGAGCTGCCACCTGGAGTGTACGATTTAAAGGGCCTGCATGGATCAGTTTTTCAATGTCAAAAGACCCGATGAGGTTTTTGAAATCATTCAAGGGTTTGCCCCGGCAGGGGAAGAGACCGTCCCCCTCGAAGACGCGCTGGGCCGAACCTTGAGCCAAGATCTTATCGCCCAAGAGGACCTCCCCGGTTTTTTGAGATCAACCATGGATGGATATGCTGTTCGAGCAAAGGACACTTTTGGCGCCAGTGAAAGCCTCCCTGCCCTCCTCCGGGTGTCTGGCGAGGTCCTTATGGGCCAGTCCCATGGGATTGAGATGGAGGAAGGGCAGGCCGTGAAGATCTCCACCGGCGGCAAGTTGCCGGCAGGCGCAGACGGGGTGGTGATGGTGGAGTACTGCACGCTCCTGGATAGCGAGACCCTTGAAGTAAGCCGGGCCATATCTCCCCTTGAGAATGTTATCCAGCCCGGAGATGATTTTCAGCAGGGAAGTACGGTCCTCAAAAAAGGGTACAGATTGAGGCCACAGGACCTTGGGGTAATGGCAGGTCTTGGTGTGACAGAAGTCTCTGTTTTCCGGAAACCAAGAATCGCAATCCTTTCAACCGGTGATGAGATCGTCACCATTGATACGCAGCCCCGGCCCGGAGAGGTAAGGGATATCAACCGTTACACGCTGGGGGCTTTTTGTAAACGGTTGGGAGCCGCGCCGCTATATCTGGGCCTATGCCCAGACGAATTTCAGTCCATGAAGCGTATGGTTGAAGAGGGGGTGGCCCAGGCGGATACGGTCTGGGTTTCCGGGGGCAGTTCCGTGGGGACCAGGGACCTTACGCTCAAGGTATTTGAGACGCTGCCTAAGTTTGAGCTGCTTGTACACGGCATATCCATAAGCCCGGGCAAACCCACGATCATTGGCAGATCCGGGCCCCAGCCCGTTATTGGCCTGCCGGGTCATGTGGCCTCTGCAATGGTGGTGGCAGAGGTCTTTTTGACAAGGTTGATATCAAGACTTTCCGGGCAAAGGGAGGTCATGGACAGATTTCGTAATCAAATGGAGGCGCAGTTGAGCCAAAATGTGGAATCTGCTCCCGGGCGAGAGGATTATGTGCGAGTGAAGTTGATTGAAAAAGGGGATAGGTTGATAGCTGAGCCGGTATTCGGAAAGTCAGGGCTTATCTCCACTCTGGTGGAGGCGGATGGCCTGATCCAGGTGGATATGAATACCGAAGGTGTGTATGAAGGCCAAACCGTGAGGGTGATGCTTTTTGATCAAGTAGATGGAGGTTGTGGGTGAAAAGACAGGTCTATCTTGCCATGAAGTCCCTTGAAGAGGCCAAGGATCTTTTCTTTTCCCGTTTTGGCTCGGAGCTGCGCACAGGGGTGGAGAAGGTCCCTGCCGAGGAGGCCTCAGGTCGTATTACAGCCGAACCGGTTTTTGCAAAACGCTCTGCTCCCTCCTACCACTCCGCAGCTATGGACGGAATTGCTGTGCGGGCCGAGCAGACCTACGGTACCACCGAGCGGTCTCCAAGGGTACTGACGTTGGAACGGGAGGCCGTCTGGATCAATACCGGACAACCTCTCCCGGAACCGTTTGACTCGGTCATCATGGTGGAAAAGATCCATCAGATAGACAGTGACCATCTGGAGATTCGGGCCCCTGCCCACCCCTGGCAACATGTGCGCAAGGTGGGGGAAGATATTGTGGCGACTCAACTGCTCCTTCCCCAATCCCACCGAATCCGGGCCTATGACCTTGGGGCCCTTATCAGTGCAGGCGTCTTTTCTGTCAAGGTCTGGGAAAGACCGCGGGTGGCCATTATTCCATCGGGCTCTGAGCTTATCCATCATGGCGCTATTGGAGATGAACAGGCACTGGAAACGGGCCAGATCATGGAGTTCAATTCCACGCTCCTTGCTGCACTGGTGCGGGAGTCGGGTGGGGTACCCATTGTCCATGATATCGTCGCGGACGTTGAGGAGGGCATTCGGGAGAGTTTGAAACGGGCCATTGAATCTGATGCTCATGTGGTCATTATCAATGCAGGGTCTTCAGCAGGCAGCAAGGACTTCACCGTGCATGCCATCAGTGAACTGGGGGAGGTCTTGGTGCACGGGGTTACCATGATGCCTGGTAAGCCTACCATCCTGGGTGTCGTTGATGGCAAGCCAGTGATGGGCAATCCCGGCTATCCTGTTTCCGCAACCCTCTCTTTTGAGCAATTTGTCAGACCTTTGCTATACAGGTTTCAGGGTAGTTATGCCCCGAAACGGGATACGATCAACGTGCGCCCCACGCGAGATATTCCATCCAAGCTGGGAATGGAGGAATTTCTGAGGGTAAATATTGGAAAAGTTGGTGCGAAGTATGTTGCCACACCCCTGCCAAGGGCGGCGGGTTCCATAACCACATTGACAAAGGCGGAAGGCATTATTCGGATTCCAGCACTTTCAGAGGGGCTTTCCCAGAGGGATGAGGCCCAGGCAGAGTTGCTGGTGGACAAGGAAGACCTGATCAACACCATAGTTATTATCGGCAGTCACGACATCACCGTTGATATCCTGGCAGACGAAATCAAGCGTAGAGGGTACAATGTCCGTATATCATCCGGTAACGTGGGCAGCCTCGGGGGACTGATGGCCCTTAGAAAGGGCACGTGCCACATAGCCGGCTCGCATCTCTTGGATACCCAGACCGGTCAATACAACCTTTCCTACATCGGGAGGTATCTCAAGGGGAAGCACATCAGTGTCTTTCATCTGGTTTTGCGGGATCAAGGCCTGATCGTGACCAAGGGTAACCCAAAAGCGGTTAAAGGGATAAGTGACCTCTCCAGGGGGGATGTCACCTTTGTGAATCGCCAGGCCGGATCTGGGACACGCGTTCTTTTTGACTACAAACTGGATCAACAGGGGATGGAACCCAAATCCATCAAGGGATATGATCATGAGGAATTCACCCATATGGCGGTAGCGGTGGATATCCTGAGCGGTGCGGCCGACTGCGGCATGGGGATTTTCGCGGCGGCCAAGGCCCTTGATCTGGACTTCATTCCCCTGGAGCGAGAACAGTACGACCTGATCATCCCAACCGATATGTTAGACCTCCCCAATGTTCGGGCGGTACTGGAAACAATCCGGACGCAAGATTTTCGAAAAAGAGTTGAATCTTTAGGGGGATATGATCCCTCCAAAAGCGGGCAGCTTTGGACGGAAGTGGAAGGAGGGTAGGATGGTCTCGTTCAAACTGAAGTCAAGACATTGGATCGTTGACGAGTTTGACCGCATCATCATTGGCGAGGGGAGGAAAGAGATCCTGGAGAACATAGAAAAGACAGGGTCCATAAACCAGACTGCCAAGAGAATGAGAATGTCTTATAAGGGGGTTTGGAGTAAGATCAAGGCCACTGAGAAGTATTTAGACAAACCGATAGTGCATGCGGACAGAAAATCCGGTACCTCTTTGACCGAAGAGGGGAAAGAGCTTTTGAAAAAATATGGGGTGTTAAAAGAGAGATGTCTAAAGGAAGATAACGACATCTTTGATCGCGTGTTCGGCCAGGAAGGGCGCGTCATTGGAGGCAAACCAAAATGATCTCTTTGACCGTTCCGCCTATCGTCTCAATCGTCGGTCCATCCGGGGTTGGGAAAACCACCTTACTGGAAAAGCTGATCCCAGCGCTCACCGGACAGGGATTCGGCGTGGGAACTGTCAAGCATGATGTCCACGGTTTTGAAATAGATCGACCCGGCAAAGACAGTTACCGTCACAAACATGCTGGTGCTCGGGTGTCAATGATCTCATCTCCCAACCAGATCGGTATGGTTATGGATGTGGATCATGATTATCAATTGGATGAACTGCAGAAGTTCTTTTCAACTATGGACATAGTCCTGACTGAGGGGTATAAAAAGCAGGAGAGGCCAAAAGTGGAGGTTTTCCGACCTGAAGTCCATGGAGACCTGCTTTGTAAAGGGGACGACAAGTTGCTTGCCCTGGTCAGCGATGTAGCGATCGATGCCGGGGTGCCGCGATTTACCCTGGACGATTGCAGGGGGCTGGCTGATTTTTTGATCGCCCGTTTCAAGCTTGTCCCGGGCAGTAAAGGCATGGCGTTGTGAAAGCATTGCATACGTTCGGTGTATTCTTGCCAACCCCAAGACTTCCTGCTTTTGCTTTTAGTATTTACCGGATAGGATATCATGAAAACCCCCTTTGCTCCAAATTATTACTTGAAAGCCGGTGTCTGAAAATATTAATAGAGGTCAAGGGAAAACACAAAATGGTTGTCGATTTCACAGGATTGAAAGATGCAGGCACGGCCAGCCCATCATTACAAAAGATAAAACGGGGAAAGGGGTAAGATTTCCCCGTTGGACGTTGAAAATAAAATAAGATAAGAGGTGATATGATAACAGACGTTCCCTTTGTCACTCAAATCCCGGTGGGTGCCTCAATTGAAAGTGCCTTTGGTAGCGATATCGTTCAGATGATGGTCCATGCCGGTCCTATGGTCAAATTTGTATTATTGATCCTATTGCTTTTTTCCGTCGTTTCTTGGGCTATTATCTTTATGAAATGGAGGCTGTTTCGAAAGGCAAAGAATGAGACAGAATACTTCCTGGAGGTTTTTTGGGAGAGCAGAGATCTAAAAAAGATCTATTTGGCCAGCAAGGACCTGGGATTCAGCCCGGTTGGAAGGCTCTTCAAGGCTGGGTATGCGGAATTTGGCCGGCTCCATAAAATCCAGTCATTTTCTGATTCAGAGGAACCCAAAGGGTCCTCTGCCCAGCATTCCTCTCGCTCGAGTGAGGTCGGCAATGAGGTGTTCGCACATTCCCACCAGGCAATAATGGACAATCTGAAAAGGTCGCTTAAGAGATCGAACATCGACCAAACCAACAAACTGGAGCGGGCCCTTAGTTTTCTGGCCACAACGGGAAATACGGCGCCTTTTATTGGCCTCTTCGGTACGGTCTGGGGGATTATGGAGTCATTTCGGGGGATAGGACTCAAGGGTTCAGCCAACCTGGCCGTGGTGGCCCCGGGGATTTCGGAAGCTCTCATTGCCACCGCAGCAGGTCTGGCCGCGGCGATCCCAGCGGTGGTGGCCTTCAATTACTTCTCCAATAGGGTTTCGGGGCTCAGGGCAGAAATGGATATCTTCACATCCGAGTTCTTGAGCATCATCGAGAGACAGTTCTTGAAGGGGAGATGATTACATGGGGTTGACAGGCACAAGGCTAATGGCAAAAGACCTTGCGCCCCGCGCCCCAAGCCTTTGATGGGTGGTTGACCGCGAGAAAGAACGAAACAGCAGGGGAGTGTAATACCCCAAGAACTTCATCTCAAAAAACATAACTGAGTTTGCCATGAACTACGGGGGAAATAATAGACGTCTCATGTCGGATATCAATGTCACGCCATTTGTGGACGTGATGTTGGTGCTCCTCATCATTTTTATGGTGACCGTCCCCATGATGATGCAGGGTGTGGAGGTGAATCTCCCCAAGACAACCACCAAGAATATCAAGACGCGCGAAGATCCGTTGATCCTGACCATCAACAAAAAGAAGGAGATCTTTCTAGAAAGACATTTAATCAAACTGGAAGGGTTGGAGAAAAAGCTCACAAAGATCTTTGAGAATCGAAAGGAAAAGGAGATCCTTCTGCGGGCCGATAAGGATGTCCCTTACGGGTTTGTGATCAAAGTGGTCGCAAAGGTAAAGGGGTCCGGTATAGACAAGCTTGGTATGGTCACCGAGCCTTTGGACTGATTACCATGGAAGCCTTGCGGGTTGAGTCCAGTTTCAATGATCCACTGGTTCCAAGATGGAGAAAGGTCCTCTTCCTTTCCCTTGGTTTTCACCTGGCCATCTTTTCAATCATCCTATTCGCTCCAGAGCCCATGTCCACCAGGAGGATCAGCGGGGCGGTCTATGAGGTCAATCTCGTGGAGATGCCGAAGGCCAAACAGACGGCTGTCCGGCCAGGTTCCGAGGCAAAGGCCAAAAAGAGATTGACGGTTTCAAAAAAGGCCACTCCGGCCAAGCGGATCAGCAGGAGCAAAAAGAAGGAAAAACCGGTCGTCATCGGGAAAAAGGTCATAAAGAAAAAGCGCCGTCGGGTCAAGAAAAGCCCCTCCAAGCTGATAGACCGGGCGGTGGCCAAGATCGAAAGGAAGGTCAAGGCGGAGAAGAGTGATCATGTGGGTCAGGCCATCTCCAAATTGGAGACCCGAGTAAAAGAGGAGAGGGGAAGAACGTCCAGAAGGGGTCATGGGGATAAGGGAATCATCATTCGCATTTACCAGATGGAAGTGGAACAGAGAATCAAGAGCAACTGGTCTTACCCCGTGGCACTCCTTGACCCCGAAATCCGGAAGACCCTTGAGGCCATTGTGGTGGTTAAGGTCAAGAACAATGGCAAGATCTTGAAATTTTGGGTCAAGGAACGATCATCCAATGTCATGTTTGATCAATCGGTCATAAAGGCTGTCGAGCGATCGGATCCCCTACCACCCTTTCCAGAGGGCTATAGAAGGACCCATGACGAGATTGAAATCAACTTTAATCTGAGGGAATTGGAAGGAAATTAGATATATCGGAGGTCTTGGGTCTCATGGGTTCGAAATCAATGTTTTTCGTTTGTGACAGGATCAACAGGTTTCTATTTTTCTGGATCGGGGTCCTTTGCCTCGCGATTCTTTCGGCGCCAGCGCCATGTCTTGGTCGGATCTATATCGATATCAACGAACCCTCCATCCCCAAATTCAATATTGCCATTCCCGATTTCAAGAACCTGAACGAGAATAAGGAATACCCCAAGCTGGCCCAAAAGCTGGCAGGGGTCATATCGAACGATCTGTATCTTAGTGGTTATTTCAACCCCATGGACAAAGAGGCCTTTTTGGAGGAGAAGGATGCACCTCTGACCGGGAAAGACATTCGATTCAAGGACTGGTCGGTCGTGGGTGCGGAACTGCTTCTGAAGGGCGGATACACATGCGTCGGGAGTCGGGTGGAGGTCGTGGTAAGGTTGTTTGATGTATTCTGGGGTCGCCAGATCCTGGGCAGGAGGGCCTTGGGAGACCGGCGCCAATATCGTCATCTGATGCACCGGCTTTCAAATGAGATCATACGGAAATTGACCGGACAGGATGGTATTTCTCTCACAAAACTTGCATTCGTGGGAAATGCAAGAGGCAACAAAGAGATCTATGTGAGTGATTATGACGGACATAACGTGCGGCAGATAACTTCGGACAAAAGTATCGCCCTTTTGCCCAGTTGGTCGCCTGACGGGAAAAAACTTGTGTACAATTCCTATAAAGATGGGGGACCCATGCTCTATTTAAGGGATATGACCTCCGGCGCTGTCAGGCGAATCTCCAGCAGGTCAGGCCTAAATATTGGTGCATGCTGGGCCCCTGGCGGCAAGAAATTGGCCCTGACCTTAAGCCGTAAGGGGAATTCAGACATATTTACAATTGATCTCAGGGGGAAGATCTTGAGACACCTTATCAACCATTGGGCCCTTGATGTTTCGCCAGCCTTTTCGCCGGACGGGAAAAAGATCGCCTTCGTCTCAAACCGATCCGGATCACCTCAGATCTATACGCTGGATCTGACCAACGGAAGAAAGGAGCGGCGCACCTTCGAGGGAAAGTACAACACATCCCCCGCCTGGTCTTCGCTGAACCGGATCGCATTTACATCCTTGGAGCAGGGGACCTTTAATATTTACAGCATGAATCCAGAAGGGGGTGCGCAAAAAAGGCTTACGGCAGACCAGGGGAATGATGAGTCCCCTTGCTGGTCTCCTGATGGAAGATATATTGTCTTCAGCTCTAACAGGGAAGGCCGATACCACCTCTATATCATGAATGCCAACGGACAGAACCAAATAAAGATTACCTCTATGAAAGGAGATCAGACCGCCCCATCCTGGGCCCCGTAGATAGTGTGTGTCCATCCATAAATGGCTATTTTTCACAATCTCTGCGCGTGCCCCGTAGCTCCAGAAGATGGTACTGGGGTCAGATTCGGATTTTAATCCTCGAAATACTTCAATGTATTCCTGCCTGCCCCGTGGAATGCGAAGCCTATTCCTCTGGGGTGGTTAAAATCCTCATCTTTCCCTCCGGGCCGGAGGCTTGACCTTGCAA
>JADHXI010000131.1 GCA_016783065.1 Desulfobacteraceae bacterium | reverse complement strand
TCCGAGAATGGCTATTTTTCCCAATCTCTGCGTCAAGCTCAAATTATAATCCTCGAAATACTTTAATGTATTCCTGTGGTTATAATTTTCGCCTTCCTTGATCTTGAAAAAACTATCTCATTCTCGGACAGCCTCCTAGTCCGACTGGGATGATCTTGAATGATTGTTTGCGGAGGCCATCAGGGCCAGGTTTTCCGAATACCGACAAAACAAAAAGGGTGTTGCTATGAGCTCCAACCATTTTGACCCTATCACCCTCGAGGTTCTCTGGAATCGCCTCATATCTATTGTCAACGAGCAAGCGGCAGCCCTCATGCACGCGAGCTTTACAACGGTGGTGCGAGAGGCCGGCGATCTCTCGGCCGGTGTCTTTGATGAACAGGGAAACATGCTGGCACAGGCAGTGACCGGAACCCCGGGCCACATAAACACGATGGCTACGTGTGTCCGCCATTTTCTCCGGGAATATCCAATGGCTGTCTTGCGTGAAGGTGACACGTTGATTACCAACGACCCGTGGATTGCCTCAGGCCATTACCATGATTTCACCGTGGTCACACCCGTATTCCACAGGGGGAGGGCAGTGGGTCTCTTCGCCAATACCTGTCACGTCATGGACATCGGCGGACGGGTATTAGGTGCTGATGCCAATTCAGTTTACGAAGAGGGCCTGGCCATTCCTATCATGAAATTGGTGGATCGCGGACGAATAAATGAGGATCTCATCAAGATCATTGGGGCCAATGTTCGGGTGCCTGAGCCGGTGCTTGGAGATATCCATGCCATGATCGCGGCAAACGAGGTGGGGGGGAAGAAGTTAATCGAGATGATGCAGGACTATGGGTTGTCGGATTTGGAAGGGCTGTCAGCGGCGATAATCGAGCACAGCGAATTCTCCATGCGGGCGGCCATTCGACTCATTCCCGACGGCATATACCGGCACCAGATTGAAGTGGACGGTTTTGAGAAGCCCATTTTGATCAAGCTTGCCCTCACCGTAAGAGATGACCAAATGATCGCTGACTATGCCGGGAGTTCCCCGCAGTCGAGTCGTGGTATCAATGTAGTGTACAACTATACCCATGCTTACACGACTTACCCCATCAAGTGTTCGGTAAACCCTGATGTGCCCAACAACGAAGGGAGCTTCCGTCCCGTCACTGTGGTCGCTCCAGAGGGCTGTATCCTAAACTGCAAACGCCCTGCGGCCGTGGGAGCACGTCACATCATTGGCCACTTCCTTTCGGCTGCAATATTTGGCGCCTTGAGCCACGTGCTCCCAGACCAGGTTATTGCCGAAGGCTCCCAGGGTCTGTGGGTTACGCAATTCGACGGGGTAGACGAACGCGGTGAACAATTCTGCTACGTATTTTTTTCGTCTGGGGGAACCGGGGCGCGTCCCAACAAGGACGGCCTGTCGGCCACCGCATTCCCCAGCGGCATCCAAGGCGTTCCTGTCGAGTTGGTGGAGAACGTCTCACCCCTATTCTTGAGGTGCCGTGAGCTCATCCAGGACAGCGGAGGTCCTGGCAGGCATAGGGGGGGGCTGGGGCAGCGCATCGCCCTCACGGTGCGCTCAACTGAACCGGCCCAGCATTCACCCATGTATGACCGCATTCTTTTTCCGGCCAAAGGTTTCGCAGGAGGACTGCCCGGAACAAAAGGACGCATTTATCTGGATGACGGAACGGTCCCACACGCCAAGACCAAGTATATCCTAAAGCCAGGCCGGAAAGTGATCCTTGAACTCCCCGGAGGAGGCTTTTATCCTCCGGAAGAACGCGATGCTGAGAAGGTGCGCGAGGACGTGATCAATGAGTTGGTGAGTATTGCACAGGCAAGGGAAGCATATCGAGTGGTGATCGATCCGAAGACCATGGACTTGAACAGGTCGGAGACAGAAAAGTTACGTGAGGGAAAATGAGGGTTAGATGTTAATCTATGGATCATACTGCGCAAAACGGTTCTGATAGGGAATCAGCCAGGTATTATAGATATGTTGTCTTTGCAATCATCTCTCTGACGTATGTCCTGGTTTATTTTCACAGGTTATGTCCGGCTGTTATTGCCGTCGATATCCAGAACTATTTCAAGGTCAGCGGCACCCTGCTGGGCTTGCTCAGCTCGGCCTATTTCTACCCATACGCCATCATGCAGCTGCCGGCAGGCCTTTTGATGGACTCGTGGGGCCCCCGCAAGACGGTTTCCCTCTTTTTGATTTTGGCGGCTTTAGGCTCTGCCATTATGGGCCTTACCTCGATTTTGGGAATTGCTGTCCTGGGCCGGGTGATGGTCGGGATAGGAGTCTCAACCGTCTTTGTCTCCAACTTCAAACTCCTGACCCAATGGTTCGAGCCCAGCAAGTTCGCCATTATGGGCGGCATCTTTATGGCCATGGGAGGTGTCGGCGTCCTCCTTTCAACGGCACCGTTGGCCTGGATCAGCAATCTCATAGGCTGGAGGATGACCTTCGTGACCGTGGGCCTTTTTAGCCTGATTATGGCTTCTCTGGTGTACAAATTCGTCTTTAATAGCCCTCCGGATAAAGGCTGGCCTGCCATTGCTAACTCCCCGGAAGACCAGGCTGGCCAACATGTAGGCCTCTTGAAGGGACTGAAAATGGTATTGACTGAAAGACACTTCTGGCCCATGGCCTCCTGGAATTTCTTTGTGGTGGGGGTGTTTTTTGCATTGGCAGGACTCTGGGGCGGGCCTTTTTTGATGCATGTCTATGGTCTCAGCAAGACATCGGCCGGCGGAGTTCTATCCATGTCCGCAGTGGGACTCGTCCTTGGGGGGCCTTTCTTGGGAGTTATGTCCGATCATTTTGGCAGGAAAACCATCCTCGCCGGATGCAGCCTGGTCCTGACGGTGGTCTGTTTCATCTTCTATTTTTTCACCGACGCCCTATCACATATCATGCTTTACATTCTCTTCTTCTCTCTCTGCGTTTCAACGACAGCCACTGCCCCCGTTGTTGTTGCATACACCAAGGAACTCTTTCCACTGGGAGTAGCAGGGACCTCAGTGGGACTCGTGAACCTCTTTCCTTTCCTGGGGGGAGCGTTTTTTCAGGTGGTTTTCGGCGCGGTTTTGTCCCAGGGAGGCCAGGTAGGGGGTATCTATCCCCCGAGTAGTTATCAGAATATGTTCCTTCTCTGTTTGATCAGCGCAATCATTTCATTTCTGAATGCACTGTTGTTCCGCGAAACCTTTTCTCGTCAACAGATCAGACCCGGTTCCCACGGCCCCTGAACATGGCCCGGCTGATGACCACATTTTGGATCTCTGTGGTACCGTCAAGGTATTGCGCCATCTTTGCGCTGGCCAAATGCCGTCCCAGGGGATGATCCGTTCGAAACCCCTCTGCACCCATGGCCTGCATACAGTTGCTTATATCCACCAGTGCAACACGCGTGGCAAATTTCTTGGCGTGTGCGGCCTTCACGGCGGCATCCTCCCCTGCGTCGACAGCCAGGGCAGCCTGGTAAGTCAGTAGACGGGCCGCTTCCAGGTTGGTGGCAACATCCGCCAGCTGCCATTGTATCCCTTGAAAACTGCCCACGGCACGACCAAATACCTGCCTCTTGGAGGTATAGTCCAAAGCACACGCAAGACTGTTTCGTATGATCCCGCAGCACATGGCTCCCACAATGGCACGGGCGACGTTGATGCCACGCATGGCAGCCTTGAAGGCATCCCCGGGACCAATCAGCAGATTCTCCTCAGGCACTCTACAATCCTCTAGTATCAATTCAGCCGTTCCCATGGCATGACCGCCAAGCATCTGATAGACATCCCCGCGCTCAAGACCGGGTGCCTTGTCCTCAACCAAGATGCAGACGATGCCTTTCCATCCCAGGGCAGGATCGGTCTGGGCATACACGCTGAAAAGATTAGCCACGGCCCCGTTGGTGATCCAGGCCTTGTGCCCGTTTAGAATCCATGCTCCATCCTCCGCCTTGGCCTCTGTGGTAATGGCGGCTGCATCACTGCCGGTTTCCGGTTCAGTGAGGCAAAACGCACCAATCTGCTCTCCCCTTATAAGACCGGGAATAAAACGGTCTGTCTGGGCTGCGGTGCCGTTACGCGAAATGGTGTCGGTCAGATTGTTGTGCACCACAAGGCTGAATGCAAAGGGCATGCACCCAGAGGCGAGTTCTTCCATGACCCGTGAGACTGCCGTATAACTCAGTCCCTGCCCGCCCTGTTCCTTGGGGACTAACAATCCCATGAGACCTGCAGCAGCCGCGGCCCGAAGGGAATCCAAAGGCACTTCCCTTTCGAGTTCCCATCCAGCGGCATTGGGTATCACCCTATCTCTTGTAAATTCACTGGCAATATCCACCATTTTCTGCTCATGAGGCTCCAGATTTATGTCCACTTGTATCCTCCTTTTTTATCTGAAATATTTGCAGCACCTTAGCCCTGTTCAACCAGGGGAATGGGGATTCCGTTTTGAAGGGTGTAAAACTCGCCCGTAAGAGAGCGTAAAGCAATCACGTGCCGTTGCAGAAAACAGGGGGAAGTATTTCCGAGAAAGTCCTATGGTTTTTGGTGACGTCCCTGTCCGTGATTCCTTAACGCTCTCTAACGGTCTCAGACAGGGTTACACCCTTCAAAACGGAACCCCCATTCCCCGGTCCAAGGCCAATTTTGAAAAAGGCTCAATTCATACAAATATTATACGTGTTGTGGATCAGCGCCTTCCAATAAATCAAGGGCAAAACACGCCATTTGCAATCTCTTGCCGCGTATTATCACATATCCCTGAATCAGTTATCAAATGAAAAAACCCCTTGATTTTTATGTCAGATAGTTAGAGAACTGTCTATCCTGAAATCGGCACTAATGGGAAGAGATGGTTGTTTCTGGAAAACAAAAATCAATTTTTAATTAGGAGGACAGGGTCATGTCTCAAATTGTCACATTTTCACCCGCTGCTTCGATATTTGGTTTCGGCGCTTTGGAAAAACTTCCAAACGAATTGGAATCGAGAAATTTTAAACACGTGCTGCTTATTACCGACCCTCAGATTGCCAGTGTCGGTATTCTTCAGAAGGTACTTGATTTATTGAAGGGTTCGTTCGATGTGGAGGTGTTTGACGATGCCCCCACCGAACCCCACAGCAGTGATGTGGACAAACAGAAGGAGCGTTTCGGATCCGATTTTGATGCCCTGTTGGGTCTGGGGGGAGGCAGTTCAATGGACTTTGCCAAGGCCCTCACCATCATCATGAGCCATGGGGGGGCATTGGGAGACTACGTCGGTGAAGGTCTTGTACCGGGCCCCGTTATACCGGTGGTTTGTGTCCCCACAACTTCCGGGACAGGTTCGCAAAACACGCAGACAGCGGTCTTCACCATAGAGGGAGTCAAGCGCGGGGCCTCTTCCGAACATATCCGTCCCGTGGTCTCCGTCGTGGACCCGGAGTTGACCATGGGCCTTCCGCCAATGGTTACGAGGGATTCGGGATACGATGCCCTGATGCATGCTTGCGAGAGTTTTCTTTGCCGTCCGTCTGCTCAGGTTTCGGAACGCCCGATCCTCTATCAGGGAAGCAACCCTTTTAGCCAAGGTTTGTCCCTGGAGGCCTTTCGTTACATCTGGGGTTCCTACCGGACAGCCATTTCGGATGGGAGCAATCGTGAGGCCAGGATGGGCATGTCCATTGGTTCTCATCTGGCAGGTCTTGCCTTCAGCCACAGTGGATTGGGTCTGGTCCATGCCCTGGCCTCTTCCCTGGGAGGCATGGTCGATGCACCCCATGGGATGTGTCTTGCGGCCTGCACCCGTATCGGTTTGAAATACAATCTCAAGGCATGTGAAGAAAAATTCGTCATGTTGGCAAATTACATGGAGGGTGATGATGGACCGAACCACTCTCCCGATCGTTTTATCGACAACATGCTGGCTCTCATCAGTGATCTCGATTTGCCTTCCAGGCCCTCGGACTTGGACCTAAAAAAGGAGGATGCCGAAAGACTCCTGGAGAATACATTGATCCAGATCCGGCGGATAAAGACAAATCCGCGTCCCCTTGACGATGAGCTTTTGTCAGACATTGAAAAGGGGATATAGGGATAAGTTGGTCGGATCCTGCCGGGCGAGCTCTGAAGATTGCGGTTGAATACGAAGAATCATCAATAAAATAATGGTCTTCAATGCTTTTAAGGGAGGAAGAGGTGGACACGACAAGGCAATTGGCACAATTCGTCACAAATCAATCTTATTCGGACATTCCTCCTGATGTCAGGGAGTTGGCAAAATATACCATCATTGACACGCTCGGCTGTTGTATCGCCGCCTACACAGAGGCCCGAGAGGAGTGTGAGTGGGTGGTCAATTTGATAAAGGATCTTGGGGGAACACCCGAATCGAGTGTCTTCATGAACGGATTCAAGACATCCGCACCGTTTGCCGCATTGGCAAATGGGACTATGACCCACTCAATAGATTTTGATGACACCCACATAGGTTCCATCTCTCATTTCAGTGCTTCACTGGTCCCTACGGTGTTTTCCCTGGGAGAGAGGGTCGGTGCCGACGGACCCCGTTTGCTGGAGGCCTTTGTCTTAGGGTTTGAAGTGGGGGCAAGGGTGGGGCGACAAATGATGCCGTCCCATTACAAATTCTGGCACCCAACAAGCACCTTTGGTACCCTTGCATCGGTTGCTGCCGCCTCCAAAATATTGGAATTGGATGAGGGCGAGACAGAGTACGCGTTGGGCCTGGCGGCCGACCAGGCAGGGGGACTCAGATATTGTATTGATAAAGGAGACTATTCAAAAAGTCTTCATCCTGGTTTTGCCGCCATGAAGGGCGCGATGCTGGCCCTGCTGGTCAAAAAGGGGGCTGATGGCCCAAAAGGGATCCTGGAATACCCCACCGGTTTTTGTAATGCTTTTTCTGAAACCCCGGGGATTGAGCAGATCGTTTCGGGGCTTGGTGAAGCATTTGAATTGACCTCCAACAGCCTCAAGGCATATCCAACCATATTGATCAGCCACGCAGCTATCCAGGCAGTACTTGAACTGATGGAAGAACACGGTGTCGAAGATCCAGACATAGTGAAGATCTCCCTTAGAATCCCGCGAACGGCAAAAGGGCAGGGCCAAAACTATCACCCTGAGACCCCCCTGGCAGCCAGGCTCAGCATTCCTTTTTGCGTGGCCCTGGCTGTTGCCGACAAAAAGATTTCGCTGACACAGTTCAGCAGAGAGAGATTGGGCGATCCCCAGATCACGGATTTGATGAAACGCATAGAAATCGAGGAAGATGGGTCGTTAAACGAGCAATACCCGGAAACCCTGGCCTCGGTTGTTGAAATGGAGGTCAGGGGTAAGGATATCCTGAGGAATCAGGTGATCTATCCCAAAGGCAACATGAAGAATCCAATGACAGAAGATGATATCATTGATAAATTCAGAAGGCTGTGTTCCGTCAGCATCAAGCGAGAGAGGTGTGAAGAGATCTTGCAACGGCTGCTTCATCTGGACAAATCGGATTCGGTGCAAGGGTTGTTTGATTCTCTCCGGGGGTAAGGGTATGGGGGAGTTATTACCTCCGAACATATTGAAAACTACCTGATGATCTCTTACAAGAGATCTGGGTCAAAGATCGTGTGTGAAAGGAGGCAAATACCGTGGAGAGATCGAAAGTCAAGTTGGAAGAACATAACGGGCATTATGGACGACTAAGGAATTACATCAACGGAAAATGGGAAGATTCTGAATCATCTCAAATCAGGGAGGTGATCAATCCTGCCACGGGTGAAGTCATCGCAGAAGCGCCTCTGTCAACCCCCGAAGAGGTAAAAAAAACAGTTGAGGTGGCTCAAGCGGCCTTTCGGGAATGGCGGGAAACCCCTCCAACGAGAAGGGCCCGGTATTTTTTTGAGTTACAGCGGTTGATGGAGGAGAACTTTGAAGAGCTGTCCAAAACGGTTGTCCGGGAGGTGGGAAAAACCCTGGACGAGGCAAGAGGTGAGTTACGGCGGTCCATTGAGGAAGTTGAATGCGCCTGCGGAATACCTTCGTTGATGTTCGGGTATCTTGCAGAAGATATTGCACCCACAATAGACCTCCAGGCCATCAACGAACCTTTGGGTGTCTTCTGTATGGTTCCTGCTTTTAATTTCCCTGCGCTGGTTCCCCTGGAATACATGCCCTATGCGGTGGCCTGCGGAAACACGTATATCGTAAAACCCAGCACCGAGGTCCCCATAACTCAGGTCAAGATATTTGAACTCATCGACAAAATTGGTCTTCCACCGGGTGTTGTAAATCTGGTTCACGGAAGCCGGAACGTTGTAAACAACCTTCTTGAAAATCCGGATATGAAAGGGCTTTCCTTTGTCGGTTCATCTCCGGTGGGGAAGCTTCTCTATGAAAAGGCCGCAAAATACGGCAAGCGGGCCCAGTGCGCGGGGGGCGCCAAGAACCACTTTGTGATCATGCCGGATGCCGATCTGGATATGGCAGTAAACGCCATGTTAAGTTCATTTTTCGGTTGCTCCGGGCAACGCTGTCTGGCCGGGGCAGTGGCTGTACCGGTGGGGGATGTCTATGAACCCTTGAAGGAAAAATTTGTTGAAGCCGCGTCAAAAATCAAACTGGGATATGGCCTCGATGAAGGGACGCAGATGGGGGCGCTGGTATCAAAAGAGCACATGCAATCCGTACTCGGCTTTATTGAGAAAGGAATAGAAGAGGGGGCCAAACTTCTCCTGGATGGACGAAATGTTCACGTTGATGGGTATCCTCATGGTGCATTTGTCGGGCCGACCATATTTGATGAGGTCAAACCGGATATGACCATTGCACAGGAGGAAATATTTGGCCCTGTTGCCTCCATCATAAAGGCCGATGATTTTGAGGAGGCCTTGGAATTGATAGAGGGCAGCCGTTTTGGGCATTCAGCCCTGATTTTTACCTCCAGCGGCTATTGGGCCAGAGAGTTCCGTTACAGGGTTCCTTGCGGCAATATCGGGATCAATATCGGGGTTGCAGCCACCCAGGCCTTCTCAACCCTGGGGAGTTACAAGGAGTCATTCTATGGAGATCTCCATGGGCGAGCCGAGTCTGTCAAGTTTTTCACTGATCGAAAAATCGTAATCACGAGGTGGTTTTGAGATGGAGTTGAATACCTTTGGTGCGGCCCTGAAATTTGTCATGGATTTAGAAACCCGAGCAATAGAGACATTTGAAAAGGCGTATCAGTTCACGGAGGACCCTGAAAGCCGGAAAGTGCTTCTTGCCCTCATAGATGAAAACAGGGTGCGTAAGGCAGCCCTGGAGCGTTTGTACAATGACAGCGTCTTCTCTGACATGGACACCGGCATTTTTGAGCCCATACGCCGCCTAGAGGCGACCGATTATCTCATCACGTCAGAAACGGGCAGGCGTTCAGGTTTCTTTGAGCTGCTATCCGGAGCAAAAGATATTGAGGAAAAATCCAGTAAGTTCTATATTGATCTGGGAAACGAAATAAGATCCCGTCTTCGGGGAGCGGCGAGAACTCTTGAAAAAATGGCCAAAAAAAACGCAGAACGTTCCGTGAGAATTGAATCTATCCTGGGTCAAAATAGCTAGTATCCTGGGAACGACGGCTTATTATCCCTGTAAAGTTCCCGGATAAATGCCTTTCGACTTTGAATCTTTAAATTGAAAAGGCCATAAAATGAAAAAAATAGAACTGATTTTTTTAGGCCTTCTTTTCCTCGGCCTCTTTTCATGTATTCAGAAGGAAGAGACCGAACAGGCGCCGCCACCGCCACAGCAAGTGTCTGTGTATGAGATTAAAGCCCGTGAAGTGCCCATTTACCAGGAGCTTGTGGGGCAGGTTTACGGGTTCAAGGATATTGGTATTTCGGCACGTGTGGAGGGCTATCTGGAAGGAATCCATTTCCAGGAAGGATTTCCCGTAAAGAAAGGAAAGCTCCTCTATACACTGGAGAGTCAACAGTTCGAGGCGGATGTGGCCGCCAAGATGAGCGGTGTGGCCGCCGCTGAAACGTACACGACGGAATCGAAAACCTATCTGGACCGTATTGAGCCCCTTGCCAAAGAAAAAGCGGTCAGCCAAAGCGATCTGGATTCCGCCAAGGCCCAGTATGAGGTGGGACTCTCCCAGATAAAAGCAGCAAAAGCCAATCTTCGGGCCGCAAAAATACAACTGGGCTATACCAAGATCTATTCACCCATTTCCGGGATTATCGGTAAAACCAAGGCCAAAGTGGGGGATTTTGTGGGACGTCAACCCAGTCCCATCATTTTGAACACGGTATCACGCATCGATACGGTGCTGGTCCAGTTTTTTATCACGGAGACCCAGTATCTCATGTTCATGCGGCGCCATATGGCGCAGATCGAAAAAGGTAAGTTTGAAGAGGCGGAAAAAGCGAATCTGGAGCTGATTTTGTCTGACGGGTCCATATACAAACACAAAGGCAAACCTGATTTTGTCAACCGGGAAGTGGATCCACAGACAGGAGCCCTTTTGATCCAGGCCTCCTTCCCCAATCCCGATGAACTGCTCCGCCCGGGTCAGTTTGCCAAGGTGAAAGGGGAGATTGATGTGGTTAAAGAGGGAATTCTGATTCCCCAGCGCTGTGTAATGGAGCTGCAGGGCACTTTTACCGTTTATGTGGTGGGCGCCGAAAACAAAATAAAGATGAAAGAAGTGAAGGTGGGGCCGAAGATCGAATCCTTCTGGCTCATCCGGGAAGGCCTGAAATCCGGTGAGAAGGTGGTTTACGAGGGACTTCAGAAAGTCAAAGACGGAACCGTTGTAGACGCAGAGATAAAAGACATACCCTTCTCGGATAAAGAAAAGAAATGAGCGTGATGCGTGATGCGTGAAACGTGAAGCGTGATGCGTGATGCGTGAAACGTGATGCGTGAAACGTGATTTGATTGCGGATTTCGGAATGCGGAATCAAAAATCATCACGCTTCATTTATCCAGTACCCAGTACCCAGTACCCAATATCCAGGATCAAGATGGCTGACCAGTCAAATCAGGGTAATTTTTTTGTCAGACGGCCCATTGTGGCCATGGTTATCGCCATTGTGACGGTGATTGTGGGCATTGTATTCCTGAAAGCGTTGCCCATAGAACAATACCCTGACATCACGCCCCCCATCGTGGAGGTGCGCGCCACCTACACGGGCGCTGATTCCATCAGTGTTGAACAGTCTGTGGCCACACCCTTAGAGCAGCAGATCAATGGCGTGGACAACATGATCTACATGAAATCCACCAACGCCAACGATGGCACCATGACCATCCAGACCTCCTTTGACATCGGTACGGATCCGGATATGAATACGGTGTTTACCCAGAACCGGGTGGCTGCGGCCACGGCAAAGCTCCCGGAAGAGGTAAAACGATACGGGGTGACCACCGAAAAATCCCTTCCCAATATCCTCATGCTCATTGCCGTTACCTCGGAGGATGGCCGGTACAACCAGCACTGGCTGGGGAATTAT
>JADHXI010000130.1 GCA_016783065.1 Desulfobacteraceae bacterium | reverse complement strand
AGAGCACCCGTTCAGGCCCAAAATCTCGGATTACCTTGCAGAACGTGTCATCTGTAATCTCCGAATTGCTCAATAGAAATGATAAATCTGTATAAAGATTCGGGTAACGGGAGGCAAGTTCCAGAAGGCCTTCCACATGAGGAAAGGCCAAATGCGCAACCACAAGCCTAAGTCTTGGAAATCTATCGAGCACTTTGCGAAAATTGATGGGTGAGCAATATTTCCCTTCCGGATCATCGCCGGACATCCCGCCGTGAGAAATTATTGTCAGATTTTTTTCTTGAGCGATTTCAAAGATACGTTCATATCCTTGATGCGCAGGAGAGACATTGTTAACAGCCGGATGAATCTTCAGGGCCTTAATCCCGTAACTTTCTATCTTGGACAATATCTCGGCCGTCATTTCCTCCTGAGGAATAGTTGCATCGGCTGCAATGACAGGCTCGATGCGTCCATCTTCACGCGCTTCCCGGCAGAGCCAGTCGTTAAAACTGATCAGGCGCTTTGTCATCTTATCATCCAGTTCTTTGATCAGATCGCGCCTTGTGGAAGGCGTCATATCCTGTGGCCACTTTTTCATGGCTGCCTGGCGCATCGGCGAAATGGGTATCACGGCCAGCGCTATAATCTTGTTGATCCGTCCACGATCCAAGATGGGCACTGCCTCCTCCAGTGTCCCGCAAAACCCAATCAGACTTTCACCACCCTGGGCCATGAGTCCGGCCTGTTCACTCTTGTAAAGATGAAAATGGCTGTCAATTATTTCCATGGTAGAATTCCTCCCTAATCTAATAACGTTCCGTTACCCCGTCAGAGGCATGAGGTCACTTATCCGTTTGTTGACAATCCCATGGCGTAGGCGTTCACGGGTTCAAAGCCCGCCCTGGTGCGACTCGTGGCATGATTCCAAACCTGTGCTTGAGTAGGCTTAGACTGTACTTTTGGCATGTATAGTGCCGATGATCGGTCTGGGCCAGGGGTTCAGGGGTTCAAGGTTCCAATCTCATCCCTGGACTGCATTTGGGATACGTATTCACGAGAAAAGCGTCAGCATCGGCAGACCTAATCCAAAATTTGGAGCCAAATTGCAATTACTTGGAAATTTGACCTTTTTTGCGAGGACTTCCGGTCTTCAATACCCTCCTTGTCCTTAACCCTGAACGTTGAACCCCGCCCGCCTCGCCTGAGCGAGAGCGATGGCGGGCAGGCCTGAACCTGTGAACGGTTAACTCATTTCTTCGAAAAGATGATTAAGCGATCTCCCGGGTGGATGGGACGACTCAGATCAAGGCGGTTTTGGATGACCAGGGTTTGGAGGGGGATCCCGAACCTTTTTGCGATTAATGAAAGGTTGTCTCCCCTCTTTACGGTATAGATTCGTCCCTTTTGAGCATTCAAAAACCTTTTTAAATACCGCTCATATCGCTCGTGGAAGCCCCGAGAAGCTCCTTTGGGGATAATCATCTTGTGGCTTCCCTTGCTGACATAATGACCTCGAATTTCCGGATTCAGATCCTTAATGACCTTGAAATGGGTCTTTGCTGCTTGAGCAATAATTCGGATCGGGGTTTCCCGGACACATTCGATCTGAATCCGCTCGAATTCCATGGGGGGATAGTAATCCTCCTTGCTGAGCCCAAACCCATATTTCGCAGGATCTAAAAAAATAAGCTTCACCGAAAGAATCCGGAATATGAATCGCTGGGTTTCAAGGGGAAGATAGAGCAGATAATAGTTGTTGGTCCCCTGTTCCAGGATTTCCGCCATAAGCCCTTCTTCCCCCATATTGAAAGCGGCAACAGCGAGCGTCCATGACCCGAAAATCTCGTAAAGTTCTTTAAAATATTGGATTGCCGCCTCGGTAGAAGCAAAGACATTTCGTCTCTGATCGATGCGTGAGTTGATGGTCAGACCATACCTCCGGCCTGTTTGGGGCATGAACTGCCAGAAGCCGATCGCCCCCTTTCTTGAGCCCGCATGCGGTCTTAAGGCGCTCTCGACGATGGCCACAAATTTGAGGTCATCCGGCACATTGTTTTCTTTCAGCATTTTTTCCATAAGGGGCAGGTATTTGCTCCCACGCTTTAACCAGAGGATAACCTGGGGCCGATTCCAAAGGGAGAGCAGGAGTTCTTTTTCCATTCGTGCCCGGACTTCCTGGTTTTCCAGCATAACTCGTTCGCCGCAAAATGTCAGGGGTGTTGGTATCCTGAGAGATGAGATCAGTGAGGGGAAATCAGCCGGTTGGAGATTCGCCCCATACACGGTTCCACCCATCAGGAGTCCAGCAAGAAATACGGCAATGTTCACACACCTCATGTCAGTTTCCCCTTTTGTCTTTTTTGAAAGAGCGCATCAAAAATACAAGTGAACCTCACACCAGAAATTCACGATTATTTCGTAAGTTCTCAATAAACTCGGGTACCGTGGGGTTCACCCTCGCTCAAAATCTCCACCATTTCCCGCAACATTTATTGCCGCCTCCTTAACCTGCAACAGCAAACAGGCCTTTGCCGCCAAAGAAATCGTCTCCGCTTTTAAATGCGATTTCTATTCCTCCAATGGATCACACTCTATTCCTTTCGATCCCATTCATCAACCAATTTTCATACCCTTGATTGCCCCTTGTGTTGTCACAGACCACCCACCCTCTAACATTACTCGGGAGAGGTTTGCTCCTTGTTTCTTGGACAGTTGTCTGGTAGGAGGTGGCGGTGAACAGTGTGCAGCGACTTGTCTCAATCGGGATACGAGTGAACGGGTCAAGGACCCGCCGAGAAAGAGAGCCACAAAGGGGAGGTTGTCTCACATGAAAATATATCTGGCAGGAGCGCTGTTCTCAGAGGCTGAGCGAGATTGGCTCTCGGCTCTGAGGGGACAAATTGAAGGAATTGGAGAGGACATAACCGTCATCTGGCCCTATGAGCTCATTCCTCACCAAGAGGTCCGTTCCCTGGGTGAAGAGGGGAAGCGAGAGGTCTTTCGGATATGCGAGACCCACCTGGATAAGGTTGACATGCTGGTGGCCGTCCTCGATGGCGCCCAGGTGGATGACGGCACCGCATGGGAAATCGGCTATTTCTATTCAAGATACGCGAACAAATTGCCCATTATCGGCATTCGGACCGATTTTCGAAACGCAGGAGAGACCGGTCATTCGACGGTCAATGCAATGATAGACGGTTCCTGCGACAGGATTGCATTTTCGGTAAAGGAACTGCTTGGGGTTTTGAAGGGGTTTGGTGTTGGAGAGTAAAACAAAGGCTGGGCCTGCCGTGACGAAAGACACGAAAAACTGAAGTTTTTCATCCTTCTTTTGCCAGGGTAGTCAGGGGCCCGGAGATATCAATTCATTCTCTGTTACGTTTTTTTACCAGTTCGATAAACCGCTGGAGATTCACCCGCGAGCCAAAAGATTCATTGTAAAATTTTTCACTCCAGACAGTAAGACCCATTTTGAAGATCTTATGGATCAATTTATCGGCGCTATCAGCACCTTCCAACTTGAGCACCTGATAGAGCAGGTCATCGGGCACATTGATAGGATATACTGCCGTGGGGGAGTTATCTCCGGGCTTGAGGTATTCCTGAATACTCTTGAGGATTCTCAACTTTACGTATTTTTTGCTATATTCTTCCTCATCCATACCTTTTCCCTTTCTCTTAAACAAAATCCTAGAATCAATAGACATGGAAGTCAACAAAAAGACGATCCATATCTTTTCTTTGTGCTACGGATCAGATCAGTATCCCCTCACCCCACCCCAACCTGATTAAGCGGATAAACTCCTTTCGGCTATTGCCCAACCCGAAGCGGGTATCGGCCACCTCAATATGCCGGGGTGGCGGGCTTATGGGTTTTAGGGTCCCGAAGAAAGCATTCCGTTTGGCCTGAATGATACGGGCGCCGGTGGCATCTGCCGCCACAGGATCGGTGCTGACAATCAAACCGCAATAGGGCCAGGTATAGCGGCGGTTGAAATGATGAGGTCCCATACCATGAAAGAGGGGTGTGAGCATCACCAAGATGTTGAGACGAGTCCTGTCCTTGACGTGTGGAAGTTTCCAGATGGCGCCCAGATTCTCACAACCATTGCCGTGATAGCGCCATGGCTTAGGGACAAACATGATATAGTTTTTTATAAGGGTCCCAAGCCCGGACCAGTTATGTGTCCGCATGGGGCGGACATTGATAAGAGCCGTAGATTGCTCAAAAACCGGGTCCCGAAGGATTCCCCGATCATCAATGGAGATGTTCTCCTCCCTGACACCGGCATCCAGAAGGCGGTTCAATATGGCCGTCTCCAGTGGCTTTGGGGTGGAAAGGTAGTACCAAACATTGCTCTTGACCCCCACAATATCACCGGGTCCCACCAATTGCCTCCAAGCCGTTACCGCATCAGGTGTCTTGAAAACGGAGGTTACGGCCCTGTCCAGCATATCCTGCAGGACATCGCCCCTCAAATGCCCATGGCTGTCCAGAACCTTTTTGTCACGCACCAGTGCCACCTTGCTTTTTTTCTCGGCGGCGCTACCAGGGGAATGACCCAATAGGGGTAACCCCATGAGGCCCCCCACTGCCATAAATGAACTGGTACGCATGAAATCGCGCCTTGTAATGACCCTCCCTTTTTCTCCCATAACCGCAACCTCCCCTCATATACCCCCGAAGGGACAGATCCGTAAGTTCTCAATAAACTCGGGTACCGTGGGGTTCGGCCATTTCTTTCAGGCGCTCTCTAAACCTGTAGTCGCAGCGTGGCTGATATTTGGGGTTTTGCCAAAAGCACGGAGAAGCTAATATGGCTTATCAGGAGAAAACCCCAAATATCAGCCACTGCCAACGTGAGATGTAAATTCACTTTGAGAGAGCGCCTTCAAGAAACACCCGAACCCCACTTCAGAAACCCGATTATCTCCCGGACTTATTGAGAAGTTGCACAGACCCTTCCAAATCACTAATCAGTCCAATTCTTCCTCGCGCTTGCCAAAAGCCTTTCGGTCAAATCTTTGCTGTCAGAATCCAGGACGATCACCAATAGCTTTCCTTCCATCCGCACAGCAGACCATTTCTCATTCTCCAGTAAGGCAAGGCCTGTTGACGTTGCCTCAGGAAGATAATGCTCCCTAAAGCCACGGAAGGCCTTTTTAGCCTTTCCCACATTCGGGTACACGACCATCAGGAGATAGGCAGATTCTTGGTCCTGTTGATACGCGGCAAGGACAGCCTCCGTGTGAGGCCCGAGATTCAGGATGTTTTCATCGGCCAGATAGAAATGATAGTTGAGAACGGTTTGGTGGTGAAGGTATCTTACGCTCCCGGGCCGGAGTCCTTCCCCGGGCAACCGGGCGATGACCTGGGGCTTTGGGCCCGTATCCTTGATACGTGAAGATACAACAGTGGCCAGCTCCCTGACCGCTTTTTCCGCGACGGCGCTTTCCGCCTCTGAATATAGGGAGATAAAGAAACGGCCTTTCCAAAACCTAAGCCAACCGGATCTGTAACGACCCCCCTGCCCAACTTCCAGCAACTCCCCTTCCTGGTCATGGGTGAAGACCCCGAACGCATCCCCGGAAAATCCCATGTCAAAGATATCCATCACGATGGCTGGGCCATCCGGGTTGGCATATCGGCGGGAAAGGCACTTTTGCATATTGTATGCCCTGTAAAGTTCCCCGCCCCCGTCAATATACTCGAAAATCGTCTCGGGATCGAAAAGGCGGTCTTCGGGTTCTGCCCGCCAGCCCCCTATCTGACCTGGAAGCGTTGCCCGCAGACGTTCAATAGGATCTGCATTAGATTTTTGAACCATGAAAGGCGCCAAAAAACATATAAGGAGTACGTAAGGGAGAAGGTAGGGTGCCTTTCTCAGGACTGCTTCTTTCATGAAGCCCCTCTTGTCACAGCACCTTAGGGCTTACGCCCTAAGCCGCAGCAAACATGGCCATCAGCTTCTCTTTGCTAAGCTTGAGATAGTCCCTGTCTCGGGAAAAGATCTCAAGGGTAATTGTGGCGTCATAGTCGGCCTTTTTTAGGGATTTGACCGCCTTGGGAAAATCAACGGTCCCGGCGCCTATGGGGAGGTGGTTGTCCTCTTTGCCAAAATTGTCATTTGCATGGATATGGCCGATTCGATCATGAAATCTATCAATAAAATCAAAGAGCCTCTTCCCCCCTCTACTACCCATATGAGCATGCCCCGTATCCAGGGTCAGTTTGAGTGTGGGGAACCGCTCAAAGATTTTGACAAAGTCCTCCGGGTCCACTAGCGAATTGGACCGGGGGAACATATTCTCAATGCAGAGGGTTAGGTGAAGCTTCTCTGCCTTTTCCACGATGGCATCAAGGCCCTTGAGGGCATGTTGTCTGACCTCATCCATCACAAAGACGCCTAATCCCATAGTGAAGCTGGGATGAAGCACAACCTTGAGCGGATCCAACTCGGCCGCGAGTTCAAGGGATTTTATCACTTCAGTGAGGGAGGCTTCTCTCAGGCTTTCTGTGAGATCGGCCGTGGATAGAAAAGTGGGAAGATGGCAGACAAGCCCCATCTTTGCGCGATCCAGGGCCTCTAACAGCTCCTCTTTCCGCCGACGAACCGTTTCATAGTGCGCCCTGGGAGGATCCATGGCCAGTTCCAGGTAATCAAAACCCAACCCTGAAATGGTCTCCAGTTCTTTCAGCACCGGTCTTACGGGAAAATTCATTGCGCCGTATAACATACGAATCACCGCCTCATTAGAGTCTTACATTTCGAGTCTGGTTTTCCATCTTCCACAATGAATAATTCATTGATAATTTAAGGTATTCACCAAACCCCATTATTTCAGCAAGACCTCACTTACACTTCTAATTTTATTCACCTT
Source organism: Desulfobacteraceae bacterium (assembly GCA_016783065.1). GTDB lineage: Bacteria > Desulfobacterota > DSM-4660 > Desulfatiglandales > Desulfatiglandaceae > JABMQV01. The sequence continues at coordinate 4,637 of JADHXI010000130.1, read as the reverse complement.
AACTGATGTTAGTAATGGTAGTCAATCCTGAACAGCTACTGCCGTAAACCATAGGATCATGCTCCAGGACCAATATCATGGGATAATGGTGTTTACCGGACAACTAATACCTTGAGAAGCCCTTTTGAAAATGTTAAGAGAAAGCGGAAACCTTGCTGAGAGTAATTGATGGTGATTGAACAGGCAAAAGAGGTCCTAAAAATAGAGGCTCAGGGCATCCTGAACCTTATTGAAAAGGTTGGCCCGGAATTCGAAAAGAGCATTGAGATTATCCTGGGCGCCAAGGGGAGGGTCATACTCACGGGCATGGGAAAATCCGGCCTGATAGCCAGAAAGATAGCCGCCACCCTCAACAGCACCGGGACTCCCTCCCTTTTCCTACATCCTGCGGAGGCCATCCATGGTGACCTTGGAACGGTGACCCGGGACGATATCGTCATTGCCCTATCCAATGCAGGTTACACCGCCGAGATCAACACCATACTACCGATTCTCAAGGACATGGGGGCCAGTCTCATAGCCTTTACGGGAGACCCTGAGTCTCCCATAGGCAAGGGGTGCGATATTGTCATTGATGTGGGTGTTGACAGGGAGGCCTGCCCCATGGGATTGGCACCAACGGCCAGCACCACTGCAGCACTCGCCATGGGTGATGCACTCGCGGTGGCCCTGATCAGTCGTCGACGGTTTAGCCAAGACGATTTCAAGAGATTCCACCCCGGAGGGAACCTGGGAGAACGACTCAGCATCAAGGCGAGAGAGGTCATGTTGATCGGCGACCGTATCCCCGTGGTCCCTCTCGGTTCAAAGGTCCGGGAGGCGATCAGGGAAATCAATACGAAAAAGATAGGGGCCACCCTGGTGATTGGCGATGATCAGAGGCTTGAGGGAATCATCAGTGATGGTGACCTGAGAAGGGCACTCCTGGAACACGAAAATGTCCATTCAAAAAGGGTTGAGGAAATCATGTCATCATCCCCCAAGACCGTCGGCGAAAATCAGACAATGGCCGAGGCCCTGGGGCTTATGGAATTATACGCAATTACCCACCTTGTTATTGTGGATGGGAAAACTCGGGTAAAGGGCATCCTTCATCTGCACGATCTCCTGGGGAGAGAGGAATTCAGACTAAATGGCGGACCCAATAGCGCCACGGGGGCTTATCGCTGACCTTATCACCCCTCTTGGGAGTGACGGGGCCATTGATGGGCCGGGACTGGAAAGATTGTTGAACCGGGTCATCCCGTATGTTGAAGCGGTATTCCTGGCAGGCCCCCATGGCGGTGAGGGGAAAGGCCTGAGCTCCGACCAGCGATCAGAACTTGTTGAAAAGGCCGGTGTGGTGATCCAGGGCCGGATTCCTCTCCTGATCTGGGTTACAGGGGATACCGAAGAGTCTACAAGAGATAACATCCTCGTATTCAAAAAGTGCCTTGATGGAATGGGGTACACTGGCCGGGTCCTGTGGGTGGATACCCCGCTTTTTTATCATAGCAACAGAGGGCTTCAGGCCTATTACCGGGACCTGACCCAGATTCTCGAAGAACCGGTTGTTCTCCATAATGACCCGGGATTCATACAAGGCCTGGGGAAACCTCTTAAGAGAAGCAATATTCGAACAGGCATATTAAAAGAACTGGCGGTCTTCAAAGATATCATCGGTCTGATATTTTCGGGCACCCTTGATAGGGCTCACAATTACAACAAGGCATCCCGCGGCAGGGCCCATTTCAGGATATATGACGGCGACGAGACCCAGTTCCTGGAGCACCCAAGCATGAGTGGGTTGGTTTCTGTGGGGTCCAATCTGGCACCAAGGGCCTGGCAAAAAATCACTCTGTCCTCCCTCCAACTGACCGGTGGTCAAAAACATTACCCGGACCACCTGCACCAGGTCTTGGAACTGGGCCAGTATCTCCGCGATCTAAAGGGGGTCTACCAACAAATGCCCGTGGCACTCATAAAAGAGACTCTCTCTGATATGGGCATCATCGAGACACCTCTCTGTACATTCCCCAGTGAAGATATGAAGGAACAAAAGAAGAGGCTCAAGGAATTGATGACCGGTTACGGGGATTATGAAGAAGACCATCTCTGATTTGTAGACGCCAACATTCCTCCGATGGCAGCGCATTCCAGGCCAAAGGGTAGATAGCCCGCATACCCCAGGATCGGCATCTCAAAGACCCGCAACCGGTCCACAAAAGGGAGAGCATACTCCCATTTTGCCAGGCTGTAATAATTCCACATCTCCCAGAACAGACCGCAAAAAAGCGCGGCCAGTGCCGAGGAAATAACAAGGCGCCAGTCTCCTCGAACAATACCTCCCAGGGCATGAGGCTCTGCCATAAGGGCCTGGAGGGAGACAATAATAAGGAGAGGAGACACCCAGAGCAAGGGGAAAAGATAATCAGGCCATATACCGATCCCTCCCAGACCGGCACCGGAGATCAGCAAGACAGCCCACGCCAGAACCTTGGGCCGGGAAGGTCTAAGGGTCAAGAAATTCCCAAAACCTTTTTCAAGCCATGAAAACCCAACCATCCAGTCACGGGTTCCCAGGACCGCCGGGAGCACCGTGGAAAAGGAAAGGGTGGAGTGGCAAAAATACTCCCAGGGGCTGTAATCAGCTACAATATAGTGCCAGTTTTGGACAAACCGGTTTAGATATTCAAAAAACCACCAGAACGTCGCACTAACCGGAAAGAGAAGGAGAAAAAATCCGGGCCGGTCGGTCATCATGCAGCGCCCATCGCGCTTATATGTCAGGGCATTGATGACAACGATGTAGGAGAGCCAGAGAGGCGTAAACGTGTGTGGTTGAAAGGTCGCGAACCAAGAGAAGCGTGTCCATGCCAGGGCCCATGTTATCAGCCCGGCCAGAATCCCGGCCCATCCCCACCACGGAAAATAATGACTGATCGAGGCCTTCATCTTCTGAAGCTTTCTGGTTCCCAACCCCCTCATGAGGAGGGGTATAACCATGGCAAGGACCAAGAGAGTGTAGCCCGCAAACGCAGCCCAAGAGAATGGTGCGTGATCCAGATATCGGGTTCGGGGGGGAAATTCCAGATACCGTCCAACCGGGAGACCGGCCAGAAAAACCCCCAGTAACGGGAGCCCCAGCAGCATTGCTCCAAGGGCACAAAATTTTTGGATGAGGCTTCTCACGGTGCTTTATTTCTAAGTATGTTAATATTGTAAACCCGAAAACGCCCGTTCCTTCATCTTCCGGTACCCTATCTCCATCAGATATTCCAGATTAACGATATCTGCGGTATTATATTGGATCAGCGTCTCAAGGGCATCTCTGTCGCCCCACTGATAGGCCTTCCATAGCATGACCGCCTCGAATCCATTCATCCCATCGATTTCAGCGTTACGAACAACCCCGAGTTCCTTCTCAATCTTCTTGAGCCCGCCACTGTAGCCGAGCCTTTTCAGCAAGAACCGAAGATCGATATGGGCTAGAGGTAATGAAACGCTCGGAAACCAGCGACGAATAAATGGCAGATCAAAACTGGAACCGCTAAAGGTAATAACCAGGTCATATTTGGCGATTGCGAGTTCGAATTCATCCAGATCAATTCCGTTAACAAAGGTCTCAACGGTGGCACCGTTGTAGAGTCCGATTACCGTTATCTCGTCCATGCCCTGATAGCCCCCGCTTGTCTCTATATCAAGATAGACCGCCTTTGTCTTGAAGGCATCAAAGATCCGCCACATATCTCCTGATGACAATCGTTCCGCAAAAAACCGGATATTCGTCCGATGTTCCACGGAAGCCTCGAGTTCCTGCCGCACTATTCGGTCCCTTGCATCAGAAAAGATGGTGCCCCTATGCTCAACAAAATCCTGCCAGGTGTGAATACCTCGATTCCAGAGTCTCTCCTCAGTTTTCTTTCCTATCCCCTGTATATGGATAAAAGTTTGTTCCAGCACCAGAAATTCTCTCTCCTAGACTTTACTTCCTCCAGAAAAAATTCCAAATAAACATGATTTCACAACAGCAGATGAAGTCAAATAAATTTTGTCTGATTCTGCTAATTCCGGTGTTGCAAAAAACCTGGCGCTTCTTGTCAGCTGAAGATCTTGAGCAGTAAAATCCAAAGTATTTGAAGGTTGGCGCTGAAAAATGAATTCTTCACTGAATCTATTAGAGTCTGAGTTCAATTTTTTGTTTCCTGAAGACAAGGTTTTTGTGTTATCTTTAGGGCTAATAAACTGCATACCAAGGAGGCTCGATTGAAAAACAATTTAGTCTGGATAGATCTCGAGATGACGGGACTTGACCCTGAAAGACATGTAATCCTTGAAATCGGCTCCCTCGTGACCGATGATCAGCTCCATATCATTTCAGAGGGTCCCAATTTGGCCGTAAATTACCCGGAGGATAGCCTCTTTTTAATGGATAGGTGGAGCCGGGACCACCATAAGGCTTCGGGGTTGCTGGATCAAGTCAAGGCCTCTACCTGTGACTGCCGGCAGGCAGAGAAGCAAACGCTGGACTTTGTCTCACGCCATTGCGAGAAAGAGAAGTCTCCGCTTTGCGGAAATTCTGTGTGGCAGGACCGGCGGTTCTTGATGAAATATATGCCCGAGCTTGAGGCCTACCTGCATTATCGGAACATCGACGT
>JADHXI010000129.1 GCA_016783065.1 Desulfobacteraceae bacterium | reverse complement strand
ATATAAACCTGGAATTTTGAGTTAACCCAGAAAAACGGAAGAGTACATCTGGTAGTCCAAACCTGTTGCGTCTCTGAAAAGGTGCTCTTTTTTTGATTTTCGCCTCTTTTTTGTTCTTCATTCGCTAATTTCAAAATCATATCAAGGGGCTGGAAAGGACCAATCCTTATAACCTGTGATATCACGATTTTGAGGGGCGGATCGAGAGTTGAGATATGTCATGGTTATGCCCGTCGAGATAGAATGAAATTGTTAGGCATGGTCCAGACTCTTTTCCGATAATTGCATGATCAAATCTAAACAACTTATCCTTATTTCATCCAAGCCGGTGCTGCCTTATTGTGTATCCTTTATCTTTTCCTGGTGCATGAGATACTCAATGTCTGACAACTCTTTTTTCTCAGTGACTTGGTAGACCTCCATCTGAGCTTCACGGGTACCAAGTGACTTCCTTCCCAGAGACTGGGCCTCAACAAAAGGACGTACCTTTTGGTAGGTTGACTTGCTAATCAGAACGGAGGTGGGTGTTTCCCACTATGGCTTCCCCTGTATTTATTGCGGACCTTATTGACAATCCTGTCGCGTCTCAACTTGTCACGGGGGTCAGAATCCGGAACTGCCAAAATTTGATGCAGATAATTTTTTTGTTTTTGAATGGCCTCTTGATACAGGTTGACTTGAATGTCCCACCGCGATGCCAAATGTGGAATGATGAACCGATTGGTCGCATCAAGCATCGTTTCGAGGCGTTCGGCAACCAAGTCGTAGAACCCGAGGGTTTTTCGGAGGAGATCCACCTCGCTCTCATAGCCACGCACCTTGCCTTCCTTAAATTCGTAGTAGAGGAACAGGAGTTTCTCCAGGTATTTTCGGTCCGACATCTGGGCTAGGAGATCCGCCGCCCCCAACATCTTTCCGAGAAGCCCAACCGTGACGGACGGGAAAGCCATACTGGAAATATCAACAGCCAGGTCGGTACAGAGGATCATACTTTGGCCAGCAGCGATTTTCTCCTCGGAAAACCCATGTTGTTTACCATAGCTTTTGAAAAAATCCATGCTTCGTCTGACGTGGATTACGGTATGCTTGGAACCAGTGCCTTCACGGTCGCCTTCTTCCTGGATGTATCCAGCATCGTGCAAAAGCGTTGCGGTTAAGCCCAAGGCAATTTGACGGTCGGAGAAGGTCTCCCCCTCAATCACGGCGCCATGTATCAAGCGTGCCATTGCGAGGAAGGTGTCGGTGATGTGGTTGAGATCGTGGTACTCCGTGTTGCAGGCCCGATATCCCGGATATCTTCCCTCGTAAAGGTTGACGGTCGAGATGAATGCAGAGGTGACTGGGGCAACGTCATAGTCTGGAGAGATCAAGCGGAGAATGATCAATACCTCATCAAGAACGGCCTCAGGAGAATTCATTTGTACAAGGTCATGAAGACGAACTCCGTCCACAATTTCTCTCTTACCCGATCGCGTCTCTGTCACGTTAGTAACCTTATTCGAATAACCCTTTTAGGTCGATGTCATCATCCAAACCCGCTCGCTTTCGCCCTTTACTACAACCCAGTCAATCTCTTTGAATGGTTGCAAACAGAATAGTGAAATGGGGTTTGGTGATGGCAATAATGTGGGTCTCCTTGGGAAAAATCGAGCTTCCTGAATATCATGCCCCCCGCTTATGAGCGGCAATCATACCCAAATTTTACGATTTTGTAAACAATTTATTATACTTACTGGGAAAATAGTAGCCAGGGTCAGGCCCAGGAATATCAGTTCTTTAACCGACCTCGGATTAGAGGAATGTTGGGATCTCTCGGCAAGACAGCCACAAAAAAACCACAAAGATATAGTCCTTAAGATAATGTTTTTGGTATTTGAATACTATATGCTTTGGCTTTTCAGGCGCTTTTCAATCGACAATTTTACCCCGTTCAATTCCCAAGGACAGCACAGCGTATTGAACCGGGGCACCAATAGTCAATCTTCAATCCTATTGATGTGTTGACAATCACCAAAATCCCACATTTTTCAGCACCCAGCCCCGGTGAACACTGCAATCCAGCTTGACCACCCCCACCTATATTATGGTTTCTTTTTCCTTGACGCCCAAGTGGCATTTCGGTACAGTTCCTCCCTGAAAAAGCATGTTCTTATCAAATCAAATCAAACAAATCAAACAGGGCAATCCCCTAGGCCTCAATGGTCACAAGCATATCAAACTCGTCCAACAGGCCTTCTGATCGAATCCTGTCGATGAGAAGTTTTGCACATTTATGATTGAGTTTCACATGGCCCAGCATAACAAATGAAGCGATCTGTTTGTCCGTCCCGGATAGTGTGACGCAGGGCAGTTCACGTTTCAAATCAGGTGCCAGTTTCAACGGGAAGGTTTCCTTAATCAATTCTGAGGACATGATTTTTAATGTCCCACTCCAAAAGACAAGTTGTTAATGGAAACCCAAAAGGGAAGTTTAAAGAAAAAAGGGAGTGTAGCAGGCGGATAAGTTTCCGTCAATCATTGGAGAAAATTATTGGCCAGACGGGTTTAGATCTCCTGTGCTAGCGAATCTAAAAGAAAATATCATTGACTCGTAACTCTTTTTGGAGATATGAGTAGCCGCTTTAAGCATTCAGAAATCCTTAGGGAATAAAGATGTTCCCTCTGCGATCGGAAAGATTCCAAGGGAAATTTAATAATCCGGGCATTCAAAGGGGAGATCACAGCGTGGAGAAAGAAGAATTTACGTGTGTTGGACATTCGGTACTTAAGGTGGACGCATTGGATAAGGTCCTGGGTAGGGCAGTCTATTCGGAGGATATGACGTTTCCCAACATGCTGCACGGAAAAGTACTGAGAGCGGGCGTCCCCCATGCGATCATAGAGAACATCGACATATCCGCGGCAAAAGCGATGAAGGGGGTTGCCTGTGTCCTGACGGCCAAGGACATCCCTGGCGAAAACCTTTTCGGAATTGCTTTCCAGGATCAGTGGGCTCTTGCGGAAGAGAAGGTGCGCTATATTGGGGAACCCGTTGCACTGGTGGCTGCAAAAAATGAAGAGATAGCCAGGGATGCGGCAAAGGCCATCAAGGTCACATACAAAGAGCTGCCTGTGGTGACAAACCCACATGAAGGCCTTGGTGAAAACGCTCCCAAGGTCCATGAAAAGGGAAATCTCATCCTTCACAGCAAGACCCGCAAAGGAGATGTGGAGGAAGGTTTTCGTCAAGCCCATGTGATCGTGGAAAACACATACAAAACACATGTTCAGGATCATGCCTACATAGAGACTGAATCGGGCGTCGGCAAGGTTGACGAACACGGCAATCTGGTTGTCTGGTCTGCCAATCAGTGTCCTTTTCGTGACCGGAGGCAGATGGCGGTGGTCCTGGGGCTGAGGGAAAATCAGATCAGGGTTATTCGGGCAACCACGGGAGGCGCCTTTGGCGGAAAAGATGACGTGACCGTTGAGATTCACATCGGCCTCATGGTGCTGGCCACCGAACGGCCCGTTCGTCTGGTATTGGACAGAGAGGAGAGTTTCCTGTCCCAGACCAAGCGCCATGCCATCGAGATGTGGACACGATGGGGAGCGACACGGGAGGGAAAGCTGTGTGCCATGGAAGGGAAGGTCTATGGAGACACTGGGGCCTATGCGGGGCTCGGCCCCTTTGTCGTGAAGAAATGCGGCATACATCTTTCGGGTCCCTATTATATTCCCCATGTGAAAGTGGATTCCTATTCCGTTTACACCAATAACATCATGGCCAGCGCCATGCGTGGCTTTGGGGTCTTACAGTCTTCTGTGGCTCACAACGCTCAAATGGATGAACTGGCCCGGAGGCTCAATATCAATCCGTTGCAGTTTCGTCTGATGAACGCCTTGGACAGGGGCCTGTCCACTGCAACAGGGCAGGAATTCCAAGCGGGCATAGGTATCAAGGCAACCCTCGAGAAACTGAAAGAGGTTGTCATGAAAGACCCGTCGCTTCAAAAATACTGGAAGGAGTTGAGATGAAAAAGCGAGGCCTTGGTGTAGGCTGCATGTTCTACGGGATCGGGTTTGGATTTTCGAGGCAGGATATTTCAGCCGCGACCATCGAAATTTGTGAGGACGGTTCGGTCATCGTGCGTTCGGGAGAGGTGGATTACGGGCAAGGATCGGATACGATTTTCTGCCAGATGGTGGGAGAAGAGCTCGGCATCCCCTATGACAGCATCCAGCTTATCACGGCCGACACCTTTACCACACCCAATGCCGGCCCCACAACCGCCAGCCGCGTGACCTATGTCACGGGAAATGCCATGGTCAAAGCGGCACGGGCCGTGAAGGAGACGATGCAATCCGTGGCCGAGGATATTCTCGGAGAGGGGGATCTCGTCTTTATGGACGGGGAAATCCGTTCTGAGTACCCGGATAAACGAATCTCTTTTCGCGATCTGGCCAAAACGTGCCATGCCCGGGGAGTGCAGATCGTGGAAACGGCCTGGCAGGATATTACCACCAAAGATGTGGATCCTGAAACGGGACAGGGTGATGCCTACGCCACATATGGATGGGCCAGCCAACTGGCGGAGGTGGAGGTGGATACGGAAACCGGAAGGGTTGAGGTGCTGCGCATAATAGCGGCTCATGATGTGGGCAAGGCCATCAACCCGAGTAATGTGGAAGGGCAGATTGAGGGGGGTGTCCTCCAGGGAATGGGCTACGCCCTCACAGAGGAGATTGTGCAGGAGGGAGGATATCTCAAAACCGGTTCCCTGGGGGATTACATGATGCCCACAAGCATGGACACTCCACGTATCGATTCCCATATTGTAGAAGTCGCCGATCCCGATGGCCCCTATGGTGCCAAAGGCGTGGGAGAACCGGCCCTGATTCCCACGGCGCCCGCCATATTAAATGCCATCTGTGACGCACTGGATATCCGGGTGACCGAACTTCCCGCAAATCCGGAAAATATAAAACGTCTGATACTGGAAAAGGGGAAAGAGGAGGAAGCGAGCTAACCTTATGGGAGAGTAGCCATGCAAAATTATCAATTCCACGGACCAAGAACTGTTGGAGAGGCGTTGAATATCTTGTCCGAAAGGGGGGATGGCTGTAGAATCATTGCCGGTGGAACGGACCTCATTCCGGCACTAAGAAATGAAGATATCCTTCCGGACAGTGTGCTTAATATTCTGGAGATCGATGAACTGACCGGGATCAGTGAAGAGGGCGATACCATTCGGATAGGGCCCACAACCACCTTCACGGAGATTATACAGTCCCAGGTCATAAAACGCAGTCTTCCCCTTCTGGTTGAAGCGGCCTCTTCGGTGGGCGGGCCTACCATAAGAAACCGTGGGACCATAGGGGGGAATATCTGTAACGGGTCACCTGCCGCGGATGTCCTTCCGGCGGTTGTGGCCCTTGACGGCGAACTGGAATTGCAGTCAAAGGCTTTGGGCACGCGCATCATTCCGGCAGCTGAGGCCGTCGAAGCACCCTATCAAACACGATTTAACCGGGATGAGTTGTTAACGGGAATCCTTATCAAGAAATTGCCTTCAGAGACCCGGTACGCGTTTGAAAAACTGGCGAGCCGTAATGCCATGGCTAGGGCCTATATGAATATATCCATCGTTTTGAAACTCGATGAAAAAGGGGCCTTTTCCGATTTGAGGATCGTCCCGGGCACACTCGAGGCTGTGGCGAGGAGGATGAGTGCAGCAGAGAAAATTTTAATGGGCAGGCAGCCTGAAGATTCCCTCGTGGAGGAGGCCGCGGATGCCTTTGTGGGCGATCTTGCCGGGGTCTGGATCCCTGATTATAAACTTCCCGTGGCGAGGAGTGTGTTTAAGCGTGTCTTGAAAAGGGCATTGAACGGAAGCGGAGTGGAATAAATGGCGTATTGGCCTGTCGGTCAAAAAAAATTTAGAGTCAAATGGGAGTGATTGTGGCGGGAAAAGAAGATAAGGTCTTATTAAGAATGAAGGTGAACGGAGAAGAGGCGGAAGTGGCCGTGAAACCCACATGGACGCTCCTGCGGGTCCTGAGGGAAGAACTGGGTTTCACGGGTACCAAGAAGGGTTGTGAGCAGGGTGATTGCGGGGCATGCACGGTCATCATGGACGGCAAGGCGGTGAATGCCTGTCTGGTCTTGGCGCTTCAGGCCGAGTCCAAGGAGATTGAAACGATCGAAGGGCTTGGAACGGCGGATGCTCTCCATCCCTTGCAAAAGAGCTTCATTGAACATGGTGCGGTTCAATGCGGGTTTTGCACCCCCGGCATGCTGATGTCCGCAGAGGCCTTGCTCAGGGAAAATAGGAAACCGAGCCTTGAGGAGATCAAGATTGGAATTTCCGGCAACCTATGCCGCTGCACGGGGTACACGAAAATAATTAAGGCCATCGAATCGGTTTCCCAAAAAAATAGGGAGGCATTGACTCCATTCAGAGGGCAATAGTCCCGATATCAGCATTTCTTAAAGAGGGTGGTTGTCGCCCCCCTCCCATCATCATTTTTAGGTGAGGTCATCAACATGGGATTCGAAGCAGAAGAAAAAGTCCTTGAGCTGATTGACAAACGAAAAGAGACGATTGTTGAGTTCCTGAAAAAACTGGTCTCGTTTCCCAGTGTAACCGGTGATGAGTGGGAAATTCAGAATTTCATCGCCGATAAACTTGGCAAAACGGGGCTCGATGTTGACATGTGGGAACCAGATCACGAGGCATTAAAAAAACACCAGGCCTATGTGCCGGTAAAAGAGGGGTACAAGAAACGGCCCAATGTTGTGGGAATACACAAAGGAACGGGAGGTGGCCGTTCTCTCCTGTTCAATGGTCATGTGGACGTGATACCTCCCGGTCCATCGGATTCTTGGGAATACGGGCCTTTTTCATCAGAGATTCGTGGTAATCGGTTGTATGGAAGAGGGTCGTCCGATATGAAAAGCGGCCTTGCCGCCATGACCATGGCCGTTGATTGTTTGATCGAAGCGGGTGTGCGGTTAAAGGGCGATATCATTCTTGAATTTGTCATGGATGAGGAACTGAGCGGAAACGGCACACTAGCCTGTGTGATGAAAGGGTATAAGGCGGATGCCGGGATCTGCTGTGAGACCAGTAGCCTTCACGTCCAGCCCGCCTGCATCGGTAGAGTATGGTTTGAGATCACCGTGCAAGGAAAGCCTGCCGGCATCCAGAAAAGATGGGAAGGCGTTAATGCCATTGAAAAGGGTTATGAGGTCGTTAAAGCCGTATCCAATCTGGAAGCCATCAGGATAAACCAGTTGAGCCACCCGTTGTACCCGGATAAATTGAGTTCACTTCCTTGCATGGTCGGGATGTTTGAGTCCGGGTCCTTTCCGAGTGCCTTCCCTGATGTCTGCACTCTGAAGGGAAGTTTCGCCACGCTGCCGGGAGAAGAGACCGACAAAGTGAAACAGGATTTTGTTGACCACATCCTTTCCTATTCCAAAACAGATCCCTGGTTAAGGGAACATCCGCCGGAGGTGAAATTCGTCGGGTACTGCGGTGACTCGGCTGAATTATCAACGGATCATCCGATTGTAACGACACTCAGTCAAAATTTTGAACAGGTGACCGGAAAAACCCCCGAAATCACCGGAAGACAAGGGGCGGCCGATATCCGATACCTCATTAAACACGGCAATACCCCCACGGTGATATTCGGTCCCGGCTTGACGGAACAGATGCATGCGAACAATGAATGGGTGAACATCGACGATGTAATCACCGCAACCAAGACATTGAGTCTCACGATCATGGACTGGTGCGGCTTCGAGCCATGAATGATGCATGGGTGAAAGGAGACACGTATGGCGAACCTTGAAGTCACCTTTGCGGGCATTAAATTCAGAAATCCGCTTATTCTCGCCTCGGCCACACCCGGCTGGGACGGTGAAAGGTCCAACCGGGCCTGGAGAGCAGGGGCCGGCGCTGTGATCCCCAAGAGTTTTGCGCCACCGGGAAGATGGGGCCAACACCCCAGAACGGGTCGGATGAAACTTATCAAGTCCGGTAAGAAGCGTATCGGTATGGTAAATATCGAATTGTATACGACCATGACCCTTCAGGATTGGCTGGATCGTGAGTTAGACAAGGCCTGCGAGGGCAACAGTTCCATAATCGCCAGCGTCGTGGCCCACCCAAATCCTGAAGATACAGCCAGAAATGCTCAAATTATCGAGGAGACGGGCAAGGTGGTCATGTTTGAGATCAATGTCTCCTGTCCCATGCCGGCGGGAGAGGATAAGGTTGGCTTTCAGATGGGCAACGATCCTGAGACCTGTTATCGCCAGGTGGAGACGATCAAGAGTGCCGTATCCCTTCCTGTAGGGATTAAACTGACTCCGACGACGCACAATATGGTTCCCATAGCTCAGGCTTGCGAACGGGCGGGAGCCGATTTTCTTACGATCGCCAATTCAGTACGCTCCTTTGCCGGTGTGGACATTTCGACCGGCATGCCGAAACTTTGCGCTTATGGCGGTTACACGGGTCCGGCCATCAAGCCCATTACCCAACGTCATGTATCTGAGGTGGCCAGAGCGGTAAACATCCCAATTTCAGCGGTCGGCGGGGTCAGTACATGGGAGGATGTGATCGAATACATGATGATAGGGGCGACCACTATTCAGATCTGCACCAGCATCATGTGGCATGGATATGATTTCTTCAAGGAAGTGCTCGATGACCTCACGGTGTACATGGAGCGTGAAGGCCTGGATTCTCTAGAGCAGATAAGGGGGAAGGCCTTGCCTCACATCGTGCCAATCGAGGAACTTGCCAAAAGACGGCCCCTGATGGCACAGGTGGATCCTGAAAAATGCATCAACCTGACCAAAGGCGGATGTGAACTTTGTGGAGATTCATGTTTTTACGGGGCTATCGAATTTGCTCCCAAACTAATCCTTCACAGGGAGAACTGCGACGGATGCGGTCTATGCACCGAAGTTTGCCCGGCCGGGGCCTTGAAACTGCTCCCCGAATAGTCGAGGTATTTCGGGAAACCCCATGATGCCGTGTTGACTACTCCACCATAATGATAAGGATATAACATGATCGATTTAACCGTTAATGAAAAACAACTCCAAAGGACCGTCGAGCGGGCAGGGGAGCGAAATATTCTGATACCTTCATTTTCACAGCAAAAGGATCCCACCCTCATCCCTGAAAAGATAAAAAAGGCTCTGGAAAAAATCGAACTCTGGGATTTCGATTCAAACAACCTTTTCAGGATTACATGGAAGAACGAACCGGTCGATTTAGGCGGAGGATTCGGCAATGTCAACGCCATGGAGATCCCGTCGGAACTGACAGGGGTCAGCGCCAGGATCATAGCCCTCGTGGGCAAGTGGTTCCCGACCGGTTCTCACAAGGTCGGTGCGACATTCGGTTGCCTTGTGCCCAGATTGGTCACCGGTCAATTCGATCCTACATCCCAAAAAGCGGTCTGGCCTTCCACCGGAAATTTTTGTCGGGGAGGTGCTTATGACGCAAACTTACTAGGTTGTGATTCTATCGCGATCCTTCCGGAAGAAATGAGCCGCGAGCGATTCGAATGGCTGTCAAAGGTGGCTGGAGAGGTCATCGCGACCCCAGGCTGCGAGAGTAACGTCAAGGAGATCTTTGATAAGTGTTGGGAACTCAGGGATACCCGTAAGGATATCTCCATTTTCAACCAGTTCGAAGAAATGGGAAATCATCTGTGGCACTATGAAGTGACCGGCCATGCAGCGGAAGAGGTCCTCAGGAAATCAATGTCAAAAAATGATCGTTATGCCGGTTTTATCTCCCAGACCGGATCCGCCGGGACAATTGGAGCAGGAGATTACCTAAAGGAGGTTTTTCCTCTGAGCAAGATAGTAGCAGGCGAAGCACTCCAGTGCCCCACCCTCCTTCTGGGGGGTTATGGGGGTCATCGTATTGAAGGCATCGGCGACAAGCATGTCCCGTGGATTCATAACGTCAGGAATACGGAGATGGTCATTGCTATTGATGATAATGCTTGCATGAACCTCATACGATTGTTCAATGAACCGGATGGATGGAAATATATGACCGATCAGGGTGTAAGCGAAGAGACCACTAAGGAACTCCCCCTTCTTGGAATATCCAGCATCGGCAATTTACTTTGCGCCATCAAGTTTGCCAAGTATTACGAACTAACCGGTCGTGACATCGTCCTGACAGTTTGGACCGATTCAATGGATCTCTACAAGACGCGTTTGGAAGAAATGGAAAAGGTCTATGGCCCCTATTCAGAGATCCAGGCTGCGAAGGATTTTCATCGATACCTTATGGGGTCATCCATAGATTATGTTCGTGAACTCGGTTATTACGACAGGAAGCAGATCCATAACCTTAAGTATTTTACATGGATAGAACAGCAAGGCAAAGACGTGGATGAACTGAATGCCCAGTGGTACGATTTTCCAGAATACTGGGATAGAATACACCGACAAGTGGATGACCTTGATAGGCTTATCGAACAATTCAATAAGCAAACAGGCCTTTTAGGGTGACATACAAAATACCAGTAAATAAACTAGATCAGATTCTGTAATATATGTATCGGGATTGGCGAAGCGAACTAACTTGATAGGACAGGAAATCCCATTTTTTAGAATGGCGAAGCCTTCGACCCGAGCTCAGGCCGAGGGGCCGCGTTCAATAAAATCGTGAAACGATTTTATAACTTGATCATCTGGTTTCTATATGCACGGAGGAAGTAAAGGACCATGTGATCGAAGAAAGGGGGTGAAAAGAATTTAATTTTTTCAGTATGTGAAAGGTATATTTAAATTTTAGAAAAAGTAAAGGAGAAAAAAATGAAAAGATTATTGTTTGCTGCACTCGTCATAGTCGTGATTTTTGGGTTTATGCCAGGTATAGCAGCCGCGGCAGGCAAACCCGTAAAGATGCACATTGTCACGTGCGGTCCCAAAACAGATGGTTCCTGGAGCCAGCATCTCTATGAGGGCTATCTTAACATCAAGAAAAAGTATCCTGAAGTCCAGATCGGATGGACCGACACACTCCCCTTTGCAGAGCATGTTCCCGTGTTCGAGTCTTTAGCCAGAGAAGGCGTGAATATCATATACACCTCAGAGGTCGGTTATGAGGCTTCAAAAGAATTGGCGCCCAAATATCCGAATACATGGTTTGTCAATATTAATCTCCATGACGAACATGTTGAAAAGGGCAAGATCGCACCCAATATCTCTTCCTATACTGTACGGTCTGAATATGGGGGATATCTTGCTGGTATTGCAGCCGGTTTGATGACGAAAACGAATAAGATCGGCCATATTGGAGGTTTCAGTTACCCGTGTGTTGTGGTACCTGCCGTAGGTCTGGCCATTGGTGCAAGATCTGTAAATCCCAAAGTGACGGTTCACACAGTCTACCTTGGGAGCTGGATTGACCAGCAGAAAGCCTATAATGCCACGAAGACCCTAATTGATGCTGGGTGCGATGTTTTTCTCGCCATGGCGGATGATGGAAACTTCG
>JADHXI010000128.1 GCA_016783065.1 Desulfobacteraceae bacterium | reverse complement strand
TACTGGGGTCAAACTCAAATTATAATCCTCGAAATACTTTAATGTATTCCTGTGGTTATAATTTCCGCCTTCCTTGATCTTGAAAAAACTATCTCATTCTCGGACAGCCTCCTAGTCTGAAAGGATCCGGTCTTCGGCCCTCCGGGTCAGTGGAGACCGTATTGAAGACAGGCAAGTCAATGGAGCCAACATCTCTACTTTGAAAAGGATATTTTTTCAAAGAAATTCTTCGTCTTTCATGCCATCAGATGGACTTGTTGGGGAGTCGTCCTGTCAAACAAAAAAAGCGGAGTGTGTGCCCCGCTTGTTTTCATTTCGAGATTGTTGGGTTCCACACACTACTTCATCCCGGTCCTCCACCAAAAAAACCAATAATAAAAGGCGTGTGTGATGGTCATAGTTCTCCTCGTTCGTAAGCCCTTAACCCCGGTTTCCGGTTTTGTCAACACATTTTTGCACCTGGTTGGTTTTCTCGTAACTTGGTCTTTACCCAATTGGGTCTACTGGGTGCCCACAAAAAGGGATCTGAATTTCCCCTCATCCAACATCATTGCCTGATCAATCTCCCCCAGCAGTCTTTTCTTGTCCTGCGGGAGATGGCCTTCCAGATTAATGTAGTTGGTGTAGTGGTCACTCATCAGGATGGTAGGGCATTTCAGACCTTCAATCAGGTCTCTCGTTTCCGCCAGGACCTGATGGGGAGAAAGCAGTTGGAACCTTCCCTTATTTATCTGATGCAGCAGGAGGGTATTGACCTTGGGGACCAGCGTGCGAAGCCTCACAAAGTCAGGTCCAATGGCGTTCAGGACCCTGGCTGTTGCCTCGGCATGTTGGGCTGTTCGCTCCTCCCCACCCAGACCAAGGACAACATATTCACTCAGTTCTATGCCTGCCTCTTCTACAAAGCAACCCGCTTTGATCTGTTCTGAGGCGTTTGTCCCCTTCTTGATCCTTTTCAAAATTTCATCATCCCCGCTCTCAAGACCCACATGAATCCTGCTGAGACCCGCATCTCTGAGGACTTTTAACTCCTTAACCCCTTTTCTGGCTATATACTGAGAAGACCCGTAGACGGTTATCCTCCGGACTTGTGGAAATTGCCTCCTGGCAAATCGGCAGATATGGGCCAAATCTTCCGTGGGCATGGCAATGGTGTTGCCTGCCGGGAAGAAGATGGTTTGCATCACCGCACCATAAAGACGGCGGGCCTCCCGAATATCTTCACAGATCTCTTCCACAGGCCTCACCCTGTAGGGGGGCCCTTTCTTATAGACCATACAGAAGGAACATTTATTGTAGGGACACCCCACCGTGGCCTGAATCAACAGACTATCCGCTTCGCTGGGTGGTCGATAGATGGGACCTTCATAGTGCAAAAGGGTTGACCTCACATTTCTTGTGGTTTCGGGGCTTTTGCAATACGTTATGCCGGTTTTCGATAATCCTGGGCACCGTGGTTTTCCCACGGGCTTGTCTGACAAATCGCAGTCGATAGTTTACATTATCTCCCTGGAAATCCATAGTCAAACCCCTTTGAAATCGGTCCCCGTGGCCAGATCGGCTTGTTTCTGCCCAGAATTATTCTTGACACCTTATCTTTGATGCATTCATAAAAAATCAAAATCTCACGCAAAGGCGCAAAGCTCGCAAAGTTAACTTGTTAATATTAAAAGATATTTCCTTGACATCCTTGACGTCTTTGGGAGAAAATATACTCTTTACGAGACCATCATCTTCGATTTCCAATAATTTCCCGAATGTCCATATTTCGGCGCCGATAATGTAAGTTCTGGTAAGTTCGGGTATGTCAACCACCACCCCTAAAAAGGGCGGCTTGGATGATGACCCTGAAAGGGTCTTTGACAGAAAATTATTCACCGCAGAGGCACGGAGGGCGCGGAGGTTACTTTTTCAGGGGCTTTTCAATCGCAAATCGCAAAACGGCAATCGCAAATACTATATATACCCAGCTATTGTCTTATCTATCATTATGGCGTAGATCTTTTCTTTTCTGACGTCCCTGCCCCGTTAAATTCGGCAGACCATTTAACCGGGGTCAGCAGAAAAGAAAAACCATTTTCCCTCCCTCCGGGCCGTAGGCCCTACAGGCCGGAGGCTGCGAACTTTGCGCCTGCCCCGTAGCTCCGGGAGATGGTACTGGGGTCTCAAGCGAAGTCCCGATGGCGGGACAAGCCGGGCGGTGAAAAACATTCTCTCACTTACCCGCATCAATCTCGCTCCAGTGGGACTGGGACCATTAGCATAGCTGAAGGTTTAAGGGGTTAGTAAAGATCCCGCCCTAAGGACCAGGATTTCTATTTTGGATTAAACAAAGGAGGCATGCGTTGTGAGCAAGAAGAAGAAAGATCCGATTCTTGAAGATTATCAGAAGATAAGAGACGAAATGCTTTTTGAAAAGGTCGACGACATTTTTAAGAATCAACCGGGCAACTATATTGAAGCATTGGAAGAAATCGGCTTCAAGTATTATGAGGAAGATGATTTTGAAAAAAAAGAAGAAAATGAAGCTATACCTGAAAATTCAAACCAGGAGTTTCTGGTCTCCTATTTTGAGGGAGAAGAAGGATTATCCGAGCGGATATTGGAGGTGTTCTTGACCGAACGAAACGCTGAAGATCCGAACTATCCATTGATCAGACGATATTTTAAAGAGCCAAATTCCAGGTTGAAGGACCTCCTCCTATTCGGGTTAAAACATTATCCCATGAGCGCTGAGCTTCTTGATGATCTCGCATATTACCAAGAGTTTGAAAATGTCCTCAGTAAATTGATCGCGCATTATACATATGCCTGTTTGCATCAAGAGAATTTGCAGGCATTTACTGAACTGGCCCAAGACTTCTACTATGCCACAAACCCGGATGGATATGAGGCCTTGTATGCGCTCCAAGAATTATTCGCCCCCCATACTGAAAAACGAAAAATAGTTGATTTCCTGATAGATGAGCAAAAGGAAGACGAAGACGGCAATGACCAAGCCAGATGGTAGGCGCTTACCGGAGAAAAAAGAGCTCATTGAGTTTCTAAATAAATGTTGGATGACCCATGATGCCATGTGGTTTTATTCCTGCCTTCAGGAATTCGGTCTACGGAAGGCGAATAAAATGAACAAGGCAGCAATACGGTCACTGGCCCCCATAGAGGTCAACAGGATAAAGAAGTTCCTGGGAATGGAAAAAGAACAAATTGAGACATATGAAGCGCTTAAAAACTTTTTTTCGGGAGCATCTGAACTATGCATACCGGATTTCATGAATGTTACCATGAGTTTCCCGAAAAAAAACATTTTACATTGGGAGTTCAAGCCAAAAGACTGTTTTGCGTATAAGGGAATGAAAAATATTGGTGTAATCGACGACTACGAATGCGGTGTTATGTACAGGGTCGGGTGCTGGATTGAGAGCCTCAAAATAAAATATGACGTGAATCCAAAGATAGAGAGGTGTTTGATGCTTGACAACCCCAATTGCTCCGGTGACTTCAGTTTATATTTCTGACTTCCGAATCAGCACCCTTCAATCCTTCCGCCACACAATCCGCATTTCTTGAGTCGCTGAAACCGGGTTCTTTTCTGTCAAGGAGCTATAGGATTTGCGATTGCCGTTTTGCGATTTGCGATTGAAAAGCCCCTGAAAATCAGCCTCATAACCATACAGGAACCCAAAAACATTTTCTTGAACAGTATATGAATGGAAACCAAAATCAAAATAACACTTTAGCCTTTTGAAACCAGTGGAATGGTGATTCCGTTTTTCGCGTGTAAAACTCGCCCGTAAGAGAGCGTAAAGCAATCACGCGCCGTGGGAGAAAACAGGGGGAAGTATTTTCGGGAAAGTCCTATGGTTCTTAGTGACGTCCTTGTCCGTGATTCCTTAACGCTCTCTAACGGTCTCAGACACGGTTACACCCTTCAAAACGGAACCCCCATTCCCCTTTCCAAGTGCCAATTTTGAAAAAAGCTAAATTCATACAAATCAAAGAGGCACTGATTGCGCTGTGGACGAGATAAGGGATGAAGAATGAATCGACAGAATCAGGGCTGAAGTCTCTATTCAACCCTCGGACGATCGCCATAGTGGGCGCCTCTGAAGATCCTTCGCGCATAGGCGGTCTGACCATCCGGTTCCTGCGCCAACATGGTTACAAGGGTAAGATATTCCCGGTAAACCCAAGATACAAAAAGATTGCCGACTTACCTTGTTTCCCCGCACTCACCCACATCCCTGAAGCTGTGGATCTGGCCCTGGTTGTGATCCCCCGGGAGTCGGTTCTGGATGCCTTCAGACAGTGTTCGGACAAAAAGGTCCCTTTTGTCATCCTTTTTAGCGCCGGCTATGCGGAGATGGGCGACGACGGGAGAAAAGAACAGGAATATCTCAGGGAGTTTTCCAGGGGAACGGGAATGCGGGTGGTGGGTCCCAATTGCATTGGGATTATCAATCCCCACGACCATGTTGCCGCCTCCTTCATAACCGGTTTGGAAATCGACTCCCTGATCCCGGGGTCCATCGGGCTCATTACCCAGAGCGGGGGGATTGGCAACTCTATTTTCACCCGGGCCAATGATCGCTCCATCGGACTGAGCCTTTTTGTCTCCTCGGGAAACGAACTGGACCTGGAAAGCTCTGATTTTCTGGAGCACTTCGTTTGTGACGAAAGAACACGGTGCATTGCCCTCTTGCTGGAAGATTTGAAAAATCCCAGGAGGTTCGCTCATGCAGCTGACAAGGCGCTGCAGAGGGGAAAACCCATCGTGGTGCTCAAGGTGGGACGTTCGGAAAAGGGACGTCAGGCCGCGGCCTCCCATACCGGAGCCATGTCAGGCCCTGATGCCCTTTACGATGGGCTGTTTAGACAGAAGGGCATCTGCCGTGTCTTTGACATCGACGACCTTCTGGAGGTGGCAAATCTTTTCGCGCGATATGGATCTGCCGCAGGAAACAGGGTGGCCATACTCTCCTCTTCGGGAGGTGCCGGGGCTTTGTTGGGGGACATGGCGTCTGATTCAAAATTGACTCTTCCCGAGCCATCCCGGCAAACACTGAAAAAGCTTGAGGATTTGAAACCCGCCGTTGCCTCCATAGCCAACCCCATGGACATCACCACCCAGTTCATGAACGACCCCGATGCCATTGCCCGCTATCTCCATGTCTTTGCCGAAGACGAGCATTTTGACATCCTGATCCTCACCTTGACCATCTCTACACCCGACAGGACCTTCAAAATCGCTGAACGCATCGCCGCGCTCTGGCCCGCTTTGCCAAAACCCCTTGTCGTTTGCTGGCCCGCAGGCAACGGCGCCCGCCAAGCCTTCCAATGCCTCGAACAGGCCGGGATACCCTTATTTTTTCACCCCGCCCGCTGTTTGGCCGCAGTTGGCCATTTTGCCCGTTACGGACGTTTCCGAAAAACTGTGTTGGAAACAGGCGGTTTGGATAGAACACGGTAGAGAAAAGGCCTTGTCTTTCTGCACAAGAAAAACAAGAATCCTTTCTTCTGACTTGCACTTGACACATTACCGCCTTCTCCCTATACTCCACCCCTCATGAAAAGAAGATTTTATCCGGGAGTAGGTTATTCTTCCACCGGCCAGATCCCAGCATCCAAGGAGGAAAAACATGTTCAAGTATAGTGTCATGTATCCAAATGAAAAAGGGGCCAAGTTTGACTTCGATTACTATAAAACAACTCACATGGATCTGGTGCAGGAGCACCTGAAATCTTTCGGTCTGACCAAGACAGGGGTTGACAAAGGGATTTCCGGCGGAGGAGACCAGCCTGCGCCTTATGTGTGCATTGGACACCTCTACTTTGAAAGCCGTGACGGATATGAAAAAGGACTGGCCGAGGCAGGGCCGATATTACGGGGGGATATCTCCAATTTTACCAATGTCACGCCGATCCGGCAGATAAACGAAATCCTCGACTAACTCAGCATCACATTACCGGGAAATCCCGACATGTTCCAGCGCTCGCACCCGAAAATCGGGCGACTCTGTTCAGATGGGAATTTGTCGTGCCAAGATCCATGAACGCATCAAGAGCGATGGATTGAATAAACGTGCTCTGCCGTTTCTTCGTCTTCGCAAAGGGGGGGATAATAAGTGAATCTCGGATTAGAGGGTAAATCTGCTATTGTGACCGGAGCGAGCCGGGGCATCGGTCGGTCGATTGCCATGGGACTTGCCGATGAGGGCTGCAACCTGACTATCTGTGCGCGCGGCGAAGAGGCTTTGCAGGAGGCGGCTCAGGCTATTCGAGATAAGGGCGCGAAGGTGGAAGCCGTATCGGCCGATGTGATCAAAGAAGACGGAGTCAAAAAGGTTGTAAACCGGGCCATCGCATCTTTTAAGCAGATCGATGTGTTGGTCAACAACGTGGGCGGAAGCAATTGGAAGCCCTTTGTTGAACACAGCGACGAGGACTGGCAGAATATAATCGACCTCAACCTGTTCGCTGCCATACGGATGTGTCGCCGGGTAATACCAACGATGGAACAACAGGGGAACGGTTCCATTGTTATGATTTCATCCATATGGGGCCGTGAATTAGGAGGGCCATCCAGCTATAACGCCACAAAGGCGGCAGAAATTGGATTGGCCAAAAACCTGGCTAAAGAGTTGGCCCCCAAGGGTATTCGGGTGAACACGGTAGCTCCAGGTTCGATCCTGTTTCCAGGCGGCGGATGGGACCAAAGGCAGAAGGCCGATCCGGAGGAAATGGCTGTTTTTGTAGAACAAAATATGCCCTTAGGGCGGTTTGGGAGACCGGAGGAGGTCGCCGGTGTGGTTGTGTTTCTATCTTCCAAACAGGCCAGTTTGGTCACGGGTGCCTGTATCAATGTTGATGGCTGTCAAGGCTACAGCCTGATCTGAACTCAGGTAATCTAATCCTTGATAAAGGCTTGGTTAATCTGCTAATAGTCTGATGTCTGCTAAAGAAACAACCTAATATATTGCTGGAGGATTGATGAAAGAGATTAGCATACATGGAAGAGGTGGTCAGGGATCTCTGGTGCTTGCCCAGTTTATGGCCATTGCAGCCTTGGAGGATGGCAAATACGGGCAGGCATTCCCGTTTCTTGGGGGTGGGGGTGAAAGAAGAGGAAAGCCTATCATGGCCTTTTGTCGGCTTGACGACCGGCCAATTCGGCTGAGATGCAGGGTCAGCAAGGCCGACTATGTAATTTTGCAGGATGTTACGATCCTGGACGAGGTCGACGTCCTTGCCGGTGTCAAACCCGGGGGTCTGGTGCTGATAAACACCGACAAGAGTTCCGAAGCCCTGGGTCTCAAAGGAGACTTTACATTATTTGTCTTTTCCGCAGAAAAACTTGCCCGAAAAATCTTGGGCCGCCCCATCATGAACACGGCGCTATTGGGTGCCTTTTCAGCCATAACCGGAGAAATAAGCATCGAGGCCGTTCTCAACGCGGTCCAGAGCAAGTTTCCGGGTGAATTGGGGGAAAAGAATTCTCGGGTTGTCCGTGAAAGCTATCAAATGCTCAAAGGAGACTGACGATGGAAATAACAATTGGAGCGGTGGTCCAGGGAGGGACCTCTCTGGGATATAAGACCGGAACCTGGAGAGACGAGAGGCCGATCCTCGATATGGAGCAGTGTAAGGCATGCGGTGTGTGTGTGAGTGTGTGCCCTGACAGTGCCGTCCATGTGAAAGGTGAAACCTATATCATAGACTATGACTACTGCAAAGGCTGCGGGCTCTGCGGGTATGAATGCCCGGCCGACGCCATCAGCATGGTCAAAGAGGAGAAATAGGATGAACAATACAAGCGTCATGGAGGGATCCGAGGCTGTGGCGGTGGCGGTAAAGGCGTGCCGGCCCCATGTTATTTCAGCCTATCCCATCAGTCCCCAAACGCACATTGTAGAGTCTCTCGCGAGAATGGTGGCTGGGGGAGAATTGGATTCGCAATACGTTCGAGTGGAGTCGGAATTTTCGGCGGCTAGCGTAATAAGCGGAGCATCGGCCGCGGGAAGCCGTTCCTACACCGCTTCATCGTCTCAGGGCTTGCTTCTTATGACAGAGGTGTTCTACGCGAGCGCCGGTATGCGGTTGCCGTTTGTCATCACCGGTGTCAACCGCCAGATTTCAGCGCCCATCAGCATACAGGTGGACCACCAGGATACCATGAGTTTGCGGGATTCGGGAGTAATACAGTTTTACGTGGAAAGCAGCCAGGAGGCCTATGACACACACATGGCCGCCTTCAAAATCGCCGAAGATCCGGGAATCCTCCTCCCCGTCATGGTCTGCATGGACGGCTGGATCCTGACCCATTCCTATGAACGCATCACCTTGCTGGAACAGGATGAGGTAGACGGTTTTCTCCCCCCTTTCCAACCCGTCAATTCCCTGGATGTAAACGATCCAAAAAGCTGGGGATCCTACGCAGAAGAAGATATGCTGATGGAGTTTAAATATGCAGTGCATCAGGCCATGCAGTCCGGAAAAAAAAGGATGAAGGAAATCTTCACCGAACTGGCTCAAATCACGGGTCGGGATCACGGGGGACTCATTGAGGCCTATAGGACCGAAGATGCAGAATTCATCCTTGTTGCGATGGGCTCTGTTACGGGAACGGTCAAGGAAGCAGTAGATGAGCTCCGCTCCGAGGGCAAGGCACTGGGTCTTATCAAGCTTCGTTGCTATCGGCCCTTTCCCCATGAAGACATCCTGAACGCGATCAAAGGGGCGCGTGCAGTGGGGGTGATGGAGGCCAATTTTTCCATGGGAAGCGAAGGGGCTGTATCCATGGACCTCAAGGCCAAACTCTGCGGGCAAAAGGATGCGCCCCTTGTGGTGAGTTTTATTGCGGGTTTGGGGGGACGAGAGATTAACATAAATACAGTCAGAAACATAGTAGAAGAACTGGAGGGTGTTGCCGGTTCGGATGTCCCTCAGCTGGAGCCTCGCTGGGTTGGCCTAAACACAGATATCTTACCAAAGGGAGTTGAGTAATGAGTACGCAGAATCTTTCAAACGATCAAGAGCTGTTCGTCTCAGGGCACAGGGCCTGTCACGGGTGCGGCATGTCCCTTGCCGTCAGACACATCTTAAAGGCCACGGGCAAGGACGTCATTGTTGTCACACCCACCGGTTGTCTTGAGACCTTTACGTCTCCCTACGGGTACTCCCCGTGGCGGGTGCCCTGGATTCACCATCTTTTTGAAAACGGGCCTGCCATCGCCACAGGCGTTGTTGCCGCCCTCAAGGCCCAAAAAAGGGAATCGGAAAGGGTTGTGGCAATAGGCGGAGACGGCTCAACTTTTGATATTGGGTTCGGTTCATTGTCAGGGATGCTCGAAAGGGGAGACGATGTCCTTTACATCTGCGTTGATAACGGGGCCTATATGAATACCGGTGGGCAACGAAGCAGTGCAAGCCCCATATATTCATCCACCACCACTGATCCGGCAGGGAAGAGGTCGCTTGGAAAGCTGCAGAAGAAAAAGGACCTCCCGACTATTATTGCCGCCCATGGGGTCCCATACGTAGCCACTGCTTCTGTCGCCTATCTCAAGGACCTGCAAAAAAAGGTCAAAAAGGCCATGGGGTATCATGGAGCCCGTTATATTCAGATCGATTCTACCTGTCCATCCGTATGGGGTTTCCCTTCGGATCAGACCCTTGAAGTGGCACGACGGGGTGTCCAGAGTGGAATGGTCCCGCTTTTTGAAATGGAAGACGGGGAAGTCACCAAGGTCAGGAAGATCAAGAAAAAAATTCCGGTGGAAGAGTATTTGAAGACACAGAAGCGTTTCAAACACATATTTTCAGATGCCGACGGGAGGGAAGAAATCCAGACGATTCAGGCCCTGGCTGATTCAAACATAGAAAGATATGGCCTCTTGAAAAAGACAGCCCCGCAAGACGCCGAGGTTCAAGATTGAGCGGAAAGGGCTTCAGATGATTCTGGATAAATTCAGGGTTGACCAGAGCGTGGCCATCGTAACCGGCGGGAGCAAAGGGATCGGAAAGGCGATCACATTGGCGCTGGCAGAGACGGGTGCCGACATCGCCGTTGTCAGCAGAACCGATCAGCAAGATATAAGGGAGGCCGTCACAGGCCTTGGCAGACGGTATCTACATTATGAAGCAGATCTGACCAAGAGGAAACAGGCCAGGGAAGTCGTGCCGGCTGTAGCGGAAGAAATGGGAGATGTAAATATTCTGGTTAACAACGCTGGCATCATACGAAGATCTCCGGCTTCAGATTATAGTGAAGCAGATTGGGATGATGTGCTCGAAATTGATCTCACCGCCGCCTTTATCCTGTCTCAGGCTGCCGGGCGGATAATGCTGAAAGCGGGGAAAGGAAAGATCATCAATGTCGGATCTGTCTTGAGTTTCCAGGGAGGTATAAATGTCCTGGCCTACGCCACCTCAAAGCATGGAATCGCCGGGTTGACAAAGGCTTTATCAAACGATTGGGCAAGCAAGGGCATCAATGTCAATGCCCTGGCCCCCGGTTTTATTGAAACCGGTTTTACCGAACTCCTGCAAAAAGACCCGGAACGATCAAAGGCTATCATCGGGCGTACACCTGCCGGCCGATGGGGAGTCCCCGACGACATTGCCGGGGCAGCAGTATTCCTGGCTTCACCTGCCTCGGACTACATTCACGGTGTAATCCTGCCGGTGGATGGGGGCTGGATGGCCTGGTGAGGTTCGGAAAGAAGCTGTGAAGTCGTTGCCTGCAGCTATTGCACCACCAGAGAGTCTGAGATGATGGTTCCGTTACTGACGGTGATGGAGCCGACTGTTGAGCTCGATGACCGGACCGTAAACGCGGAATCCCAACCCCCTTGAAGGGTTATTGCCTTGGATGTATCCAAGATAAGATCTTCGTTATAGATTCCCTCCGCAATCCTTATGATTGTTCCTGAGTTTCC
Organism: Desulfobacteraceae bacterium; assembly: GCA_016783065.1. Taxonomy (GTDB): domain Bacteria; phylum Desulfobacterota; class DSM-4660; order Desulfatiglandales; family Desulfatiglandaceae; genus JABMQV01. Next base: position 626 of record JADHXI010000128.1, on the reverse strand, counting down.
CGCATCCATGGCCTCCTGAATCGTTTCATAGCATGGCGTGTTGCCGCCACACGACCCGTCAGGCTCCACATAAATGACCGACTCTATTTTGAATGTCCCTATACGGGTTCGCCACCCTTGTCCTGAATCGGTGAGGTACTCATTTGTGTACCAGAAAGTGGCGTCGTCCGATGGGTCCACATTCATGGAGCTATAATCCCCCCATCGATTCACATTTGTCTGAGACGCACTGCCGGCCATCAGGGTTACTTCACGTTGCAGGGTGCCCGCGGCATCAGAGGCCAACCGGGTGGCGTAGCGGATGGAGGGATAGAGGGTCCCGCTCGAGACGCTGTAACCAAGTGCCATGTTCCCGCTCCCGTCCATGGCCGCGCTTCCCATCCACCGGTGGTGGGCATCGGGGGAGTGGGTACCCTCCTGGTAAATGCTCCAGGAACCATTCCCCGTCTTTCGAAGTTCGAACCAGCGGATACCTGCATGGTCTAAAAAATCACCCACGTCCACCGAGAAGTTGCCGACCAGGGTCTCGTGGGTGCCGAAGTTACGATACTGGAGCCGCCACATGGGCCATTCTCCAATGGCATCGAGCTTTTGGGAGGTACCTCTCTGCGGGATGCAATCCCAGG
>JADHXI010000127.1 GCA_016783065.1 Desulfobacteraceae bacterium | reverse complement strand
ATCTTTTCCAAAACGTAATGAGAGAGATGGTTTGTCTCTTCCGCCTCCATCTGTTCAATCTTTTGTTGCACATCTTTAGGGATCTCAATAGCTGCTCTTATGTTTAGTTCCCGTGCAGCCTCCAAGATCGTACTTGTATGTATCATGATCACTCCTCTTCTTTACTTCCTTTCCAAAATAGCACAGATACCCAGGCCTCCCCCACCGCAAATGGTCAGAAGGCCATAGTGGGCACCCTGTCTTATCATTTCATGGATCAGCGTTGTGAGTCGTATGGAACCCGTTGCGCCGATAGGATGTCCCAGGGAAATTCCCGAGCCATTGACATTCACTTTTTTGTTCAGATCTTCTTCCCCGATACCCATCAATTTGGCATCTGCCAGCGCCTGCGCGGCAAAGGCCTCCTGGATCTCTATGAGATCTATCTGGCCGATATTTAAAGAGGCCTTCTTAAGGGCCTTATTTACCGCCGCCGGTACTGCGGGATAAGTCAGGGTGGGATCGGCTGCGGCAACGGCAAATGACCTAACATAGACCATTGGCTCCAAACCGCGCTCTCTGGCTTTCTCCGGAGTTGTCAACACCAGGGCGGCCGCGCCGTCATTTTCACTGGAGGAGTTACCCGCCGTGCAAATTCCGTCCTCGTAGACCGTTCCGAGTTTTCCCAGTTTTTCCATGGTGGTGTCACGGCGTGGGGTTTCGTCCGTATCTAACAAGACCTTTTCCTTCTTCTGCTTTACTTCCACAGGCACAATTTCCGCCTTAAATTTTCCCGAATCAATCGCAGCGATAGCCCGTTGGTGGGAGCGGAACGCCCATCTGTCAGCCTCATCCCTGCTTATCCCCTCGTTCTTGGCCGCGGTTTCCGCCCAGGTCATCATTGAATTCAGCTCACCAAACCTCGCTATGGGCTGGTGTCTCGGTCTGCCGCGCTGTATCCTGTCATAAAAGGGGAGTCCCCAGAGCCCGAGGCTGCCGTGATGTCGAGGGAAAAACCCCCATTTTGGGTCAACCATACCGCCTACTCCCCATTTGAGGAACTCGCCTGGGATGTAGAATTCAGCGCGACTCATGCTTTCGACCCCACCGGCAACGATCGACTCTGCATCGCCTTCCTTTATTTGAAGGGCTGCGGACCAGACGGATTGCAGGCCGGAACAGCAACGCCTGTCCAGGGTGAAACCTGGTACCTCAACGGGCCACCCGGCCTCAAGAAGGGCCAGTCGCGCGGTATTGGGGCATTCTCCGTTTGGAAACGACTGACCTAAAATCACCTCATCCACTTCTTCCGGCTGGAAATTGGCCCTCTTGATCGCTTCATTGAGGACAATGGCTCCAAGCCTTTCCACAGGGATATCTCTAAGCATACCGCAATATGCGCCGATAGGCGTTCGAGCTGCACTGACGATCACTACTTCTTGCATGGCTTCCTCCTTAAATAACTTTTCTTGCGACCCATGAACGATCCGTGTTCAGGGGGCACCCTTTTTGAGACTCAGGGAAAATCCCTTCTTTTGGACATGAATACGGGAGACGTCTTTCTGCTTTGTCAATTCGTGAATCAAGGCCATAACCGGTTTATCTCCCCTTGGGTAGTCTGTTTTTATGGGGCCGGCGGAAATGGTTGCCTCCACATGTTCTTCCGAGAACAGCACCCGGAGGAGTAGTTCGTCATCGGATATTCCCGGACGTCCAACCTCTTTTCTCAAATCCTCAATGGAAGGCTGGGGTTGTTCCCAGTCTATGAGACCTTTGGCCTCCGGCAGACCCGTAATTCTATCCAGCACGTTTGGTTCAACGGGCGCGGGGGTTTTCCCGTAATGACCCAGTACATATCTTATGCCCTCCTCCGTGGCTACTTTATACCTCTCCCCCAGGAGGACGTTCAATACGGCCTGGGTACCGACCAGTTGCGAGAAGGGCGTGATCATGACGGGATAACCCCATTCCTCACGTATCACGCTGATCTCTTCCAGGACTTCCTCCAGTCGATGGCCCATTCCTCTTTCTGAAAGCATAAATTCGAGGTTGGAAATCATACCGCCGGGTACCTGATGGATATATTGGAAGAGATCGTATTCAACGGGCGCCCCCATGGGCTTCCCTTCCCTTTTGGCAACATATCTGAAATGCTCAGCCATTTTTTTTACTGCTTCCTCGTCTGCCTTGGGAGTATAGCCGAGTCTGCGGAGGTTCATGATCATGTTTTCTATGGATGGGTGGGATGGGCCATTTGCCAAGGGGGAGACGCACGTGTCAATGATATCGACGCCCAACGCCACCGAATCAAGACAGCACAAGGGGGCGAGTCCGGTCGTACAGTGAGAATGCATTTCAAGCGGCAGATCTCCGATCTGTCCCTTTATGGTGGGCACCAGCGTCTTGGTCCGCTCCGGGGTTAAGAGTCCGATGGAATCTTTTATCATTACCGAATCCGGATTCAACATCTTGATCATTTCAGCGGTTTTACGCGCATAAAATTCATCCGTGTGGACAGGGCTCAAGGAGTAAACGAGCGGGACCACCACTTCAATCCCCACCGCTTTAGCTACTGCCACCGATTTTGAAAGATTGCTCCAATCGTGTAGGGCATCAAATATCATAAGATGCCTGATCCCGTTGGCTGCGCAACGCTCTATCCAGAGTTTAATCACGGAATCGGGGACAATATTGAAACTGGTGAGAGATTTACTTCTGATCAAGGCGCGTAAAGGGGTGTTCGGCAATGCCTCGGCAAGGAGTCTTATCCTCTCCCATGGATCTTCACGTAGATAACGGAGACAGGCATCAAAATGGACTGTGCCCATCAATTCCGCAGCCAGGAACCCGGCTTCATCTATTACCGTCGCAATGGGAAGCATATGGGCGGTTTTCATCCGCGTTGCCCAGAGGCTTTGATGACCGTCCCTCATTGTGGTATCAACAAAACTGATCTCCCTCATTCTTTTCATACTCCTTGCCCAAGGTTTTTTCTATCCAACTTGTGTTTACCTGCCCTCTGAGATAGTCAGGGTTCTTCATGATGAAACGGTGAAAGGGTATCGTCGTATCAACGCCCGAAACAGTAAAGTTGGCAAGGGCATCCTGCATCGATCTAATGGCCTGATCGCGGTCTCTTCCCCAGGTGATAAGCTTTGCAAGAAGCGAATCATAATATGGGGGAACGAAATATCCCGCATAACAGTGGGAATCAACCCGTATCCCTTCGCCTGTCGGCGGGTTCCACTTTGTAATCCTACCGGGGAAAGGTGCAAACCCGGCATTTGGCGATTCTGCGTTTATTCGGCACTCGATGGCGTGACCGGACCATTTGACTTCGTCCTGAGCGAAACTGATGGGATTCCCGGCAGCTACCTTGAATTGCTCCTTGACCAGATCAACCCCGGTGATCATTTCGGTGACAGGGTGCTCCACCTGAATTCGCGTATTCATCTCAAGAAAGTAAAACCGGTCTTCATCCTGGTCCAACATGAATTCAATGGTTCCGGCATTTTCATACCCTATATGTTTTACGATCCTGACGGCCGTCTTACAGATGTCCTCTCTCAGCTCAGGGGAGACTGCTGAAGATGGTGCTTCTTCAACCATTTTCTGATAGCGGCGTTGAAGCGAGCAATCGCGTTCAAAAAGATGTATGACATTCCCGAAACGATCCCCGATGATTTGGACCTCTATATGTCGTGCATTTGGGATATAATGCTCCACATATATTCTATCGTCCCCGAATGCACTCAGCGCTTCGACCGAAGCCTCGTCAAAGACGGTCCTCAGATCCTCGGATTTCTCAACGATTTTCATTCCCTTTCCACCGCCACCCGCGGCCGCTTTTAATAGAATAGGGTATCCGATCTTTTCCGCTGCTTCTGCCGCCTCTCCAAAATGGCATACGAGTTCTGATCCGGGAATAATTGAAACCCCGAGCCCTTCTACCAGTTTTCGTGCGTAGAGCTTATCTCCCATCCTTCTGATATCATTTGCTTTCGGCCCCACAAAAACCAGTCCATGCGCCGCGCAGACCTCGGCAAGCTTAGGCTGTTCTGCGAGGAAGCCGTACCCGGGATGGATGGCATCCGATCCAGTTCCCAGGGCTGCCGCGACGATGGTGTCCACTTTCAAGTAACTCTGCATAGGTGCAGGGGGGCCGATGCAAACGGCTCTGTCCGCCAACTTTGCCGGTAGACTCTCTCTATCTGCCTCGGATACCGTAACGGCGGTTTCTATCCCGAGGTCCCGGCATGCTCGAATGATACGAACAGCGATTTCACCCCGGTTGGCCACCAAGACGCGGGAGATACCCTTCATGAAGCATTTTCCTCCTCACCCGCTTCGGCGCCCTTGAGTTCTTCCACCAGAAAAAGAGTCTGCTGGTATTCTACCATTTGCCCATCTTCTGCGTAGATTTTGGCAATGCGCCCCCGAACGTTTGCCTTGACCGTATTAAAGAGTTTCATAACCTCAATGATGCAAAGCGAATCTTCTTCGGATACCACTTGGCCCACCTCCACAAATGGCGGCGCGCCGGGTTTGGGCGCCCTGTAGAAGGAGCCAAGCATTGGGGCTTTGATGGCGATAAAACCTTTTTTTTCAATATCCGACGGTTTCGGGATCCGGGCACTTTTTTCTATTGGCGGAACAGTAGGCTCCACGGTAACGCTCGATTGGATCGATTCGCCATCGTCAGGCTTGAATCCATTTACTGGGTTAGTTTTCTTGCCACTTCTACTTACAAGCAATTTGACTCCACCCATTTCCAGGTGTAATTCATCAAAGGTGGATTCCTCCAACATCCTCAGTATCTGAATGACATCATCCTGGTCTATTCCCTCCATATACACATCCTCCATTAGATTTTTACGCGTTGGTCAGAGAGACTATCTCTCATCGGAGATCTGCTACACCGATCCGAAAATGAGCTTTGGCACTATAAGACTTATCCATGGGATATAGGTAATCAGGATCAGAGCAATCCCGATGATGATCATTATGGGAACTGCCGCCTTCATAACCTCATAGAGTGATAGCCCCGATAGGGAACTGCCCACGTAAAGGTTAAATCCAACGGGAGGTGTAATCAAACCGATTTCGAGGTTCATGACGACGACGATGCCTAAGTGTATGAGGTTGATCCCCAAAGCGGACCCCAGGGAAACAATAAGCGGGGTAAAGATGAGCATGATCGATGCGGGATCCATAAAATCCCCTGCAAAAAAGAGGATAACATTGATCAACAGGAGAAACATCCAGGCGTTAATGCCCGCATCAAACATGATTTGCGTCAGAAGGTCGGGGACCCTGAAAAAGGATAACAGAAAAGCAAACGAATAAGCAAATGCCAGTATAAGCAGGATCATTGAAGACATCTCCGCGGAATGTAAAAAAATCTCCGGGAGATGACTGATTTTCAACTCTTTGTATAAGAAAAACCCCATGGCAAGGCCGATGAAAATGGCCAGGACGGCTGCCTCGGTAGGGGTTACAACGCCCCCATAAATGCCACCCAATATCATGATCGGGACGATCAAGGCAGAGCCGTTTTGGACGATCTTATTGAATCTTTGCTTTAAAGTAAGATCCGGCGATTTGGGGTATTTCCTCTTTCGTGAGATGAGATGGACGTAAATCATGAGAAAAATCGTTAATATGATTCCGGGAAGCATACCGGCTGCGAAAAGTTTTCCTATGGAAACATCGGCTAAAACGCCAAAGATGATCATCAATATGCTGGGTGGAATGAGTATGCCAAGAGAGCCGGCGCAGGAGATCAATGCAGTCGCAAATTTTTTGTCATAGCCTTCCTTTACCATACCCGGAAGGACTATCGTACCGATGGAGACGACCGTTGCCACGCTTGACCCGGATATGGCCGCAAAAATCGCACAAGACAGCACCCCTGCCATTCCGAGGCCACCGGTGATGCCGGCCGTAAGGGCCTCGGAAAAAACCAGGAGCCGCCTGGCAATCCCCGCCTGCGCCATAATATTGCTGGCAAGGATAAAGAAGGGTACGGCCAGAAGGGCATAACTATCAAGGGCCGCATAAACATTCTGCCCTATAAACAGGAGGTCCATATCTGTGAAGATGATCAGATTGATGGTTGTGGAGATGCCAAGGGCAATGGCTATGGGAACCCCGAAAAACATGAGAACAAAAAGGATTACCATGAGCGAACTTATGAGAACAATCGGGTTTTCCATAAGCCAGACTACCTCAAACAATCATCTTGCTTTTTCAGTTTCAGCCACAAGGTTTGCATTCGCTAAATAAGGTCTTTTTTGAAGGTTCTGAAATCTTCTTTGTCTTTGCGACAGGTCTCGCATAGGAGCTCCGTATAATGGAACGCCATGAAGAGAAAGGCCACGGGCATATAACCGATCATCATCCAGATGGGAATTTCGGTGATGATGGAGAGTTGTCCCATCTCTCGAAAATACATAACGAATTTATAGGTGAGATAGGACATGAAGAGGAAGAGGGCAGCCCCGGATAAATTGGTGAAGATCTCAGAGAATTTCTGGAATTTAAGGGGCAAGAGCTTAACGATAACATCTACGCCGATATGTACCCCGTTTCTGATACCTGTGCTGGCTCCCAACAGTGTCATGCTGATAAAGGCGAATACGACGATTTCGGGAACCCACGCGAAACCAGCGTTAAAAAAATACCTCAAGATGACTTGCATAAAACTGAGGGTCACCGTAAAGGCAAGGAGTACAATGACTGCCCATTTTTCAAAGGAATAAATGATATTGCCAATTTTCATTGTATAACCTGATTCTGCTTGGAAAGGCCGGCTCCATCCTTGAGGTACACCTCACCCGCCGTTCGGTTATGTGCTGACTTTTGCACATCTGCTCCCTGCCGTCTGAACAGAGTATCGGCGTGAGTCCTCCAGGGCGTAAATAGTTGAACAGGACGGGATCGACACCTCTTCCAATCGGGCCAATGAGACCTGACTGGAAGAAAGTGCCAAAAATTCCTATTTGGTACGGGTGACCTCAATTGCCTCAAAAAATGCCTTTGGTATTTTCTCCCCGAACTTTTCCTGGACCGGCTTGGTCTTTTCCTTGAGTGCCGCCCTCTCTTTTTCGGTCAGCCATTTGAACTGGAGGACCGGCCTCTCTGACATCATGATCCAGGGCATCTTGTACTCTACACTTTCCTGAATTTCGTGTTCAAATTTGGTTGCTTCTGCGAAGGTGTCATCAAAAACCTTTTTGAGGTCCTGGGGCAGGCCATCGTAAAACTTGGGATTGACGATGATGGCTGCAAAGAGGAGGCTGTGTCTGGAGATGGTGATAAAATCCCCGGTCTCGTGCCATTTAACGGCCTGGATGACGGCAAGCGGGCACTCGGCCCCGTCGACTGTCTTTAGCTGAAGGGCATTGTACGTCTCCATGTAGGGAATTGGCTGGGCGCTGGCGCCCAGTGCTTCCATTTGAGACGCCACGATCTTGGACGGTCTGATTCTCAGCTTGACTCCCACGAAGTCCTTGGGTTCGGCAAGAAATCCCTTGCTGCAGACAAAATTCTGAAAACCGTATGGCCAAAGACCCATGAGCTTATACCCTTTTTTGAGATAAAGGGGGGCAAACAGGTCCTTTCCAGGGCCATCCATAAAGCGGTAAACATGGTTCATGTCACTGAAAATAAACGGAAACTCCATCAGGAAGGTCTCGGGGATCTCTCCGCCCAGCCTACCCCCACTCACTTCGGCCATCTGGATCACATTGGACCTGAGCGCTGCATACTGGGTAGGATCGTCCTTATATAAGGAGGCTCCCCAATAGACCTCCACCTTGAATCTTCCTTTAGAATTTTCTTCCAGCTTTTTGCCAAGATACCCGATAGCCTGGCTGAGCGGGTGCATGCTGGGAGGTGATTTGGGCCCTGCATAATTGAATTTAATCAAGATTGGTTTTTCGGCCAACGCGTTGGAATGGAGTAAGAGTATCCCGCCAACAAACATCAAAGTAACCAATAAAGACAACAAACCTACCTTTTTTCTCACCATGATTTATTCCTCCCTTTAAAGTTAAGTGGAAATGGCGACTTGAACCCTGGACCTTTCCCCGATCAGGTCCACCCTTTTTTTATCACCCCCTTTCAAATGATCTCTTCGTCCTGCAGCCTGAGCATTTCCTCTTCTGAAATCCCCAACAGTCCTTTATAAATCTCTTCGTTGTGTTGGCCGGGGTAAGGGGCTGATTCCGTGAGTCCGGCACCAGACTCGGTGAAATGGACGGGAAATCCTGCGGTCTTTATGCCGGTCTTACCGGTCTTGGGATGAACCAATTCCCGAATCATTCCCCTGGATTTCAGTTGAGGATCATTGAGAACATCCTCGATCTCAATCACGGAATCACACGCCACCCTCTTTTCTCGCAAGCGTTCAAGAGCCTTTTCAACGGTTAAACTCTTAAGCCAGTCGAGCACAATCCTTTCTATCACATCAGAGTTTTTGGAACGTCCTTCTTGATTCTTAAATCGAGGGTCATCTTTCAGATCTTCTCTTCCGACGGCGTCCACAAAGGCCTCCCACTGCACATTGTTGGCCACACAAATAAGTACATATCCATTCCTCGCCGGATAAGCGTTCCACGGCGCCAGTCTGGGGTTCCTGTTTCCAGTTCTCATGGGGATCCCCTGCTCAAGATGGAAGTCAAGCGCTTCATCCATGATCATCGAAAAACAGCAGTCTTGCATGGATATGTCTATTCTCTCTCCCCTTCCTGTTTTTTCACGGGAATAGAGGGCAGCCGAAATGGCGGAAAGGGCGTACATGGCAGGTATCATGTCTCCCACCCAGGCCCCGCAACGGGTAGGAGGTCCGTCGGGAAAACCGGTGACTCCCATGATGCCACTGGTACCCTGGATCGTAAGGTCAAAGGCTGTGCGGTCCTTATACGGCCCATCTTGCCCATAGCCGGAAATAGAACAATAGATGATCCGGGGATTGATCTCTTTTAATCTTTCATAATCGAAACCCAATCGTTCCATACTGCCGGGCGCGAAGTTCTCCAGGACCACGTCTCCCTTTTCCACCAGGCGTTCAAGAATTTTCTTCCCCTTCTCGTTTCTCATATTTAGGAAAATGCTCTTTTTACCGCGATTTCGCTTCAAGTATAGCAGAGACACATCGATGTCGCTCTGACTTCGGTAACCGACACCATGAGGACCGGCGAATGGTGGATTCCACCGGCATGGATCACCGATTTTGGGCCGCTCAATCTTAATTACTTCTGCACCCATAGCAGCCAAATTCAAACTCACAAAAGGTCCCGATAGATACGCCGTCAAATCTATGATTCTTACACCCTCTAAATGTTTTTCCATCAGACCCTCCCGCTCGAAAAGGTTTCTGGTCCCCGAATGGCATCAAAACCGTTTCTCCACCGGTACCATGAACCTAACACCTGAAATCATCGTGCAACGGCAGAAGAGGGGGATGAACTTCCAGGTTGTTGTGCCAGTATCAGCTGATAAGCGGTACCCTGGCAGTGGAGAGAATTAACTACAGAGAAGTTTTAAGCAATACTTGTGCCGCCATTTGGATAAAAGGTAACTATATGAATTTATAGATAAAATTTCTTGATTAGAAATGAAAAGGTTTGGCATGCCCAAATCCTGTGCCCAAATTTCGGCTCAAGTGCCGAATATTTGGCTTGCATCCTCTCGAAAAATCTATTATGAATGATTAGATCGAGTGGCCTCTCCCTGTTTCACCCTATCCTAACCCAATGAGGGCTTTGGAGCAAGAAATGCCTTGGAGTTCATCGAAAAAGTATTTGTCTTTTTTGAGAATAAACAATGCTATTTTGAGTCAGTACACGCGTGAGGGGCTCTTCAGGGCCTTAGCCATTGAGCTCAAGAAGCTCTTCCCCTATGACCGTTGCAGTATCCATCTCTATGACCGCAAAAGCAATTCGCTGAGTTATTTTGCAACGGCTGAAGGGATTAAGCCCGACGGAATAACTTGTGAAAGTAGCAGGCCTTTACCCAAGGGATCAGTTGCTCGTATGGTCATTGAATCGAGAAGGCCTGTCATCATCAAAGACCTGTCCAAGTCTGATCAACTAACCACAGCCGAATCCATGTGGAAAGAGGGACTGAGATCCACCCTCGCTTTCCCTTTGATTATCAGGGAGAAAATTCTTGGGTCCCTTCACTTCTGTTTTAAAGAGTGTCCTCCAAACCTGGACGAGCTGTGTGGGTTCATAGAAGAATTATCCGTTCAAATCACCATTGCCATAGACAATATGCTTTCTTACGAGAAATTGAGACTTATTAATGAAAAACTTGAGAAGGAAAAACGGTATGTTCTTGAAAGACTAGATCGCTTGAATCTAAAATTTTATTATAACAGTGGTGTCATGGTCGACCTCATGCGCGATGTGGACCTGGTGGCAGATACGGATACCAGCGTGCTTATCAGCGGTGAAACAGGGACGGGCAAGGACCATATAGCCCGTTACATACATAACTTAAGCTGGCGTAAGGATCATCTTTTTGTCAAAGTGAATTGTGCTGCGCTCGTCCCTACACTCATCGAGAGTGAACTTTTCGGACATGCCAAAGGTTCATTTACCGGGGCCAGCAATCGGAGAATTGGCCGTTTTGAGATGGCTGATGGTGGCACCGCATTCCTCGACGAAATAGGCGATCTGCCCGTACAGAGCCAGGCCAAACTCCTTCAAGTGCTGGAGGAGAAGGCCTTTGAGCGGGTGGGGGAGAGCATCCCTATCTCGGTTGATTTCAGGGTTATTGCAGCTACGAACCAGGACTTGCCGCGAAAAATACGGGATAGAACCTTTCGTAGAGATCTTTATTATCGGGTCAATACCGTACACCTGAATATTCCTCCCCTGAGGGATCGTATAGGAGATATCCCTCTTCTGGTCAGATGCTTCACAACCAACTTTGCGGAAAGACTGCAAAAGCCCGAAACACGTTATTCCTCAGCGGCCATTGAGGCGCTCTGTCAGTACCTGTGGCCAGGCAATGTCCGGGAACTGGAAAATTTGGTGGAAAGAATTATGATTCATCGCGCGGGGCATTTAATCACGGAAGAAGATATCCATAGACTACTGCAGCCATTGGAGCCTACAGAAAAAGGGTATGGCGGTGGATTCTTGACAAAAGATGAGATGGAAAAAAAACACATTGAAGATGCCTTGTCTCGATGCGGTTGGGTGGTGGGGGGAAAAGACGGTGCAGCCAGCCTGTTGGGGATCCCCAGATCTACGCTTCAGTACAGAATGAAGAGATTAGGAATCGAGGCCAAACAGATTCGAACGTCAAGACCTCCTGCAACCAGGGAGATCTTGGACTATGGTTTAGCTTTAGGCTAAAGGATATTTTCGTTGACAAATATCCATAATACAATATACAATATACAAACGAATGGCTACCCGGCTGATTTTTTTTCTGATCACGCTTACGCCAAGAAGGAGAAGTGGAGAGGTTTCCCCAGTGGGAGAATTAATGGAACGGCTTCCAGAACGTACCAACTTGAGAGATCAAGTCTATGATATCCTGAAAAGGAGGATTATTTTCAGGCAGATAGAATCGGGCAAAAAGATTAATGAAGAAGAACTGGCAGAATCGTTAGGCG